>JAGVUA010000153.1 GCA_019136545.1 Betaproteobacteria bacterium
ATGCCCAATGGCGACGCGGTCTGCAACATCCGCGTGGCCACCACGGAATCGTGGAAGGACAAGCAGTCGGGCGACAAGAAGGAAATTACCGAGTGGCACCGCGTGGTGTTCTATCGCAAGCTTGCCGAGATCGCCGGCCAGTATCTGAAGAAGGGTTCGCAGGTCTACCTCGAGGGGCGCATCCGCACGCGCAAATGGACCGACAAGGAAGGCCAGGAACGCTATACCACCGAAATCGAGGCCAACGAGATGCAGATGCTCGGCCGCCGCGAAGGCATGGGCGACAGCGGCCCGCGCGAGAGCAGCGGCGGCGGTCGAACGGCGCCGGCGAAGCCCGCTGCCGCGGCGACCGGCGGCGGCTTCAACGATTTCGACGATGACATCCCGTTAATACTCGCGGCGGGACCTGCTGATCGTCGCCCTGCCGCTGCTGGCGATACTCGTCGCCGGTTTCTGGGGTGCGTCCCGGTTCATCCAGCCGGCGCCCCCCGACAAGCTTGTCCTGAGCAGCGGAGCCGAAGGCGGCGCCTACCAGCGCTTTGCAGCGGTCTATGCCGATTTCCTCGGACGCTACGGCGTCAGCCTGGTGGAAATGCCTTCGGCGGGTTCGATCGAAAATCTGGCGCGCCTGCGCGACGATTCGATCGAGGTGGATGCCGCCTTCTTTCAGGGCGGCTCGGGCGAGGCGCGGGAAGACGAAGCGTTGCGATCGTTGGGCGCGTTCTTCTACGAACCGCTCTGGGTGTTCTATCGAGCCGGCCTGGTGCCGGCTTCCGGAAAGCTCGATCAGATACTGCAGCTCAAGGGCAAGCGGATCGCCGTCGGTGGCGAAGGCAGCGGCACGCGATATCTGGCCTTGGAAGTTCTGCGGGTCAACGGCATCGGGGCCGACAACGCCACGCTCGTCGCCAAGGGCGGCACGGGATTGGTGGACATGTTCGGCAAGGGGGAAATCGATGCGGCCTTCGTCGTCGGCCCGACGCAGTCGGCGGCCGTCTGGTCGCTGCTCTACGCCGACGGCGTACGCCTGATGAGCTTGGCCCAGGCCGATGCTTACACGCGGCAACTGCCCTATCTGTCAAAGATCGTGTTGCCGCGAGGCGCGGTGGATCTGAGCCGCGATCTTCCCGGCGCCGATGTCACGCTGGTCGCCGCCATGGCAAGCGTCCTGGTGCGCGAAGACATGCATCCCGCGCTGGTCGATCTGCTGATGCAGGCGGCGACCGAGGCTCATGGCGGGCCGGGGGTGTTCCAGAAGCCGGGCGAATTTCCGCACGCTGCGACCGGCGCGTTCGCGCTGTCGAAGGAAGCGGAGCGCTACTACAAGTCCGGCAAGCCCTTTCTGCAGCGCTATCTGCCGTTCTGGGCCGCCACGCTGATCGATCGTCTGGTGGTGATGGTGATTCCCGTGTTTGCGCTGCTCTTGCCGATCGTCAAATTGGCACCGGCGATCTATGGCTGGCGCGTGCGCTCGCGGATTTATCGGCGCTACGGCGAACTCAAGTTCCTGGAAGCCGAGGTAGAGGACAACCCGACTCCCGAGCAGCGCGAGACCTGGCTGGCGCGCCTCGACGCCATCGAGGCGGACGTCAATCACATGCCGACGCCGAAGGCGTTCTCGGACATGTACTACACCTTGCGCAGCCACATCGGCCTGGTGCGCGAGGCGATCGGCAAGCGGACGATTACAGGCGCTTGATTTTCTCCACCAGCGCCGTCGTCGAGCGCTGGTGAATGAACGGGATGGAGTGGACCGCGCCGCCCCAGGAGAGCGTTTCGCGTGCACCGACGATCGTTTCCACCGGCCAGTCGCCGCCCTTGACCAGAATGTCCGGGCGGCTGGCCATGACGCGCTCGAGCGGCGTGTCTTCGTCGAACCAGGTCACCAGGGAAACCGACTCGAGCGCCGCGAGGACCGCCATGCGGTCGTCCAGAGCGTTGATCGGGCGGTCGAGGCCCTTGCCCAGCCGGCGCACCGAGGCGTCGCTATTCACCGCCACCAGCAGGCTCATGCCCAACATCCGCGCCTGGGCGAGGTAGGTGACGTGGCCACGATGGAGGACATCGAAGCAGCCGTTGGTGAACACCAGCGGCCTCGGCAAGCCGGCCAGACGGGCTGGCAGATCGGCCGGCGCGCAGATCTTGGCTTCAAAAGCCGCGCTGCTGGCCATCAGCTTACTTCGCCGGCGCGGTCTTGCTGTCGGAAGACGTCAAGTCGAGACGGCGCGCCTCATCCTCGGGAATGATCTCGAACAGGCGCACCACTTTCTGCACGCCACCGGTGGTGCGGGCGATATCGACGGCTTCGTCGGCCTCGCGCTGCGTCACCAGGCCGAGCAGGAACACCGTGCCCCACTCCGTGACGACCTTGACCTTGTTGGCGGCGAACTTGTTGTAATCGACGAACCGGGCCTTGACCTTGGACGTCGTGTAGGTGTCGGTGCTGCGCCCGGCAATGGTGCTGGCGGGCGCGACCAGCACTTCGTTGCTGACCGACTTGACGTTCGGCACGGTCGCCATGATCTTGCCGAGCTCCGCCTTGGCCTCGGCGGTGGGAACCTCGCCGGTCAGCAGCAGCATGCGGTTGTAGGAGGTGACGTTGACATGTGCCTCCGAACCGAACTTCTCGCCGATCCGGCTGGATGCGCGCATCTCGATCGCTTCGTCGGCGAGATAGGTTTCGGTGATGCGGCGGTCGGCCACCATCAGGGCGCCAGCGCCGACGCCCACCACGGCGGCGGGAAAGCAGCCGGCGAGCAGCGTTGCTGTGATGGCGGACAGGATCAGAATGCGTGCTTTCATGTCGTTTCTCCGGGGAGCAGGGTGTCGATGCCGTCGCACAGGCAGTGCAGGACCAGGAGGTGCACTTCCTGGATGCGGGCCGTGCGGTCGGCGGGAACGCAAAGATGCAGATCGTCGGGTTTCAGCGCAGTGGCCATCTTGCCACCTTCCTTGCCGGTCAGGGCCACCACGCGCACGCCCTTGGATTGCGCGGCCTGCATGGCGGCCAGAACGTTGGGCGAATTCCCCGAGGTGGAAATCGCCAGCAGCACGTCGCCGGGGCGGCCCAGCGCCAGTACTTGCTTGGCGAAAACCAGGTCGTAGTGATAATCGTTGGCGATCGAGGTCAGCGTCGAGGTATCGGTGGTCAGGGCGACGGCGGCCAGCGGCGCTCTTTCCATTTCGAAGCGGTTGAGCAACTCGGCGGCGAAATGCTGCGCATCGGCGGCGGATCCGCCATTGCCGCAGGCCATGATCTTGCCGCCCGCCCGCAGTGTGGCGGTCATCGCCTCGGCGGCCGCGGCGATGGGGGCGGCCATCGCCGCCATGGCCGCCTGCTTGGCGGCGACGCTATCGGCGAACTGGCCGCGGATGCGATCGATGAGATTCATGGTAGGGGATTCTAGAGGTCGAGTCCGGTGGCAAGCGGCTGGAAATGGCCGGCTAAAGGGTGACAAACACTTCGATCAGCACGCGCTGCCAAGGGTTCCGGTGCTCGCGCAATTTTGCGATCCGGCCGGAAACGGAGCTGCCGCGATCCATTTCAGCGGCGACCGCCCGATTCTCGGTCCGCGGCAGATAGCCGAGCATGCGGCCGCGCCATTCGACGCGTACGGCGTTGCTGTCATGGGGATTCTCGGGTTCGCGGATCAGGGCCAAAGAATCGCCGACCCGCAACTCGGACCAAAGTTCCCCGGCCGCGTGGTATTGGAAGCCGGCGAGCGGCGAACTTTGCACCAGAATCTTGAGGGTCTGGGCCTGTAGGGGCGCGGCGACGAGCAGCAGGCTAATCAGCAGAAAACGCATTCTTCAGCCATTCGAGGCGATCGCCGTCGATCAGCACGCAGTCGAAGCGGCAGAACGGACTTTGGCGCAGGCGGCGGCGTGCCAGCCAGTGGCGCGCCGCCAGAACGATCCTCGCCTGCTTGGCGGCGAGGATGCTCGCCGCCGCGCCGCCGTAATCGGATCGCCGGCGCAGGCGCACTTCGACGAAGACGATCGTCTCGCCGTCGCGGCAGATCAGGTCGATTTCGCCGCCGCGAACGCGGAAGTTGCGCTCGACGAGCGCCAGGCCGCGCGCCGCCAGAAATTCGGCGGCGGCCGCTTCGGCGGCGGCGCCCCGGGCTTGCGCTGTGGTCATGAGCGCTGGACAATCCTCTCCATGGAAAATCCCAATACGACGTCGGCATTGTATGTCGTCGCCACGCCCATCGGAAACCTCGGCGACATCACGCTGCGGGCGCTGGAGACGCTGCGTGCCGCCGACCTGATCGCCTGCGAAGACACCCGCCATGCCCGGCGGCTGCTCGACCATCACGGCATTCGGGCGGCGACGCTCGCGCTGCATGAGCACAATGAAGCGGCCGCGACCGGCAAACTGATCGACGCCTTGCGCGCCGGCCGGCGCGTGGCGCTGATCTCGGATGCCGGTACGCCGGGCATTGCCGATCCCGGTGCGCGCGCCAGTGCCGCCGTGCGCGCCGCCGGTTTCGCGGTCGTGCCGCTGCCGGGCGCCAATGCCGCCGCGGCGGCGCTGTCGGCGGCGGGATTGCCGGATGCGCGCTTTCTGTTCGTCGGCTTCCTGCCAGCAAAGCCGACAGCGAGGCGACAGGAACTCGAGGCGCTCAAGGCGGTGCCGGCGGCGCTGGTGTTCTACGAGGCGCCGCATCGCATCGAAGCGACCGTTGCCGACCTGGCGGCCTTGCTGGCGCCGGGGCGAACGCTGGTTATCGCGCGGGAAATGACCAAGCTGTTCGAGCAGATCGCCGTCATGCCGCTGGACGAGGGGCCGGCATGGCTGGCGGCCGACGACCATCGGCGCCGCGGCGAATTCGTCGTCATCGTTTCGGCGCCGCCGCCTCGCGAAGGACTGAACGCCGAGGCGGAGCGCGTGCTCGCGGCGCTGCTCGCGGAATTGCCGGTGAAGCAGGCGGCGAAGCTCGCCGCCACCGTCACCGGCGCGGCAAAGAACGATCTCTACCGCAGGGCGCTGGAACTCAAGGGCGGATAGAATCGAAGCCATGCAGACTTTGACCATCACGCGTCCCGACGACTGGCACCTGCATTTGCGCGACGGCGCGGCCATGCGGGCCGTGCTGCCCGATACGGCGCGGCGTTTCGCCCGTGCCATCGTCATGCCCAACCTCAAGCCGCCGGTGACGACGGTCGAGCAGGCGGCGGCCTATCGGCAGCGCATCGTTGCCGGCGTACCGCCGGGGCTGACTTTCCAGCCGCTGATGACGCTCTATCTGACCGACAAGCTGCCGCCGGCGGAGATCGAGAAAGCCAGGGCGAGCGGCTTGGTGCAGGCGGTGAAGCTCTATCCCGCCGGCGCCACCACCCACTCGGAAGCCGGCGTCACCGATTTGCGGAAATGCGCGGCGACGCTGGCGAAGATGGAACAGCTCGGCCTGCCGCTGCTGGTGCATGGCGAGGTGACCGATCCGGCAGTCGACATCTTCGACCGCGAGGCGGCGTTCATCGACACGGTGCTGGCGCCGTTGCTCAAGGACTTTCCGGCGCTCAAACTGGTGCTGGAGCACGTGACGACCCGGGACGGCGTCGATTTCGTGCGCGCCAGCGGGACCAACGTCGCCGCGACCATCACGGCGCATCACCTGCTGCTCAACCGCAACGCGCTCTTCCAGGGCGGCATCCGGCCGCACCACTACTGCCTGCCGGTGCTCAAGCGCGAAACGCATCGCCAGGCGCTGGTGGCCGCGGCGATTTCCGGCAGCCCGAAGTTCTTCCTCGGCACCGACTCGGCGCCGCATGGCCGGGGCACCAAGGAGGCCGCCTGCGGTTGCGCGGGCTGCTATACGGCGCATGCCGGCATCGAGCTCTATGCCGAGGCTTTCGAGGCCGCCGGCGCACTCGACAAACTCGAAGGCTTCGCCAGCCATTTCGGTGCCGATTTCCACGGCCTGCCGCGCAATGCCGAGCGAATCACGCTGGTGAAGCAGCCATGGAGCGTGCCGGCGACGCAGGCGTATCTCGACAGCGACGTGCTGGTGCCGCTGCGGGCCGGCGAGTCGGTGGCCTGGAGCCTGGCATGAAACGCCTGTCGGTATCGCTCGCGGCCTTGCTGCTGTGCGCCTGTACCAAGGATCCCGCCGCTTTCCTGATCAACGGCAGCGACGTGGCGATTACGCTGGAGCGCATCCAGCCCTATTTCTGGAGCACCGGCTGGCAACTCGACGTGATCGTCAATCGGTCTCCGGACTGCCAACGCCGGCATCATCTCAAACCGACCGCCGGTGCCAAGGTGAAAGTCGAAGTGTTCAACCCGGAACCGGCAATCTACATACTGAAGCAGGGCCGGCGCTGGTATGTCGCCGAATTGCGGAGTTGCGGCTTGGAGGCTTTCAAGGAACCGCCGCCCGAGCCCGGCGAGCTGGTCGGCACCTTCCAGGTCAAGGACAACCAGTTCACGTTTGTCGCCGCCGCCGGCAATGGCGGGGGTGCGGAAGCGGCGAACGGCGAATAGCCGTCTACAATGGCGTCCGGAAGTCCGCCAGGCAGCCGCTGTGGGTGAAAGCCCATGGAGGAAAGTCCGGGCCCCATAGAGCAGGATGCCGGTTAACGGCCGGGCGCAGCAAGCTTCGCCATTTCGGTGGCGCGGCCCAAGGCGACAGACAGTGCAACAGAAAGATACCGCCTAAGTTCGCAAGAACCGGCAAGGGTGAAATGGCGGGGTAAGAGCCCACCGCGGACCTGGTAACAGGGACGGCACGGCAAACCTCATCCGGGGCAAGGCCAAATAGGGGAGTCATGACGTTGCTCGCGTCGCTCCCGGGTAGGCTGCTAGAGGCCGTCGGCAACGGCGGTCCCAGAGGAATGGCTGCCCACGACAGAACCCGGCTTATCGGCGGGCTTCCACTTCTCACAATTCACTTTTACTTTGATTTCTATCCCCATTGTTTTCAAAGGGGAAAATTTTTCAAAGATTCTGCCGATAAGCGCCGTAAGTCATTGTTGGCACAGAAAATTTCGCTAATTCCCCCTTGACCGTCATTTCCATCTTCCGTAGAGTGGGAAGAAGTGGGGGAAAGTGGGAATAAATGGATTCCTAGGCCCTCTAATCAAGGGGAATGCATGTTCCAGGGGGCGACATCGCTGAGTCTCGACGCCAAGGGTCGCATGGCGATCCCGGCGCGTCACCGCGAATCGTTGCTCGCCGCCGCCGAAGGCCGCCTGGTCATGACGGCGCATCCCCATCGCTGTTTGCTGCTTTATCCGGCTCCCGACTGGGCGCCGATTCGGGCCAAGATTCTCGCGGCGCCAAGCCTCGAGGCGCAATCAGCCAAGCTGCGTCGTCTGCTGGTCGGCTTCGCGGTCGATCTGGAGATGGATTCGGCGGGTCGCGTGCTCGTCAGCCCCGAACTGCGCCAATACGCCGGTCTCGAAAAGGACGTCTGGCTGGTGGGACAAGGCCAGCATTTCGAGTTGTGGTCCGATGCGGGATGGAAGCAGCAGCAGGAAGAGATTTTTGCCCTGGGGGACAAGTTGTTGCCGCCCGGGTTGGCCGATCTGGCGTTGTGAGCGTCGGCGGGCACGCCCCCGTCCTGCTGAGCGAGGCGGCGACGGCGCTGGCGGTGGCGGCGGCCGGCGTCTATGTCGATGCCACTTTCGGGCGAGGCGGCCATAGCCGGGAAATCCTGGCGCGGCTGGGTGAGCAGGGCAGGCTGGTGGCGCTGGATCGCGATCCGGCGGCGGTGACGGCGGGACGGCTGATCGACGATCCACGCCTGCGTCTGGTTCATTCGGCGTTCAGCCGTTTGGGGCAGGTGCTGGATGAGGCGAATGTCGGACAGGTGAATGGGGTGCTGCTGGATCTGGGCGTGTCCTCGCCGCAGTTGGACACGCCCGAGCGAGGGATGAGTTTTCGTTTCGATGCGCCGCTGGACATGCGCATGGACACGAGCGAGGGGGAGACCGCGGCCGAATTCCTGGCGCGGGCCGAACAACGTGACATCGAAAAGGTGATCAGGGACTATGGCGAAGAACGGTTTGCTCATGCGATTGCAAAGGCGGTTGTTGCTGCTCGGTGCGAACACGGTATTTCAACCACGCGACAGTTTGCCGCGCTCGTTGAGAAGGCCGTCCGCACGCGTGAGCCGGGCTTGCACCCCGCGACGCGCAGCTTTCAGGCCCTGCGGATTCACGTCAATCGGGAGCTTGAGGAGCTATCGCTAGTCCTGCCGCAATGCGTGGATCGTCTTGCCGTCGGCGGGCGACTGGTCGTGATCAGCTTTCACTCCCTCGAGGATCGCATCGTCAAACGCTTCATGCGCGGCGAGAGCCAGCCGCCGCACTTGCCGAAGCGCCTGCCGGTGCGCGCCGCGGACATGCCGGCGCCGAAGCTGCGCCCGATAGGCAAGGCGGTGCGTGCGGGCGACGCCGAACTGGCGGCCAATCCGCGCGCCCGCAGCGCGGTCATGCGAGTGGCCGAACGCTGTTGACGCCGACATGCTGCGCCTGAACTTCATCCTGCTGCTCGTCGCCTTGGTCTGCGCGCTGGCCACCGTGGCCGCCAACCACCGCGCGCGCAAGCTCTTCGTCGAGTACGAGCGGGAGCAGTCACGCATGCGCGAACTCGAGGTCGAGTTCGGTCAGCTGCAGCTGGAGCAAAGCACCTGGGCCGGCCATGCGCGCATCGAGAAGATCGCCCGCGAGCGGCTGGCCATGCGGCCGCCCGCGCCGGCGCAGGTCGTGCAACTCGAGGCGGCGCCGCGATGAAGTTCGCCAGCAGCCCGATCCTGACCCACCGCCTGGCGCCGGGGCGCTCGCGCTTCGTCGTGCTGCTGCTGCTTGGCAGCTTCCTCGTGCTGCTCGGCCGTTCGTTCTATCTGCAGGGATTTCAGAACGACTTCCTGCAGAAGAAGGGCGAGTCGCGCTATGAGCGCACCATTGAGATCTCCGCGACGCGCGGGCGCATTCTCGATCGGCATGGCGATGTGCTGGCGGTGTCGACGCCGGTCAAGGCGGTCTGGGCCATCCCCGAGGATGCCAGCCTGAAGCCGGCCGAGGCGCGCCAACTCGCCGGGCTGCTGGACATGGACGTGCGCGAGCTCAACCGCAAGCTGGCTTCCGAGCGGGACTTCGTCTTCGTCAAGCGGCAGGTGCCGCCCGACGTCGCCGACAAGGTGGAGGCGCTGAAACTGCGGGGCATCCACGAACAGACGGAGTATCGCCGCTACTACCCCTCGGGGGACGTCATGGCTCACTTGCTCGGGTTCACCGGCGTGGCCGACGAAGGGCAGGAAGGCGTCGAACTGGCGATGAACGGCTTGCTGATGGGCAAGCCCGGCAGCCGGCGCGTGATCAAGGACCGGCGCGGCCAGATCGTCGAGGACGTCGAATCGATCCGGGCGCCGCAGGAAGGCAAGGACGTGACCTTGGCGCTGGACGCCAAGATCCAGTATCTGGCGCACAGCCTGCTCAAGCAGGCGATCGGCGAGCACAAGGCCAAGGCCGGCGGCGTGGTGGTGCTCGACGTGCGGACCGGCGAGGTGCTGGCGCTGGCCAACATGCCGACCTACAACCCGAACAACCGCGTGCGGCTGGCGGGCGCGCAATTGCGCAACCGCGCATTCACCGACACCTTCGAGCCCGGCTCGACCTTCAAGCCTTTTACCGCGGCGCTGGCGCTGGAGAAGGGCAAATTCCGCTTCGACACGCCGATCCAGACCGCGCCGGGTCGGCTGACCATCGGCTCGGCGACCATTCATGACGCCCATCCTCATGGCGTGCTGACCCTGGCCGAAGTGATCCAGAAATCCTCGAACGTCGGCGCCGCGAAAGTGGCGCTGTCCTTTGCGCCTGAGGAAATGTGGCAGACCTTCGCCGGCCTGGGCTTCGGCGCGCCGCTCAAGCTCGGCTTTCCCGGCGAAGTCGGCGGCCGGCTGCGGCCGGCCAAGTCCTGGCGGCCGATCGAACAGGCGACGATGTCCTACGGCCATGGCATTTCCGTGACGCTGATCCAGATGGCGCGCGCCTACATGGCGTTCGCGCGCGACGGCGACCTGGTGCCCTTGTCGCTGACGCGCGTCGATGCGCCGCCCGTCGCCAGCGCTACCGTGTTTTCCGGCCAGACCGCGCGCGAAGTGCGCGCCATGCTGGAAATGGCGGTGCAGCCCGGCGGCACCGCGCCGAAAGCGCAGATTCCCGGCTATCGCGTCGCCGGCAAGACCGGCACCGCGCATAAGCTCGATGGCGGCACCTACGCCGACAAGTACGTCTCCTCGTTTATCGGCTTCGCGCCGGCGTCCGATCCGCGACTGGTGGTGGCGGTGATGATCGACGAACCTTCGGCCGGCAAGCACTACGGCGGCGACGTCGCCGCCCCGGTGTTCGCGCAGATCATGGCCGGCGCCTTGCGCACGCTGGGCGTACCGCAGGACCAGCCCCTCAAGCCCCTGATCATGGCCGAGGCCGTGAAGGAGGGCGTGTGAGCGCGCTGTTCATGATCGGCGTCACCGGCACCAACGGCAAGACTTCGGTCACGCAATGGATTGCCCAGACGATGACGGCGCTCGGCCGCAAGTGCGCCGTCATCGGTACGCTCGGCAACGGCTTTCCCGGCGCCCTCGTGCCCGGCCCGAACACCACGCCCGGCGCGGCGGTGCTGAAAGCCCTGCTGCCTGAACTGGCCGCGCAGGGCGCGCAGGCCTGCGCCATGGAGGTGTCGTCGATCGGCCTGCATCAAGAACGTGTCGCCGACCTGCGCTTCGATGTCGCGGTATTCACCAACTTCACGCGCGACCATCTCGACTACCACGGAACAATGGCGAGCTACGCCGCCGAAAAGCGCAAGCTGTTCGACATGCCGGGTTTGCGCACGGCCGTGCTCAATCTCGACGATCCTTTCGGCGCCGAACTCGACGAGACGCTGGCCGGGCGCATGCGCGTCATCGGCTACACGCTCGAAGGGAAAGTCAGTCGCGGTGACACGCTGGCCGCGCGCGACCTGTCCATCGACGGCGCCGGCATTGTCTTCACGCTGAACGGGGTGCGCTGCTCGGCGCCATTGATCGGACGCTTCAATGCCGCCAACCTGCTGGCCGTGATCGGGTCGCTGCTGGCGGGCGGCGCGACGCTGGAAACGATCGCCGCCGCGCTGCCACGGCTGACGCCTCCGCCCGGCCGCATGCAAGTGGTGGGCGGCGACCAACTGCCGCTGATCGTCGTCGATTACGCCCATACGCCCGATGCGTTGGAGAAGGCGCTTGCCACGCTGCGCGAGACGGCTGAGGCTCGCGGCGGCAAGCTCGTCTGCGTGTTCGGCTGCGGCGGCGACCGTGATCCGGGCAAGCGGCCGCTGATGGGCGCCGTCGCCGAGCAGTTGGCCGACCGGGTGCTGCTGACCAGCGACAACCCGCGCGGCGAGTCGCCCGGCGCCATCATCGACGCCATTGCCACCGGCATGCGCGCACCGCCCGCGGTGGAGCCCGATCGCGCGTTGGCGATCCGCCGCGCCGTGCTCGAGGCTGAGGTCAACGACGTGGTCCTGCTCGCCGGCAAGGGGCACGAGCCGTATCAGGAAATCGCCGGCGTGCGCCAGCCGTTTGCCGATCTCGACCAGGCGCGACAGGCGCTGGAGCAGCGCCGATGATGGACCTGTACGAAGCGGCGCAGGCCACCGGCGGCACGGCCACCACCGAGGGGCACGGTTTCACCGGCGTGTCGACGGACTCGCGTTCGATCGCCGCCGGCGAACTGTTCGTCGCCTTGCGGGGCGAGCGCTTCGACGGCCACGACTACGTGCGCGATGTCTTGGCCCGTGGCGCCGCCGCCGCGCTGGTCGATCACGCGTGGGCGGCGCAGCACGGCCAGGGCTTGCCGCTGGTGCATGTCGCGGATACGCGGATTGCCTTGGGCCGGCTCGGCGGCTACTGGCGCGGCCGGTTCGACATCCCGCTGATCGGCATCACCGGCAGCAACGGCAAGACCACGGTGAAGGAAATGTGCGCGGCGATCATGCGCGAGCACGAGCGGCGCGACGATCTGGAACCGATGGAAAGCGTATTGGCGACGACCGGCAATCTCAACAACGACATCGGCCTGCCGCTGATGCTGCTGCGGCTGCATGCCGGCCACCGTGCCGCGGTGATCGAGATGGGCATGAATCATCCGGGCGAGATCGCGTGGCTCACGCGGCTGGCCCGTCCGACCGTGGCGCTGGTGAACAACGCCCAGCGCGCGCATCTCGAAGGGCTCGGTACCCTGACGGACGTGGCCCGCGCCAAAGGCGAGATCTTCGAGGGCCTTGCCGGCGACGGCGTCGCCATCATCAATGCCGACGATCCCCATGCCAGGCTGTGGCGCGAACTGGCGGCGCGCCGGCCGGTCGTGAGCTTCGGGCTCGATGTCGATGCCGACGTCCGGGCGACGGCGCGCCCGCGCGGCTTTGCCAGCATGGTCACGCTGACGGCGGCGCAAGGCACGGTCGAGTTCGAGTTGCCGGCACCGGGCCGCCACAATGCCAGAAACGCCGCCGCGGCAGCAGCGGCCTGCCTGGCCGCCGGCGTCAGCCTCGGCACCGTGGCGGAGGCGCTGTCCCGCTACGAAGGCATCAAGGGCCGTCTGCAACAGAAGGCCGGTGCCAAGGGCGCGCTGGTCATCGACGATACCTACAACGCCAATCCGGATTCCATGCGCGCCGCCATCGACGTGCTGGCGCAGGTGTTGGGGAAGCGGATTCTCGTCATGGGCGACATGGGCGAGACCGGCGCAGCGGCGGGCCAGTTCCACGACGAGATCGGCGGCCATGCCAAGAGCGCGGGGATCGACCGCCTGTTCGCGCTGGGCGAATTGTCCGAGGCCGCCGCCCATAACTTCGGCGAGGGTGCGGCGCATTTCGGCAAGGTCGAGGATCTGGTCAAGGCGCTGGTCGCCGAACTCGGCCCTCGCGTGACGGTGCTGGTCAAGGGCTCGCGCTTCATGCGCATGGAGCGCGTCGTCGAGGCGATCGTGGAGAAAGATCCCCCCGCTGGGCCGCCCCAAGGCGGGGGCAGCCAAGAACCGAAGCGGGCAACGTCCGCGAACACCCGTCACCCCCTTCCCGGGGAAGGGGGACGGGGGGAAGGGAGGCAAAGTGCTGCTTGAATTGGCGCAATGGCTGGCGAAGGACATCCGCGCCTTCAACGTCTTCAGCTACATCACCCTGCGCGCGGTGCTGGCGACCATGACCGCGCTTTCGATCTCGTTCATGTTCGGCCCCGGCCTGATCCGCTGGCTGACGGCCAAGAAAATCGGCCAGCCGGTGCGCGACGACGGTCCGCAGACCCATCTGGTCAAATCGGGCACGCCGACCATGGGCGGGGCGCTGATCCTGATCTCGCTCGGCGTCTCGACGCTCCTGTGGGCGGACCTGACCAACCGCTTCGTCTGGATCGTGCTGATCGTGACGCTCGGCTTCGGCGCCGTCGGCTGGGTGGACGACTGGCGCAAGGTGGTCTATCGCAACCCGAAGGGACTGTCGTCGGGCGCCAAGTACTTCTGGCAATCGGCGATCGGCATCGTCGCCGCGATCTACATCGCCTTCTCGATTTCGGCGCCCAACAACGAGAAAGTGGTCGAGCTGTTCTTCCAATGGGTGGGCAGCGGCTTCACGCTCGAGCTGCCGGCGAAAGCCAACCTGATCGTGCCCTTCTTCAAGGAGGTCTCCTACCCGGTCGGCATCTTCGGTTTCATCGTGCTCTCCTACTTCGTCATCGTCGGCAGCAGCAACGCGGTGAATCTGACCGACGGCCTCGACGGCCTCGCCATCATGCCGACGGTGATGATCGGCGCCGCGCTCGGGCTGTTCGCCTATGCCAGCGGCAACGCCGTGTTCGCCCGGTACCTGTTGATTCCGCACATCCCGGGCGCCGGCGAACTGATGGTGTTCTGCGGTGCGCTGGCGGGCGCCGGCCTCGGCTTTCTCTGGTTCAACGCCTATCCGGCCGAAGTGTTCATGGGCGACGTCGGGGCGCTGGCGCTCGGCGCGGCGCTCGGCGCCATCGCCGTCGTCGTCCGGCAGGAAATCGTGCTGTTCATCATGGGCGGCGTGTTCGTCGCCGAGACGCTCTCGGTGATGATCCAGGTCGGCTGGTTCAAGTTCACCAAGGCGCGTTACGGCGAGGGTCGCCGCATCTTCCTGATGGCGCCGCTGCATCACCACTTCGAAAAGAGCGGCTGGAAGGAAACGCAGGTCGTGGTGCGCTTCTGGATCATCACCATCCTGCTGGTGCTGTTCGGGCTGTCGACCTTGAAGATTCGATGAAGCTCGCCGGCAAACACGTTCTCGTTCTCGGTCTCGGCGAATCCGGCCTGGCAAGCGCCTGCTGGTGCGCGCGCAACGGCGCGCGCGTGCGCGTCGCCGACACGCGCGCGGCGCCGCCGTTTCTGGGCGAGCTGCGCCGGCGTGTCGCCACGGCTGACTTTCGTTCCGGCGACTTTGCAAAAACGGGCGACAAGTCGCTGCTCGACGGCATCGACCTCCTGGTGCTTTCGCCGGGCTTGTCGCCAGGCATGCTGCTCGTCATCCACGCGCGCGCGGCCGGTATTCCGGTGGTCGGCGAAATCGAGCTGTTTGCCTGGGCGCTCGACGCGCTCGGCGTGCGGGGGCAGACGCAGGTCATCGCCATCACCGGCACCAACGGCAAGACGACGACGACCGCGCTGACCGGCCACCTCTGCCGCGCGGCGGGGCGGCGCACCGGCGTCGCCGGCAACATTTCCCCTGCCGCGCTGACGGCGCTGATGGCCTGCCAGGATGAGGGCAAGCTGCCGGAGATCTGGGTGCTCGAACTGTCGAGCTTCCAGCTCGAGACGCTGGCGTCGCTGAATCCGACGGCGGCCACCGTGCTCAACATCAGCGACGACCACCTCGACCGCTACATCGATCTCGACGACTACGCCGCCGCCAAGGCGCGCGTCTTTCAAGGCGATGGCGCGCAGGTGCTCAACCGCGACGATGCGCGCGTCAAGCGCATGGCCATCTCCGGCCGGCGCATCATCAGCTTCGGCCTCGACGCGCCGGGCGATATCGGCGACTTCGGTTTGCGCGAGAACCGGGGCGAGCCCTGGCTGGTCCTGGGCGACCGCTTCCTGTTGCCGGTTTCGGCGCTGCCGATCGCGGGGCTGCACAATGCGGCCAACGCCATGGCGGCGCTGGCGCTGTGCGCCGGCATCGGCCTCGATCCGGTCGCGCTGCTGCCGGCGCTGCGCGAATTCCGCGGCTTGCCGCACCGCGTCGAACGCGTCGCCGAGATCGACGGCGTCGCCTGGTACGACGACTCCAAAGGCACCAACGTCGGCGCCACCGTGGCCGCCCTGACGGGCATGGGCCGCAAGGTCGTGCTGATCCTGGGCGGCGACGGCAAGGGGCAGGATTTTTCTCCGCTCAAGGAGGCCGTGGCCCGGCACGCGCGCGCCGTCGTACTGATCGGCCGCGACGGGCCGCTGATCGGGCGATCGATCGAGGGCTGCGGCATACCGGCGGCGTCGGCCGCCGACCTGCCCGAGGCAGTCCGAAAGTCAGCCGCGGCGGCACGCCGAGGCGACGCCGTGCTGCTGTCGCCGGCTTGCGCGAGCTTCGACATGTTCCGCAACTACGAGCACCGCGCGCAGGTATTCGTCGAGGCGGTGCGCCGCCTGGGAGCGGGCGCATGAACACCGCCGTGTTCACGTCGCGCCGCCGTGCGGCGGCGATGCCGGTGGAACTCGATCCGCTGTTGTTGTGGCCAACCCTGTTTCTCTTGTTGCTCGGGCTGGTGATGGTCTATTCCGCTTCGATCGCGATGGCGGAGGGCAGTAAATTCACCGGCCACCAGGAAACCTATTTCCTTCTGCGGCATGCCATATTCCTGGCGATCGGCCTGGTGGTCGGCGTGGTCGCTTTCCAGGTGCCGCTGAGGTTCTGGCAGGAGTTCGCGCCCTGGCTGTTCCTGGCCGGCGTGGTGCTCCTGGTGATCGTGCTGATCCCGCATGTCGGGCGTTCGGTGAACGGCGCCCAGCGCTGGCTGCCGCTGGGGCCGATCAACCTGCAGCCCTCCGAGTTCATGAAGCTGCTCGTGGTGCTCTACGCCGCCGACTACACGACGCGCAAGCTCGACGCCATGGGCAGCTTTCGGCGCGGTTTCCTGCCCATGGCCGGCGTGATCCTCGCCGTCGGCTTTCTCTTGCTGCGCGAACCGGACTTCGGCGCCTTCGTCGTCATCGCCGCCATCGCTTTCGGCATCCTGTTCATCGGCGGCATCAATGCGCGTCTGTTCATCCTGCTGGCGGTGGTGGCGGTGGTCGGCTTCGCTTTGCTGATCACGTTTTCCGAGTACCGGCGGCAGCGCATCCTGGGCTTCATGGATCCCTGGCAGGATGCCTTCGGCAAGGGCTACCAGCTGTCGCACGCGTTGATCGCCTTCGGCCGCGGCGAATGGTTCGGCGTCGGCCTCGGCGCCAGCGTCGAGAAACTCTTCTATCTGCCCGAGGCCCATACGGACTTCCTGCTTGCCGTGATCGCCGAGGAACTCGGCTTCGTCGGCGTGGCCGCCGTCGTCGTGCTGTTCGGGCTGCTGGTGCAGCGCGCCTTCGCCGTCGGCCGCCAGGCCTTGCTGATCGACCGCGTGTTCGGCGGCCTGGTCGCGCAAGGCATCGGCATCTGGCTCGGCGTGCAGGCCTTCATCAACATGGGCGTCAACATGGGGCTGCTGCCGACCAAGGGCCTGACGCTGCCGCTGATGAGCTTCGGCGGCTCGGGCATCGTCGCCAACTGCACCGCGCTCGCCATCCTCATGCGCGTGGATTACGAAAACAGGCGACTCATGCGGGGGCAGTCGGCGTGAGGCAGACCATCGTCATCATGGCGGGCGGCACGGGCGGGCACATCATGCCGGGGCTGGCCGTGGCCGACCGTCTCAAGGCGCTCGGCTGGCAAGTGGTCTGGATGGGCAACCGCGATGGCATGGAAGCCAAACTGGTGCCGCAGCGCGGTAGCGGCGGCAATGGCAGCGACGGCTACGAGATGGCCTGGGTACGGTTCGGCGCCCTGCGCGGCAAGGGATTTCTCCGCAAGCTGCTGCTGCCGTTCAATCTGTTGCGGGGGTTTGCGCAGGCGCGACGCGAACTCAAGCGCATCCTGCCCGACGTGGCGCTCGGCATGGGCGGCTTCGTCAGTTTTCCCGGCGGCATGATGGCGGCCTTGTCCGGCATTCCCCTGGTGGTGCACGAGCAGAACTCGGTGGCCGGGCTGGCCAATCGCGTACTGGCCGGCGTTGCCGATCGCATCATGACCGGCTTCCCGGAGGCGCTGAGGAAAGGCGAATGGGTGGGCAATCCGGTGCGGCCGGAGATCGCCGCGCTGGCGCCGCCGGCGGTACGCTACGCCGCCCGGCAGGGGCCGTTGCGCGTGCTGGTGGTGGGCGGCAGTCTGGGCGCGGCGGCGCTCAATGAGGCGTTGCCCGGCGCCCTGGCGCTGCTGCCGGAAGGCGAGCGTCCCGAGGTGGTGCACCAGTCCGGTGCGCAGCATCTGGAATCGCTGAAGCAGGCCTATGAACGGGCTGGTGTGCGCGCCCACGCGGTGGCGTTCGTCAAGGACATGGCCGGCGCCTATGAGTGGGCCGACCTGGTGGTCTGTCGCGCCGGCGCGCTCACGGTGGCCGAACTGGCCGCCGCCGGGGTCGCCAGCATCCTGGTGCCTTACCCGCACGCGGTGGACGACCATCAGACCGGCAATGCGCGTTTCCTGGCATCGGCGGGCGCCGCCATACTGTTGCCACAGGATCAGCTGACGCCCGAGCGCTTGGCCGACATCGGCCGCCTGCCGCGCCAGCAGCTGCTGCAGATGGCCGAGAAGGCGCGGGCGCTGGCCAGGCCGGACGCCACCGCTGCCGTCGCGCAGGCCTGCATCGACATCGCCAAATGAGGCCAAGATGAAACACAAGATCAAGCGTGTCCATTTCGTCGGCAGAGAACGCGCGCAGTCGCGTTCGCTCCTGCTTTGGGTGGCCGCGCCCACCAGTACCGACGGGATCGCCCATGAAGCATAAGGTAAAACGCATCCACTTCGTCGGCATCGGTGGCGCCGGCATGAGCGGCATCGCCGAGGTGCTGGCCAACCGCGGGTTCGAGGTCAGCGGCTCCGACCTGGCGGCCAGCGCGACCACGCGCCGCCTTGCCGGCATGGGCATTCGCGTGTCGATCGGCCACGCGGCGGCGCATGTCGCCGCGTGCGACGCAGTCGTCGTGTCCACGGCGGTGAATGACGACAACCCGGAAGTGATCGCGGCGCGCGAGCGGCGCGTGCCGATCGTGCCGCGCGCCCAGATGCTGGCCGAACTGATGCGCTTCCAGCAGGGCATCGCCATCGCCGGCACGCACGGCAAGACCACGACCACTAGCCTGGTCGCCAGTTGCCTGGCCGAGGGCGGACTCGACCCCACCTTCGTCATCGGCGGGCGCCTCAACTCAGCGGACGCCAACGCTCGCCTCGGCCAGGGCGAGTTTTTGGTCGCCGAGGCCGACGAGTCGGATGCCTCGTTCCTGTTCCTGTCGCCGGTGGTGTCGGTGGTTACCAACATCGACGCCGACCACATGGAGACTTACGGACATGATTTCGGCCGCCTGAAACAGGCTTTTGTCGACTTCCTCAATCGTCTGCCGTTCTACGGCGTAGCCGTGGTTTGCCTCGACGACCCGAACGTGCGCGAGATTCTGCCGCGCGTGACCAAGCAGGTGGTGACCTACGGGCTGGACCAGGAAGCCAATATCCGTGCAGAGAACGTCGTGGCGGACGCCGAATGCATGCATTTCACCTGCGTCCGGACCAACGGCACGACGACGCGCTTCGACGTGACGCTCAACCTGCCGGGCATGCACAACGTGCTCAATGCGCTGGCGGCCATTGCCGTGGCGACGGAAGTCAGTGTCGGCGACGCGGCGATCGTCAAGGCGCTGGCCGACTTCAAGGGCGTCGGCCGGCGCTTCCAGCGCTATGGCGAGGTGGCGCTGCGCAAGGAGGATGGCGCCGAGGACGGCGTTTTTACGCTGATCGACGACTATGGCCATCATCCGGTGGAAATGGCAGCCACCCTGGCTGCCGCGCGCGGCGCGTTCCCGGGGCGGCGCATCGTTCTCGCCTTCCAGCCGCATCGATACACCCGCACCCGCGACTGCTTCGAGGATTTCGTCAAAGTGCTCTCCGGCGTGGATGGCCTGTTGCTGGCCGAGGTCTATCCGGCGGGCGAAGCGCCGATCGTCGCCGCCGACGGCCGCACGCTGGCGCGGGCGATTCGCGTGGTCGGCAAGGTGGAGCCGGTCTTCGTCGAAGATATTGCCGCCATGCCGCAGGCCATCATGGCGGCGGCGCGCAACGGCGATGTGGTCATCACCATGGGCGCCGGTTCGATCGGCGCCGTGCCGGGGAAACTGGCCCATGGCTGAACTGCGCGGCCGCTTGGTCGAGAACGAGCCGATGGCCGGGCATGTGTCGTGGCGGACCGGCGGCCCGGTGGCGCGCGCCTATTTCCCGGCCGATCTTGCCGATCTTGCCGAATTC
Source organism: Betaproteobacteria bacterium (assembly GCA_019136545.1). Taxonomy (GTDB): domain Bacteria; phylum Pseudomonadota; class Gammaproteobacteria; order Burkholderiales; family Rhodocyclaceae; genus Fen-999. The sequence goes on from JAGVUA010000153.1 coordinate 19,538, forward strand.
CTGACGCGCTTGCGCCCCGACGAGCCGCTGCTCTGCGTCGGGCTCGGCAGCAATTTGCTGGTGCGCGACGGCGGCTTCGACGGCACCATGGTGTTCACCCATGGCGCATTGAATGTCCAGCGGCAGGAAACGAACGGAACGCTGTATGTCGAGGCCGGCGTCGCCAGCCCGAAGGTGGCGCGCTATGCGGCCAGCCTGAATCTGGTCGGGGCCGAGTTTCTGGCCGGCATTCCCGGCACTATGGGCGGCGCGCTGGCGATGAATGCCGGCTGCCATGGCGGCGAAACCTGGCAGTGCGTCGATCGCGCCTTGATGCTGACGCGTCGTGGCGCGCTGGTCGAGCGGCAACCGGAGGAGTTCTCGATCGGCTATCGCCATGTCGGCCTCAAGCGGGCGACCGATGAAATCTTTGCCGGCGCCTGGTTGCGCCTGACGTCCGGCGACGGCGCGGCGGCGCGCGCACGGATCGCCGAGCTGCTGGACAAGCGCATGGCCAGCCAGCCGCTCGACTTGCCGAACGCCGGTTCGGTGTTCCGCAATCCGCCGGGCGACCATGCCGCGCGCTTGATCGAGGCGGCAGGCCTGAAGGGCGAGGAGATCGACGGCGCGCGGGTTTCCGAAAAGCATTCGAATTTCATCGTTAATCCGGGGGGCAAGGCGAGCGCCGCTGCGATAGAACGTCTGATCGGCCGAGTGCAGGCCGAGGTGCGCCAGCGGTTCGGTGTCGAGCTGATGCGCGAAGTGCGTATCGTGGGAGAGGCAGCGTGAAGTTCGGCAAGGTGGCGGTGATGTTCGGCGGCGATTCGGCGGAGCGCGAGGTTTCGCTGAGGAGCGGCCATGCCGTGCTCGCCGCGCTCTGCCAGGCCGGCGTCGATGCCCACGCGTTCGATCCGGCCGAGCGTCCGCTGGCCGCGCTCAGGGACGAGGGTTTCGAAAAGGCGTTCATCGCCCTCCACGGTCGTGGCGGGGAGGACGGCCGCCTCCAGGGCGCGCTGGACCTGATGCGCATTCCCTACACGGGCAGCGGCGTGCTGGCCTCGGCGCTGGCCATGGACAAATGGCGCAGCAAGCTGTGCTGGCAGGCGGCGGGACTGCCGGTGCCCGAGTGCGTCATCCTGACGGCCGCCAGCGACTGGCAGGCGGTGGCCGATCGCCTGGGGCTGCCGCTGTTCGTCAAGCCGGCCAACGAAGGCTCGAGCATCGGCATCAGCAAGGTGCGTTCCGCGGCGGAACTTCCTCATGCCTACCAGACGGCGGCCCAGCATGACGCGCTCGTGATCGCCGAGCGCTTCCTGTCCGGCGGCGAGTTCACGGTGGGCATACTCGGTGGCCAGGCCCTGCCCGTCATCCGCATCGTGCCGGCCACCGACTTCTACGACTATGACGCCAAGTACTTCCGCAACGACACCCGCTACCTGATTCCCAGCGGCTTCACGCAAGCGCAGGAGGAAGCGATGCGCGCGCTGGCGCTGCAAGCCTTCGAGGTGCTGGGGGGGCGCGGCTGGGGCCGGGTCGATGTCATGCTCGATGGCCAGGGGCGCCCCTATTGCCTGGAGTCCAACATGTCGCCCGGCATGACCGATCACTCGCTGTTGCCGATGGCGGCAGGGGCTGCCGGCCTGTCGTTCCAGGCGCTGGTGCTTCGGGTTCTGGAGATGGCCGCGCATGGCTAGGGCGAAGACCAAGCGCAACCAGGCGCCGGAGCCGGCCACGGATGGCTTTTGGGACCGGCCGGCGCTCATCAACCTGGTGGCGGATACCTTGCTGGTGCTGGCCGTGACGGGGCTGACCTGGGCCGCGTCGTCCGTGCTGCAGCGCCTGCCTGTCTTTCAACTGCACCAGGTCGTGGTCGACGGCCGCATCGAGCAGGTGACGCTCGCCCAGCTCGAACAAGCGACGCGCATCGCGCTGACGGGCAACTTCTTCACCATCGATCTCGATGGCGCCCGCGCGGCCTATGAGAAACTTCCGTGGGTCCGCCGCGCCGAAGTGCGGCGGCGCTGGCCGGACGCCCTGGACCTGCGCATCGAGGAACACGAGGCGGTGGCGCGCTGGAAACAGGCGGACGGCGAGTCGCGCCTGGTCAATGGCTATGGCGAGGTGTTTGCCGCCGCCAGCGAGACCGAATTGCCCGTGTTCGCAGGACCCGAAGGCTCGGCGCCGCTGGTGCTGGCCCGCTTTCGGGAGTTCGAACGGACGCTCGCGGCGCTCGGCCGCAAGCCGGAGCGCGTGGTGTTGTCGAGCCGGGAAGCCTGGCAACTGAAACTCGACGACGGCATCGTGCTTGAACTGGGGCGCGACGAGGCCAAGCACCCGCTCGATGAGCGCCTTGCCCGCTTCGTTGCCTACTACCGCCCGGCGCGCGAGCGTGCCCGCCTGGAAGGCGTGCGCGTGGCCGACATGCGCTATCCCAACGGCTTTGCGCTGAAACCGGCGCGCCCGGACTCCAAATCATGAGCAAGGACAGCAAACGCGATCTCATCGTCGGGCTCGACATCGGCACCTCGAAGATCGTCTCCGTGGTGGCCGAGTTGAATCCGGAAGGGCAGCTGGCGATTCTCGGCATCGGCAGCCACCAGTTCGAGGAGAACAAGGACAAGGGGCTGAAGCGCGGCGTCGTCGTCAGCATCGAGGCGACGGTGGACGCCATTTCCCGCGCCGTGCAGGAAGTCGAGCTGATGGCCGGCTGCAAGGTGAAGGAGGTTTATACGGGCATCGCCGGCGCGCACATCAAGAGCAAGGATTCCAACGGCATGGCCGTGGTGCGCGAAAAGGAGGTCACCCAGTACGATGTCGAGCGGGCCATCGAGGCCGCCAACGCCACGCCGATTTCCGCCGACGACCAGATCCTGCACACGCTGGTGCAGGAGTTCATCGTCGATGGCCAGGATGGCGTCAAGGAACCCATCGGCATGGACGCCCGTCGGCTCGAAGTCAAGGTGCACCTGGTGACCGGCGCCGTGACGGCGGTGCAGAACATCGTCAAGTGCGTGCACCGCTGCGGCCTTGAAGTCGTCGACCTGGTGTTGCAGCCGCTGGCCTCGGGCCTGGCCGTGCTGACCGATGACGAGAAGGATGTCGGCGTCTGCCTGGTCGACATCGGCGGCGGCACGACCGACATCGCGGTATTCACCCAGGGCGCCATCCGCCACACCGCCGTGATTCCCGTCGCCGGCGACCAGATCACTTCGGACATCGGCATCGCCCTGCGTACCTCGACACCGGATGCGGAGGACATCAAGATCCGTTACGGCGTGGCGCTTCAGCAGCTGGCCGACCCGGAAGAGATGATCGACGTGCCGGGCGTCGGCGATCGTCCCTCCTCGCAATTGAGCCGCCAGACGCTGGCGGGCTTCGTTCAGCCGCGCATCGAGCAGATCTATCAGATGGTGCGCGAGGAGTTGGTGCGCAGCGGCTACGAGCGGCTTCTGCGGGCCGGCATCGTGCTGACCGGCGGCTCCGCCGCCATGCCGGGCATGGTCGAGCTGGGCGAGGAGGTCTTCCACAACACGGTCAAGCTCGGCCTGCCACGCTACGAAGGCAGCCTGCGCGACATCGTGCGCAACCCGCGCTACGCGACCGCGGTCGGCCTGTTGCTTGAAGGCATGGCGCAGAAAAAACGGGGCTTGAAGGCGCAGGGTCCCGCGACGCTTCGGCAAACCGTGGCCCGCATGCGGGCATGGTTTGGCAAGAATTTTTGAATTGCAACAACAAGGAGGCGAGCATGTTTGAAATTGTTGATATGGAACCCAGCGGCACCGTCATCAAGGTCATCGGTGTCGGGGGTGCCGGCGGCAATGCCGTCGAGCACATGATCCGCGAAGGGGTGCAGGGCGTGGAGTTCATCTGCTGCAACACGGATTGCCAGTCCCTCAACCTGTCGTCCGCCGACGTCAAGCTGCAGCTGGGCCCCGGCCAGGGTGCCGGCGGCAAGCCGGAGAAGGCGCGCGCGCTGGCGCTCGAGGACCGTGAGCGCATCGCCAACGCGCTCGAGGGCGCGCACATGGTGTTCATCACCGCGGGCATGGGCGGCGGCACGGGTACGGGCGCCGCGCCGGTGGTCGCCGAGGTGGCGCGCGAGAAAGGGATACTGACGGTAGCGGTCGTGACCAAACCCTTCGAGTTCGAAGGCAAGCGCATGCGCCTGGCCGAGGAAGGCCTGGGCGAATTGCAGCAGTATGTCGATGCGCTGATCGTCATTCTCAACGAGCGGCTGATGGAAGTGCTGGGCGACGACGTCAGCATGCAGGAAGCCTTCATGGCGGCCGACAATGTGTTGCGCAACGCCGTCGGCGGCATTGCCGAAATCATCAATGTCCCCGGGCTCGTGAACGTCGACTTCGAGGACGTGCGCACGGTCATGGGCGAGATGGGCAAGGCCATGATGGGTTCCGCTAGCGCCGCCGGCGTCGACCGCGCTCGACTGGCCGCCGAAGCGGCCGTTGCCAGTCCGCTGCTCGAAGGCGTCGAACTGTCCGGCGCGCGCGGCGTGCTGGTCAACATCACGGCGAGCCGCGGCCTCGGCATGAAGGAGGTCAAGGAAGTGATGGGCACCATCAAGGCCTACACCCACGAAGAGGCCACCGTGATTTTCGGTACGGTATTCGACGACGACATGGACGACCAGTTGCGGGTGACGGTAGTGGCCACCGGCCTGGGGGTGAAGGCGGCGGTCAGGCAACAACCGAAACTCGAACCCGTGCCGACTTACGGTCTGCGCACCGGTACCGATGATCGCCTCTACGTCGAGCCGGTCGCCACGCAGACCTTCGACGGCGGCGCCGCACTGCCCGATGTGTTCACCTCGGGCCGGACCCGCAATGCCGCGGTGAAGGCCATGGTGGACAGCGGCATGGATCGTTACGACATTCCGGCCTTCCTGATGCGGCAGGCCGACTAAGCGAGCGCCGAGCCGTCGCTTCGGGGGATCGCCTCCCCCTGAAGCGAAAGTCGGCAAGATTTTGGATTACCATAAGCGGTTGCGTGTTTTTTGACAAACCCTTATACAGAGCAAGAGCCAAATGCTTCGGCAACGCACGCTCAAGGCCATTACCCGTACCACCGGGGTCGGACTCCATTCCGGCCTCAAGGTCACGCTATTGTTGCGCCCGGCCGCCCCCGATACCGGCATCGTTTTCCGACGCGTCGATCTCGATCCGCCGGTTGAGCTGAAGGCCGATCCCTACGGCGTCGGCGATACGCGCATGGCGTCGTGCCTGGAGCGGGATGGCGTCAAGCTGGGCACGGTCGAGCATCTGATGTCGGCGCTGGCGGGCCTTGGCATCGACAACCTGTACGTGGATGTCGATGCGGCGGAAATTCCGATCATGGACGGCTCGGCCGGACCTTTCGTTTTCCTCCTGCAGTCGGCGGGTATCGAGGAGCAGGCCGCTGCGAAGCGGTTCATTCGCGTCCTCAAGCCCGTCGAGTTCCGGGATGGCGACAAATGGGCGCGGCTTGAGCCGTACGAAGGTTTCCGGGTGAGTTTTTCCATTCTTTTCAATCATCCGGCCGTCGACCAGTCGGGCACGCGGGTGACGATGGATTTTGCCGACGACAAGTACGTTCGCGACATTGCCCGGGCGCGCACCTTCGGGTTCACCCAGGATGTCGAGGCCTTGCGTTCCCAGGGATTGGCGCTCGGCGGCAGCCTGGACAACGCCATCGTGATGGACGAGTATCGCGTGCTGAACGTCGAAGGCCTGCGTTTGCCCGACGAGTTCGTCCGCCACAAGGTGCTCGACGCGATCGGCGACCTTTATCTCGCCGGGCATCCGCTGCTCGGCGCCTTTTCGGCCTACAAATCAGGCCATGCGCTGAACAACCAGTTGCTCCGCGCGTTGCTGGGCGACGCCAGCGCTTGGGAGTGGGCTACGTTCGAGCGTCCTGAACTGGCACCGGCCCGGATTCTCAACCTCTATCCGCAGGCCGCCTAGTGTTGATCCTGAGGATCGTCGGCGTACTGACGGTCATCGCGATCGGTGCGGGTGTCGTCGCCTACCTGTTTTCCGGCGACAAACGCTATTTGCGACTGTCGGCGCGCATCGCCAAGTACGCCTTGATGTTCGCCCTGGTCGTGTTGGCGCTCATGTTCCTCGAGCGCATCATCGTCGTTTAGGCCTGATCCACCAGTTTTTTCAGGGCATTGCCGAGGGGCGAGTCCGCCGGCAGGCTTGCCGCAAACGATGTGAGCGCACGCTTCTGGTTCTGCCCAATCCCGGCTTGGCGATGATGCGCGGTGCGCGCCTCTGTTGGCCGATTCGGTTGCACCCGGATATCGATTCCGGTAACCTCCGCCGCCTCTGAACGAAAAACATCCGTCAAACGGGGTTCGATTTGCCTGAGTTTCGCCGCTACGGCGCTGTTGCGCGCGTGGATGACGATTCTCCCCGACCTGAGATTGGCAATTCGCGATTGCAGCGCGAGCGGCGTCGCGGACAGAAAAACCCGCTGGAGCCTCAAGAGGCGCCGCGCATGAGCAGAAAGCCGAGCCAGACCAGTGTCGGCCAGCAGGCAGTCTTCGAGGCTGCGGGCTAGGCGGGGCATGATGGGAAACCTCGGCAGCGAGCTCGGAAAGGAGCAGGGACGTGCATATTATTCTCGTCTCCGACAGGCTGGCAACGGCCAAGACCATTGTGCTGACCTGGCGCCACATCGTCACGGCCGTGGTGGCGTTGGTCTTTTTCGTTCTGGCGCTTTCGTCGCTGTTTTCCTATGTGACGGTGCGTCACGCGGCCGAGATCCGGCTGCCTTTCCTCGAAAAGCTGGTACAGGCGATGACCGCGGAACAGGCGCAAGAGAGCCGGCAATTCGTGCGCGAGAACCTCAATGCCATGGCCGTGCGCCTGGGTGAAATGCAGGCGCAGCTGTTGAGGCTCGATTCCATGGGCGAGCGTCTGGCGGCAGTGGCAGGGATCAAGCCCCAGGAACTTCGGCTTCTGGAGAAGGGCCACGATGGCCGCGGCGGACCATTGATCGACCCGCAGCCCCTTTCTCCGGACAACCTCCGCGATGCCCTCGAGGCGCTGTCGCGTCGGCTGGAAGCCAAAAACGACGCTTTGTCGCTGCTGGAAACGCACCTGCTCGAAGAGCGCATCCGCAAGAACCGGCTGCCGACGTCGCTGCCGGTCGATGTGGCATGGAATGCCTCGAGTTTCGGCGTGCGGCTGGATCCCATCACCGGCGAAAGGGCCATGCATGAAGGCGTCGATTTCACCGCGGAAGTGGGGACGCCGATCCGCGCCGCCGCCGCCGGAATCGTGGTGAATGTCGAAAAACATCCCGGTTACGGCAACGTGGTCGATATCGATCATGGGGACGATCTGGTGACGCGCTATGCGCATTGTTCGAAGATCCTGGTGCAGCCGGGTGCCCTGGTCAAGCGTGGCCAGGTGGTGGCGGAAGTCGGCTCGACGGGACGTTCGACCGGGCCGCACCTGCATTTCGAGGTGCGCGTCAAGGGCGTCGCGCACGATCCCAATCGCTTCCTGGAACTGGCGCAGGAAAATACGGCGAGCCAAGGGCATCGGCATTCCGTTTCGCGGTAATCCCCCGGCGGGGCCAGCCGGACGCCGCATGGTAAAATCATCGTTTTACCCGCATAGGGCGGCCACCCCATGATTTCCGGCCTTCTCAAGAAGATTTTCGGCAGCCGCAACGATAGGCTGATCAAGCAGTATTCCCAGGCGGTCAGCAAGATCAACAGCTTCGAGCCGGCGCTGGAAGCGTTGAGCGACGAGCAGTTGCGCGACAAGACCGACGAGTTCAGGGCGCGCCTGGCCAAGGGGGAAACGCTCGACAACCTCCTGCCCGAGGCGTTCGCGGTGGTCCGCGAAGCCGGCAAGCGCGTCCTCGGCATGCGTCATTTCGACGTGCAGATGATCGGCGGCATGGTGCTGCACAACAACAAGATCGCCGAAATGCGCACCGGCGAGGGCAAGACGCTGGTGGCGACCCTGCCTGCCTACCTGAATGCCCTGACCGGCAAGGGCGTCCATATCATCACCGTCAACGATTATCTTGCCAGCCGCGACGCCGAATGGATGGGCCGGCTGCACCGCTTCCTCGGCCTGAGCGTCGGCGTCAATCTTTCGCAGATGCCGCACGAGCAGAAGCAGGCGGCCTACGCCGCCGACATCACCTACGGCACCAACAACGAATTCGGTTTCGACTATCTGCGCGACAACATGGTGTATTCGCCGGCCGAACGCGTCCAGCGCGGCCTCGCCTACGCCATCGTCGACGAAGTGGACTCGATCCTCATCGACGAGGCGCGCACGCCGCTGATCATCTCCGGCCAAGCCGAGGACCACACCGACCTCTACGTCAAGATGAACGCCGTGCCGCCGCTGCTGACTATCGGCGAGGCGGCGAAGACGCAGGAAGACAAGGACACCGGCGATTACACGGTCGACCTCAAGTCGCACCAGGTGCTGCTGACCGAGGAAGGCCACGAAAAAGCCGAGCGGATCCTGGCGCAGATGGGCTTGCTGACCGAGGGCGCCAGCCTGTACGAACCGGCCAACATTCTGCTGGTGCATCATCTCTACGCCGCGCTGCGCGCGCACAACCTGTTCCACCGCGACCAGCAGTACGTGGTGCAGAACGGCGAAGTCGTGATCGTCGACGAATTCACCGGCCGCCTGATGGCCGGCCGGCGTTGGTCGGAAGGCCTGCACCAGGCCGTGGAAGCCAAGGAAGGCGTGGCCATCCAATCCGAGAACCAGACGCTGGCGTCGATCACCTTCCAGAACTATTTCCGCATGTACGGCAAGCTGGCCGGCATGACCGGCACGGCCGACACCGAAGCCTACGAGTTCCACCAGATCTACGGCCTCGAAACGGTGGTCATCCCCACCAACAAGCCGATGGTGCGCAAGGACGCCAACGACCAGATCTTCCGTACCGCGCACGAAAAGCACGCGGCGATCATCGCCGACATCAAGGATTGCCATCAGCGCGGCCAGCCGGTGCTGGTCGGCACCACCTCCATCGAAAGCTCGGAGCTGCTTTCCGGCCTGCTGGACAAGGAAAAACTGCCGCACCAGGTGCTGAACGCCAAGCAGCATGCCAAGGAGGCGGAGATCGTCGTCCAGGCCGGCCGGCCCGGCGTCATCACCATCGCCACCAACATGGCCGGCCGCGGCACCGACATCGTGCTCGGCGGCAGCATCGAAAAACGGATCACCGCCATCCGCGACGACGAAGCCTTGTCGCACGACGACAAGGAGGCGACCATCGCCACCCTGCGCGGCGACTGGCAAAAGCTGCACGACCAGGTACTGGCTGCGGGCGGCCTGCACATCATCGGCTCCGAGCGGCACGAATCGCGGCGCATCGACAACCAGCTGCGCGGCCGCTCCGGCCGCCAGGGCGATCCCGGCTCCAGCCGCTTCTATCTTTCGGCCGAAGACCCGCTGATGAAGATCTTCGGCGGCGATCGGCTGAAGGCGATCATGAGTTCGAAGCTGGTGGCGCTGCCCGAGGGCGAGCCGATCGAACATCCGCTGGTGACGCGCCAGCTCGAATCGGCGCAACGCAAGGTCGAGCAGCGCAACTTCGACATCCGCAAGCAGCTGCTCGAATACGACGACGTCGCCAACGACCAGCGCAAGGTCATCTACCAGCAGCGCAACGAGCTGCTCGACGCCGAGGACATCACCGAGACGGTCACCGCCATGCGCCAGGGCCTGGTGCACGACACTTTCCGCCTCTACGTGCCGGCGGAAAGCGTCGAGGAGCAGTGGGACATCGCGAGCCTGGAGACGGCGCTCGCCGGAGAGATGCAGCTCAAGTTGCCGGTCGGGGAATGGCTCAAGGCCGAGGCCAACTTGGCCGACGACGATATCCTCAAGCGCATCATCGCCGCCGCCGACAGCGCCTATGACGCCAAGAAGGAGCAGGTGCCGGCCGAGGCCTGGGCCGGCTTCGAGCGCAACGTCATGCTGCAGAGCCTCGATACGCACTGGCGCGAGCATCTTGCGGCGCTCGATCACCTGCGCCAGGGCATCCATCTGCGCGGCTACGCGCAGAAGAATCCCAAGCAGGAATACAAGCGCGAAGCGTTCGAGCTATTCGAAAACCTGCTGCAGATCGTCCGCACCGAGGTGACCAAGCTGTTGATGACCGTCGAGGTCCGCTCGGAACAGCAGATCGAGGAAGCGGAACAGCATCACCCGCAGGTCGAGAACGTGCAATACCACCACGCCGACTATGACGAAGCGCTCGGGTCGGCGAGCGACGGCGACGAAGCCTCCAAAGGCAAGCCGGTCGAGCGCGC
>JAGVUA010000085.1 GCA_019136545.1 Betaproteobacteria bacterium
TCGAAGGCGGTGCGCGGCAGCGTCGCCAGCGTCATGCGGCGCAGCCGTTCGCGCTCGACGCCGGCCATGTCCGGCGCGCGCTCGTGCTCGCGCGCCAGCGCCTCGAGCAGGCGGGTGCGCAAAGCCGCCCAGCCGGTTTCGGCGAAGCCGACATCGCCGATTACGCGCAGCCCGGCGCGCCGCCACAAGGCTTGCGCGGCAGCCTCGTCGAGATTCCAGTTGACGGCGAAGCGCATCAGGTCGATGCCGGCCGGGCTGCGTTCGGCGAGCGGCGCCAGCGTCGCGGCGGGATCGTCGTCGCGCATGGCGGCGAGCAGCGCCAAGCGCTCCGGCGCGCGCTTGCGGCGCGTCGGTGGAAAGATGTCGAGCACGCGGCCGCCGGCAACGGTACGCTGAGCGGCGGCATCGCGCAGGATGAAGCGGTCGCCGCGCAGCGCGAGAATCTCGCGGTCGAGGACGATCTCGGCCAACGCTGTGCCGCCGGGGCTGACTTTCGCGCAGTCGAGCAGGGCGACGCGGCCGGTGACGTCGGCGGCGGCGAGATGCACGTGCACCGCGCGCCAGTGCTCCAGTTCCGGCTGGCTTGCCGGCACGCGGATCTCGGCGTGGCAGCGCGTGATGGGATGGTGCAGTTCGGGCGCGACGACCCACATGCCGCGGGCGATGTCCTCCTTGCCGAAATCGCCGGCCAGCGCCAGCGCGCAGCGGTCGCCGGCTTGCCCAGACTCTGCCGGCCGGTCCTGCACGTGCAGGCTGCGCACGCGCGCCCTCATTTGCCCGTTTCGCCCTGGCGGCGAAATCAGCGGCGTGTCGCCAAGGCTGACTTTCCCCGCGTGCGCCGTGCCGGTGACCACGGTGCCGATGCCGGGCAGCGTGAAGCGGCGGTCGATGGCGAGACGGAAGCGGCCGGTGGCGGAGCGTGCGCGATGTCGTGCGGCGACGGCTTCGAGGTGCGCGCGCAGGGCCGGCACGCCATCGCCGTTCGTCGCCGAGAGTGGAAACACGGGCGCATCGGCCAGTGAGGTTTCCGCCAGCAGAGCCGCGACTTCGCGCCGGGCCGCCTCGATGCGCGCCGCATCCACGGTGTCGCATTTCGTCAGCGCCACCGCGCCCTGCGACAAGCCGAGCAGGTCGACGAGCTCGAGGTGCTCGCGCGTCTGCGGCATCGGACCGTCGTCGGCGGCCACCACCAGCAGCACGAAGTCGATGCCGGTGGCGCCGGCCAGCATGTTGTGGATCAGCTTCTCGTGGCCGGGCACGTCGACGAAGCCGAGCACCGAACCCTCATTTTCCTTGCCGGGTAACTGGCGGTAGGCGTAGCCGAGGTCGAGCGTGATGCCGCGCGCCTTTTCCTCGGGCAGGCGGTCGGCGTCGACGCCGGTGAGCGCCTTCACCAGCGTCGTCTTGCCGTGGTCGATGTGGCCGGCCGTTCCTATCAACATGTGGCTATGCGCATCGGAATGCGTCCAGCGCGGCGATGAATACCGCTTCCTCGTGCGCGGCGAGGCAGCGCAGGTCGAGCAGCAGGGCGCCGTCCTCGATGCGGCCGATGATTGGTCGGGGCAATGCGCGCAGCGCCGACTCGATGCGGTTGAGCACGCCGCTTTTCTTTCCTTGCGGACGGATGGCGAGTCCGGCCGAAGGCAGGCGGTCGACCGGCAGCGAGCCGGAGCCGATCTGCGACTTGAGCGCGACGATGCCGACCGTCACCGGCAGCGTTGCCACCGCCGTCTGAACGGCTGGCAGCAGGCGCTCGGCGGCGGTGCGGATGTCGACTTCGGTGCGCGTCAACTGGGCGAGCGCCGTCAGCCGGCCGGCCAGGCGGTCGGGATCGCGGTAGAGGCGCAGCACGGCTTCGAGCGCGGCGAGCGTCAGCTTGCCGACGCGCAGCGCGCGCTTCAAGGGATTCTTCTTGATGCGGGCGATCAACTCCTTGCGACCGACCAGCAGCCCGGCCTGCGGGCCGCCGAGCAGCTTGTCGCCGGAGAAAGTGACGAGGTCCGCGCCGGCGGCAATGGCTTCGCGCGGCGTCGGCTCGTGCGGCAGGCCGAAGGCGGCGAGGTCGGTCAGCGTGCCGCTGCCCAGATCGACGACGAAGGGCAGGCCGCGCTCATGCGCCAGCGCCGCCAGTTCCGCTTCGGGCACCGCGTGCGTGAAGCCGTGGATGGCGTAGTTGCTGGCATGCACCTTCATCAGCATCGCCGTGCGCGGCCCGCCATGGCCTATCGCTTCCGCAAAATCTCTCAGGTGCGTGCGGTTGGTGGTGCCGACCTCGACCAGCTTCGCGCCGGCGCGCTTCATGATGTCGGGCACGCGGAAGGCGCCGCCGATCTCGATCAGTTCGCCGCGCGAAACGACGACTTCCTTCCGCTGCGCCAGCGTGTTGAGCAGCAGAAAGACGGCCGCGGCGTTGTTGTTCACCACCGTCGCCGCCTCGGCGCCCGTGAGTTCGCACAGCAGGTCCTTCACGATGTCGTCGCGGTCGCCGCGACCGCCCGACTCGAGGTCGTATTCGAGCGCGCAGGGCGATCGGGCGGCGGTGATGAGCGCCTCGACGGCTTCCTCGGGCAGCGCGGCGCGGCCGAGGTTGGTGTGCAGCACCGTGCCGGTGAGGTTGAAGACGGCGCGCAGCTTCGGCCGCGTCGTCAGCGTCACGCCATGGCTGACTTTCGCCAGCAGCGCGCTTTCGTCCGGCAGCGGCGCGCCGGCAAGCGCTGCGTTGCGCGCGGCGGCCAGCGTGTCGCGCACGACGCCGGCGACGAGGGCGCGGCCGTGGGTTTCGATCAGGGCGGCGACCGCTGCCTTCGCGAGCAGGCGGTCGACGGAGGGGAGCTTGGCGAGGTCGTGGGTCATGGTTTCACCCGCACCGGGCAGAAACGAAGATGGGACCAGTTTACTCCAGCGCGCCGTGCGATGAGAAGGCTTCGTTTAGACTGCAAGCCGATTCGGCAACCCTCTGGGAGCGAGGATGAGCACCGGGAAACGACTGTCGGAGTCCACATGGCTCAAGGCGCTGGGCATCGAGCTGAGCCCGGTCAGCCATCGCGAACGCCTGGTGTCGGCGCTGGGCGGCTTTCTCGCCATTTTTTTGGTCTATGCGGTCAGCAAGGCCATGCTCGACGATGGCGTCTCGCCCATCATGCTGTTCTCGATGGGGTCCACGGCCGTCATGCTCTTCGCGGTACCCCACGGCCCATTGTCGCAGCCGTGGCCGCTGCTCGGCGGTCATTTGGTGTCGGGCCTCATCGGCATCACCTGCCTGCGGTACATCCCCAGCGCCACGCTGGCGGGCAGCCTGGGGGTGGGGCTTTCGATCGGCGTCATGCACTACCTGCGCTGCTTGCACCCGCCCGCGGGCGCGACGGCCCTGGCAGCGTCGCTCGGCAATGAAACGGTACGGACCATGGGGTACGGATTTGTCGTCGCGCCGCTCATGCTCAACGTGCTGATCATGCTCGCGGTGGCGGTGGCGTTCAACTTCGTGTTTTCCTGGCGCCGCTACCCCGTGTCCCTGATGCGGCCATCGGCGCCGCCGGCCCGAGCCGAGCCGGGCTATGCCGCCATTTCGCACGAGGATTTCGTCTATGCCCTGACGCAGATGGACTCCTTCATCGACGTGTCCGAGGACGACCTGTTGCGCATTTACGAACTGGCCACGGGTCGGCAGCGCCACGCGGCGGACGAAGCGCGAGCCGCGCGGCTCGCCGGCCCGCCGTTCGTCTAGCGGCTTGCGCGGCGGCTGGCGATCCAGCCGAGCAGCGACAGCGAGGCCAGGCCGGTGCCGATCAGCACCATGCCGGACACTTCGGCGATGCTGAAGCCCTCGTCCAGCACCAGCCGCGAGGAGGCAATGGCCACCACCGGCGTGCCGAGCACCGACAGGCTGGCTTCCCAGGCCGGCACGCGATCGAGAATCCAGGCCCATAAGCCCCAGCAGAGGGCGGTGCTAATGATGGCGATAAAGGCCAGGATCGCGATGAAGGCCGGCGTCCAGTGCGTCTGCGGTTCGGCCAGAACTCCGGCCACCAGCACCAAGGCCAGCGCGCCGAACAGCATCTGCCACGCCGTCAGCGACAGCAAGTCGACCTTTCGACGCGCCAGTAACCGTTTGATCAGGATGGTGCCGATTGCCCAAGAAACGGCCGCCGCCACGCCAAGGGCTTTGCTTAACGGGCTGGTGTCCATGTTCCAAGGCTCGATGATCAGCGCCAAACCGACCAGCATGGCGGCCGCCACCAGCCACTGCGCGCCGCGGATGCGTTCGCCGAGGAAAGGCCAGGCCATCAGCAGCGTCCAGATCGGCATGGTGAAGATCAGCACCGCCGTTTTGCCGGCACCGCCTTCGACCAGCGCCCAGGTCTGCAAGCCGATGAAACCGCCGGTCTGCACCACGCCGATGAGCAGCGTCTGCCAGGGCGCCTCCAGGCGCATGGACCGGCCGAGCAGCATCAGTGCCAGGAAGGTTGCCGCGGCGCCGCCCAGGCTGCGCTCGGCGGCGAAGGCGAAGGGCGGCGCGTACGCTAGTCCTTGTTTGGCCAGCACCCAAGTGTAGCCCCAGATCAGCGACAGCACGGCGATGGAGGCCAGTGCCCAGCCCGGATGACGCATTTTGGCGGTCGTCGCCGCCGCTTGAGCCGGCGGCGTCATCCCGCCGAAGCCCGGAAGGTCTTGAAGTCCGTCTTCAGATAATGCCGCTCCGAGACGAAGCGGTCGAGCAGCAGCGCCTCTTCCTTCGACTTCAGGCCACCGTGATGCCGGGCCACTTCCTTGCCCTGCGGGTCGAGAAAGACCAGCACGGGCCTCAGCTTTCTCGGGTTGTAGCGCGCGATCATCGAATGACGCGGATCCTGGTCGTCGAATTGCAGTTCGCCGAAATCGGCGTGGACGCCGACATAATGCTTGAAATACTGCGCTTTGACTTCGGGCTCGCTCAGCACACGCACGGTGTAGCGGCAAGCCCCTCAGTTGTCGTGGTCGCCGAAGTACAACATGGCGTGCCGGTCGGGCATCGCCTTCAGTTGGCTGACCGCGGCCAGGTCGTCCTTTGCCAGCGGCACGATGCCGTCGAGATGGTCCGCCCGCGCCGGCAGGGCGAAAGCCGCCAGCAGCGCGGCCAGAACAAACAACAGTCGTTTCATTGGGGAGCCCTCCTTTTTTATCGTTCAGTGTGCGATGGTGACATGAAAACCGGCGAAATGGTTCCCGTCCGGCGCATCGCCACGGCTGACTTTACGGCGCAGACTTCCGCGCCTTCGGCTTTTTCGGCTTCGGCAAGGGCAGTTCGGCATGCGTGACGCGGATCAGCCGGGCCAGGAACTCGCGGTCGTCGAGCCGATCCTCGATCAGGAACCACGGCTTGGCGCCGGGATAGGGCAAGCCTTCGACGACCCGGCCGATGATCGCCCGCCCCCCTGGGGTCGGCTTGACGAACAGTTGGTTGTCGCAGACCAGCGCGACGACCTTGCCTTCGCAGTAGACCGCCGCTTCGCCGAACATTTTCCGGTAGGCGATGCGTCCCGCACCGCCCAGCTGATCGCAGACGTATTCGACGAATTCGCGGTCGGAGGCCATGGGCGATTCGATCGTCAGCCGGTTGCCGCGAAGCCTTCGTGGAAGGCGACGATGCCTCGCGGCAGCTTGCCGTCGAAAGCAAGGGCGAAGAAAACTTCCGGCGGCACGCCCTCGACCGCCAGGTCCGATGCGTTCCGGAAACCGAACTTCGTGTAGTACGCCGGATGTCCCACGAGGCAGCAGCCGCGGGCGCCGAGGGCTCGCAGGCGCGCCAGCCCTTCCGCGATCAGCGCCTTGCCGATGCCCTGCCGTTGCTGCGCCGGCAGTACCGACACGGGTCCCAGGCCGTACCAGCCGGGCGTGCCGTCCGAGAGGGTCACGGGCGAGAAGGCGATATGCCCGACTACGCGCCCGTCCAATACCGCGACCAGCGACACCGTCAGCGCCCCCGCCGCGCGCAGCGCCGCGACGATGAACTGCTCGGTGTGGCTGCTGATTTCCAGCGTCGCGAACGCCGCCTTCGTCACCTCGGCGATGGCGTCGACGTCGGCGCTGGTTTCAGGCCGGATGACGGCTTGGGGATTTATGGGTGGCATAAGGTTTCACGGCCTGGCTGCGGATGAGCGCTTTACATAAAGGCATCGAGCCACCGTCCGTAGCAGATCGCGAGACTACCCTCCTATGGCGGGACTAACTGAGCAAGCGCTTTCTTCGTCTCGGCGTAGTCGATTCTTGTCGATCGGTATATTTCTTTCCCCTCTTTGAGAAAAATCAGCGTCGGGTAGTTTTTTACCTGATACGAGAAAGTGATTTCATTGCTGGCGTCGATGGCCACCGGAAAAGCGACTGAAAATTTCTTGCGGTAATCCGCCACGTCGCTTTCCGCGCTCCAAAGTCGTGTGGCGATCCCCAGCCAGTTTATCTGCGGATATTCGGACTGCAATCTGTTAACGATTTTCTGCGATGAAACACAATTTTTGCTGGCATCCGGGCGGGATGTTGCCAAGTACCAGTCGCACCACGTGGCCACAAAGAACAGGGCGGTTGGTTTTTCCTTGTAATGGCCCATGTCGATTGAGGATTCTTGCTTTTCGACCGTTACCTTGTCGGCGACGATGGGCTTGCCGTTTTTAATGAAAGCCAGTCTTTGGTCAATGCCATCGGTATTGACATATTTCTTGTAGACGACATTTCCCTGTTTGTCGATCAACACATGCAAGGGAGTCGCTATCAAGTTAACGGCTTTGGCGAGCTCGCCGGACTTGTCGATGGCGATCGGCAGCGTTAAGTTGAATTTTCTCTTGATGGCCGAGACCGATTTCTTATCGTCATCAATGCCCAGGTTAACGGCAATGACTTCCACGTCTTCATGGTAGTCCGAGTATGTTTTCTGCAGATGCGGCATTTGCCGAATGCACTCTTCGCAATAACTTGCCCAGAACTTTAGGTAGACATATTTTTTCCCCGCAAACTGCGAAAGCCTTATTTCTTTGCCATCGAGAAGCTCGATTTTCACATTGGCGATTGGATTTTTCTCATCAGGTGCCGCCTGCGCAAAGCTTGCCGGCAGCAACACAAGCGCAATGGCCAGGAACCGAAGCCTATCGATGAAGTGATCTTTCGCCGTCATGTCTGCGCTAGGGTTTGATCGATGGAACGAACGGTTTCATGCGTCAGGGTTTCCGGTCAGCCGCCGGGCACGAACAGCAGGTTGGGGCCGGCGCGGGCGTAGCCGGCCTCGTCGACGAGAATGTCGAGCGCGAGGGTGGCGAGATCGTCGGCGACCGGATCGACGCCGCCTTTTTCTTGATAAACGATCTTCAGGTAGCTTTTGCAGCCGTCGCAGGTTTCGGCGCGAACGCCACTTGCGGCGCTTTGCGGCTTGACGCCTTGGCCCGCCAGTTCCTGGTAGGCGATGCCCGCCGTGCTGTCGCAGGCGGCGCACTTGACGCGCACCAGGTTCCATTCGACGTTGCAGAGTGCGCAGTGCAGATAGCGGAGATTGGCGATGGCGTTGTCACCTGCGCCGCCCGCCCTGACGACGCTGGCGACGGGTGGAAAGCCGCAGCAGGGGCAGACGCCGGGCACGTCGAGCGGCGTGATGCCACGGCTGACTTTGCGCGCGAGGCCGGTCCACAGCACCTGCAGCGCGGCGGCGACGTAGGGCAGCAGCGCGGCGTCTTCGCCGTAGAGCTCGGTGTGCAGCACACGCTCGGCCAACGCTTCGATGCGCTCGACGGGCAGCGCGGCGAGGCGCGCGATATCGGGGCGCGCCGTTGCCGGCGCGGCCGGTGCCGCGGCCGCGGCGATCTGCCGGAGCGCGTCGTGCCAGGCGGGATCGCGCGGCCATGACTGCGCCGGCAGCGGCGGCATGCGGTGCTCGCGCGCGAAGGCCAGCGCGGCGTCGTCGGGCAGCGGCAGATCCGGCAGCGCCTGCAACGCCGCGTGCTGGGCACGGGCGATGACGCCGAGGAAGCGCAGCCAGTCGCCCAGGGAATGGCCGTCGGCGAGCTGGTCGAAGCGGTCGGCGCGGCGCGCGAAGAGGTCGGCGTCGGGAATGATGATCGCCGGGGGCTGGCTCGACGACTGGATCGCAATGGTCTGGGTGATCTGAGTGGTCATGGTCGAAAAAAAGCCCGCAGGAAAACCGCGGGCTTCGAGATTAACACTTGCGAATCAGGATTTGCCCGTCACCTGCCGGTACCAGGCGCGATGGTGCTGCTTGGCCCAGGCGCGCGTCACGGTGCCGTACCACATGGCGCGGATGGTGCCCTTGACCCAGATTGCGGCATAGACGTGCACGAAGATCAGCGCGATCATCACCGCCGCCGTGGCGGCATGCACGACGGCGCCGAGACGGATCACGCCGACCGGCACATCGAACCAGGCGCGCCACATGACGATGCCGGAGGCGACCAGCAACAGCATGCACAGGGCGAGCGCCCAGAACATCAACTTCTGGCCGCCGTTGTACTTGCCCTGTTCCGGCATGTCGTGGTCGTTGCCGTCCACCATCTCGCCGACGCGCGACAGCCATTCCCGGTCCGCCGGCGTCATCGCATTCAGTGCGCTGAAGCGGAAGAACAGCACCAGGAACGATACCGCCATCAACACGCCGACGTAGGGATGCAGGATGCGCGCCCAGGTACCGCCGCCGAACAGCTGCGCGAGCGGAAAGAACGCCGGATGGAAAAAGGCCAGGCCCGAGAGCGCGAGCAGGATGAAGCTGATGCCCACGACCCAGTGGTTGGCTCGTTCGTGAGCCGTGTAACGCGCGAGGTCTTTCGGGTTGCGGATCATGGATTCGTCTCCTCAAGAGAGCGAGCGCAGCGAGCAAGCGGGTTTTCCCCCGGGAGGGGGAACCGAAGGGGGCGGGTCATTTCGCATCCTCCTTTTCCAATTCGTCTTCCAGCTCTTTCGATACCTCGTTCGGCCCCTTGGTGACGTAATGGAACAGGCTGCCGAGCGCGACGCCGGCCAGCGCCAGCGTCGCCAGCGGTTTGGCGACGCCCTTCCACAACGAGACCAGCGGGCTGATGCCGGGATCGTTCGGCAGCCGGCTGTACAGCTCCGGCTGGTCGGCGTGGTGCAGCACGTACATGACGTGGGTGCCGCCGACGCCGGGCGGATCGTACAGGCCGGCCTTCTGGTAGCCGCGCGACTGAAGGTCGTGGATGCGCTCCTCGGCGTAGTGCTTCATCTGTTCCTTGGCGCCGAACTGGAGCGCACCGGTCGGGCAGGCCTTGATGCAGGCCGGCGCTTGGCCGACGGCGACGCGGTCGGAGCACAGCGAGCACTTGTAGGCCTTGCCGTCTTCCTTCGAGAGCCGCGGGATGTTGAACGGGCAGCCGGTAATGCAGTAGCCGCAGCCGATGCAGTGCTCTTCGTGGAAGTCGACGATGCCGTTGGCGTACTGGAGGATGGCGCCGGGCGCCGGGCAGGCCTTGAGGCAGCCCGGATCGGCGCAATGCATGCAGCCGTCCTTGCGGATCAGCCATTCCAGCCTGCCGTCCTGTTCCACTTCGGCGTAACGCATCACCGTCCACGACTTGGCGGTGAGATCCATCGGGTTGTCGTAAACCCCGTGGCAGGTGCCGATCTCGTCGCGGATGTCGTTCCACTCCATGCACGCCGCCTGGCAGGCCTTGCAGCCGATGCAGGCCGAGACGTCGATGAGCTTGGCGACTTCCGTGGTCTGCCGCACCGAGGGCGCCGGCGTCGTGGTCGCCGAGCGGCGGGTGATATCTAAACTTTGTAGTGCCATTTAGTTATCTCCTTACACTTTCTCGATGTTGACCAGGAACGCCTTGAACTCCGGCGTCTGCGAGTTGGCGTCGCCAACGAACGGCGTCAGCGTGTTGGCGATGAAGCCCGGCTTCGCCACACCCTTGAAGCCCCAGTGAATCGGAATGCCGACGGTATGCACCTTCCGGCCGTCGACGTCCAGGGCCTTGATGCGCTTGGTCACCACGGCGACGGCCTTGATGAAGCCGCGGCTGCTGCGCACCTTGACCTTGTCGCCGGCGACGATGCCCTTCTCCTTGGCCAGTTCCTCGCCGATCTCCACGAACTGCTCGGGCTGCAGCACGGCATTGATCGTCGCGTGCTTGGTCCAATAGTGGTAGTGCTCGACCAGCCGGTAGGTGGTGCCGACGTAGGGAAAGTCGGCCGCCTTGCCGAACGCCTCGCTGTCGCCCTTGTAAATGCGGGTGACCGGATTGTTGAGCGCCTTCGGGTTCTCGGGGTGGAAGGGGTTCTTGTCCAGCGGCGTTTCGAAAGGCTCGTAGTGCTCGGGGAAGGGGCCTTCGGCCATCGCCGGCGCGAACAGCCGCGCCACGCCTTCCGGCGTCATGATGAAGGGCATCACGCCCTCGTCGGGCGCGGCATCCGGGCGCATGTCGGGCACGTCGTTGCCGCCCCAGGCCTTGCCGGTCCACTTGATCACCGCGCGCCGCGGGTCCCATGGCTTGCCCGAGGGGTCGCAGGAGGCGCGGTTGTAGAGGATGCGCCGGTTGGCCGGCCAGGCGAAGCCCCAGTTGAGCGTCTGGCCAAGCCCCGAGGGATCGCTGTTGTCGCGCCGCGCCGAGAGGTTGCCCGCCTGCGACCAGACGCCGCCGTAGATCCAGTTGCCGCAGGTGGTGCTGCCGTCGTCGCGCAACTGCGCGAAGCCGGCCAGCTGCTCGCCGGCCTTGGCGATCACCTTGGTGGCGTCCTTGGGATCGAACACGTCGCCGAGCGCCTTGCCGGAGATTTCCATGAGCAGTTCTTCCGGGGACGGCTTGGCCGGGATGCGGTAGGGCCAGGTCAGGTTGAGGATAGGCTCGGGCAGTTTGCCGCCCTCCTTCTGGTACATCGCCTTGATCTTCTGGAACAGCCTGGCGACGACTTCGGTGTCGCTGATCGATTCGCCCGGACCTTCGGCGGCCTGCCAGTGCCACTGTACGACGCGGCCGGAGTTGGTGTACGAGCCCGTCTCCTCGGCGAACAGGTTGCACGGCAACCGGAACACCTCGGTCTGGATCTTGGCGGGATCGGCCTCGTTGAATTCGCCGTGCGGCTTCCAGAATTCCGAGGTGTCGGTGACCAGCGGATCGATGATGACGAGGTACTTGAGCTTGGCCAGCGCCTCGCCGACCTTGCGCTTGTTCGGCACCGCCGCCAGGGGATTGAAGCCCTGGCAGACGAAACCGTCCATCTTCCCTTGGTACATGCGTTCGAAGATCGCCAGCACGTCGTAGCCCGCATCCTTCTTGGGCAGCCAGTCGTAGCAGAAGTCGTTGTCCTTGGTCGCGGCATTGCCGTACCAGGCCTTCTGCAGGCTGGTGAACCATTTCGGGAAGTTCTGCGGAAAGTTCATCTGGTTCGGCCGCAGGGCCTTCGGCGTGCGCGCCGCCAGGTAGGCATCGCGCGTCTTGTCGGCGTCGGTCGGCGCCGACAGGTAGCCGGGCAGCACTTCCGAGTAAAGGCACATGTCGGTGATGCCCTGCACGTTGGAGTGACCGCGCAACGCATTGATGCCGCCGCCGGCCATGCCCATGTTGCCGAGCAGCAGCTGCACCATCGCCATCGTCCGGATGTTCTGCGACCCGACCGAATGCTGCGTCCAGCCCAGCGCATAGCAGATCGTCATGGTCTTGTCGGGCGCCGCCGTCTCGGCGATCATCTCGCAGACCTTGAGGAAGCGGTCCTTCGGCGTGCCGGTGACCTTGCTGACCAGCTCCGGCGTGTAGCGGCTGTAGTGCTGCTTCATCAGCTGGAACACGCAGTTGGGATCCTGCAGGGTTTCGTCGATCTTGGCGTAGCCGTCCGAGTCGAGCTGGTATTTCCAGGTGTCCTTGGCGTAGTTGCGCTTCTCGGCGTTGTAGCCGGAGAAGAAGCCGTCTTCGAACTTGAAGCCCGCGTCGATCAGGAAGGCCGCGTTGGTGAAGCGCTTGACGTAGTCATGGTGGATCTTGTCGTTGCTCAGCAGGTAGTGGATGACGCCGCCGAGGAAGGCGATGTCGCTGCCGGAACGGATCGGCGCGTAATAGTCGGAGACCGACGCCGAGCGCGTAAAGCGCGGATCGACCACCACCAGCTTGGCGCCGCGGTGCTTTTTCGCTTCGATCACCCACTTGAAGCCGCAGGGATGCGCTTCGGCGGCATTGCCGCCCATTACCATCACCAGGTCGGCATTCTTGATGTCGACCCAATGGTTGGTCATCGCGCCACGCCCGAATGTCGGACCCAGACTGGATACCGTGGGGGCGTGTCAGATGCGGGCTTGCGTGTCGAGGGCGACGACGCCCAGCGCACGCAGCGTCTTGACCGTGAGATAACCGGGTTCGTTGGAGGCGGCGGAAGACGCCAGGAAACCGAAGGTGTTCCAGCGGTTGACCGTCACGCCGTCGGCGTTCTTTTCGATCAGGTTGGCGTCGCGATCGGTCTTCATGTGCTTGGCGATGCGCGCCATCGCGTCGTCCCAGGAGATGCGCTTCCATTCGGTGCTGCCGGGCTCGCGCACTTCGGGGAACTTGAGGCGGTTGGGGCTCTGCACCATGTCGAGCAGGCCGGCGCCCTTCGGGCAGAGCGTGCCGCGATTGACCGGATTGTCCGGATCGCCCTCAATGTGGAAGATGCGCGATTGCGCGTTCTTCGACTTGTCGCCCAGCGAATAGATCAGTACACCGCACGCCACCGAGCAATAGGGACAGGTATTGCGGGTTTCGGTCGCCTTGGTGAGCTTGAACTCCCTCACCTCGGCCAGCGCATTACCGGGGGAGAATCCCATCAGGACGACCGACGAGCTTCCCATGCCGGCGGCGCAGACCCTGAAGAACTGTCGCCGTGTCACTTGCATAAATTCGCCTCCTCTTCCGCGTGGGTGACCGGGG
This sequence comes from Betaproteobacteria bacterium, assembly GCA_019136545.1. Classification (GTDB taxonomy): domain Bacteria; phylum Pseudomonadota; class Gammaproteobacteria; order Burkholderiales; family Rhodocyclaceae; genus Fen-999. The sequence continues at coordinate 12,885 of JAGVUA010000085.1, forward strand.
ATCGGCCACGAACCGGCACTACTATTCCATAGGCAATTCCAAATTGCATTTTGCGGTGCAGCGAAAATGGCTATTCGCTGCCGTTGGCGGCGCGTTATGCAAGAGCCTCGCCATACAAGAGCCAACACGGCGAAAGATCCTGTATAATTCACCCCTCTTAGCCTTAGCGCGCCCGTAGCTCAGTTGGATAGAGTACCTGGCTACGAACCAGGGGGTCGTGGGTTCGAATCCTGCCGGGCGCGCCATCCGCTTGTTTTCACGCCATCCGAGTTATCCGATTTTTGCCATGGCTGACACTCTGTACTGCTACCACTGTCGTACCTATCATCCCAAGGAAGAGATGCGCCAGATCAACACCAAAGGTGGCAAACGCTGGCGTTGCATCAAGAGCATCGAGGCAACCAAGCGCAGCGTCGCCGAACGGGAAGCTTTTGGTCGTCAGATGACGGCCATCAACAAGGCCGAAGCGCAAAGCAAGGCGCGCATTCTCAACGGCCAGACCTAATCGGTCCGCTTCTTTCCGCGGTGCCCGTTCTCGAGATCGCCAGTCTCGTCCTGCTCGGGGCGCTGGGCTGGTTCTGGCTCGATAGCCTTCGGGCACGCGACGCCGCGGTGGCGGCTGCGCGCCGGGCCTGCGAATCCGAAGGCCTGCAACTTCTCGATGACACGGTATCGGTCGCCGGCATCAAGCCGGAACGCGATGATGCCGGCGCGCTGCGCCTGCGCCGTTTCTACAACTTCGAGTACAGCGATACCGGCGACAACCGCCGGCGCGGCAGCGTGGTCATGCTCGGCCAGCGCGTGATTTTGCTGAACGTCGGGCTGCGGGCGGTGCCGGATCAGCGCATCCTTCACTGACCGGCGATTCCGGTCTCCGGTTGGTTTGATGTTGGCCGACAATAATGTCAGGGCAGGATTGAAAGCAATATCCACGCGATAGTGACGGTGTGCGCACCGAGTCAGGCGGGTGCGCGTCGGGCCAAGAATTCTTTTTTCCGCGATCGACAATTGTCTTGCCGGCGGCGTGCCGGCGAGACGGGAAGTCGACTGGAGACTACGACAATGGGATTACGCGGGGTTGATCGCATCATGATTGCGGTGAAGGATCTGGAATCGGCAAAACGACTTTATGCCGGCATGCTGGGGGCAACGTTCGAGGATGCCCATTGGACCGGGGAACCTTTTGGCATACAGGTGACCATTGCCTGGGATGCCGGTATCGAGTTGTGCGCGCCGTTGCCCGGTCGCGAACGGGACAGCGCGGTATCGCAGTTCTTGGAGAAGCGTGGCGAAGGCATCATGGGCGTGTTCTTCGGCGTGGACGACGGCGATGCGGCGATGGCATGCGCCGCTGCCCGCGGCCATGGGGTTACCCACGCGCTTGATTACACGCAGGAGGAAATCGACCGGCACCTGAGCGGACGCTTTTCCCGTTACCAAGAGTTCGTGCTGGCCACGGCCGAGCGCTGCGGCTTCTCAGTTTGCCTAGCCCGGATCGACCCAAAGGCGAAGTAGGGCGCTTTCGCATCTGCAATAATCCGCTACGCGGTTTATTCGAAAGAACGGAGGCGCGGATGGGGATGAGCGCGGTGTCGGGCGTTACGGCTGACTTCGAATGGCAAGACCTGGATGCTTGGCGCGACTTCATGGCTGGGCGCTATCCAGGCGTGGAAATCGCTGCGCCGAATGCTGGATTTCGAACCCGCTACCGGGCCTGGCAGTATGGTGACCTGGAGTTTGCCGAAATTTCCTCGGCAACTCGTCTTGGCATTCGCGTGGATCTGCCCGCGCGCGATCGACCGGACTGCTATTACCTGCCGCTGCAACTTGGCGGTGAGTTTAGCGTTGGGCAATATGGCCGCGAGTACCGGGCGGGGCCGCGCACCATTTGCCTGCTTGATAGCCATGTTCCGCATTGGCGGGAACTGGCGGCTGGCGGCAAGCTTCTCAACGTGCGGCTGCCCAAGAGGATGCTTGATTGCTATCTTGTCGATCCCACCGAGGCTCGCGTGCGACCGGTGGCAGCGGATGCAGGATTGGCAGCCGTTGTCTGGGAATTTGCTAACTCCGTCTGGCGACGCTATCTGGAACTGGGTGCTGTCATGCCGGACATGGCGGATATGCTGGCGCGCATGGTGGCAAACTTGTTCTGCGCCACGATAGATAAGGAATGCCCCGAAGGAGGTGCCGAATCGCATCGACGCCGGCTGTTGTACTGTATTCGTGACCGCTTGGGCGACCCGCTGTTCGATGTAGGCAAGGCCGCTGCCGCGTGCGGCATCTCGCCACGCTATGTTCACGTGCTGATGCGCGATACCGGTCGAAGTTTTTCGCGCTACTTGCTTGAACGGCGGCTGGAACGTTGCCACGAAGCACTGCAGTCGAAAGCGGGTCGGTCGTGCTCGATTACCGAAATCGCCTTCAGGTGGGGCTTCAACGATATGTCGCACTTCAGCCGTGTCTTCCGGAGGCGCTATGGTCTGTCCCCGCGCGAATTCCGCGCGATGTCAGGAATCAGCGGGGATCGATTCTTGTCGGCTTGAGCTTGGCGGGAAGCGCGTGGCCCTTGCGGGCCCTTGCGCCCCGGTAGGTGTCGAGATCCTTGGTTGTGATCTTGCATTCGGATGCCTTGCCGCCGCGGCCCGTACCGGTCACGACGAAGGCTCCTGAACCCGTGGCCACGGCGACCAGCGCATCCTTGGCGTCGATGTCCTGGATGATCAGGCCGCGACCTTTGGCCATCACCTTCAGCTCGTCGAGCGGGAAGACCAGCAGACGGCCGGTTTGCGAGAGGGCGGCCAGCGACAACGGCGTGTCGCCGCGGCTGACTTTCGCGGGTTTTACCGGCCTTTCACCTTTGTCGAGCGACATGAACGCCTTGCCGGCGCGATTGCGCGAGACCAGGTCGACGATCGAGGCGATGAAGCCGTAGCCGCCGGAATTGGCGAACACGTACTGCGCCTCCGGCGCATCCGTCAGCGCCTGCGCGAGCTTCGCGCCGTCCTGAAATTCGACCAGGGTCGTCAGCGGCACGCCGTCACCTCTGCCGCCAGGCAGGTCGGCGACGCGCACGCTGTAGGCACGGCCGTTCGTGTCGAGGATCGCCAGCGGCCAGACGGTGCGCGATTCCGCGACGAAGAACGGGAAGTCGCCCGCCTTGTAGGAGATCGTCGCCGGGTCGATGTCATGGCCTTGGCGCGTGCGTACCCAGCCGTTCTGCGAAACGATGACGGTGACGGGTTCATCGGGGATCGCCACCTCGGCCGGGGCGGTGGCGGCTTCGGCCTCGATCAGTGTCCGGCGCGGGTCTTTCACTGGATCGCCGTATTTCTTCGCATCCTCGGTGATTTCCTTGACGACCAGCTTGGTCAGCTCCTTGCGATCGCCGAGAATCTTCTGCAGGCCGGCTTCCTCCTCGCGCAGCTCGGCGCGTTCCTTTTCGATTCGGATGCCTTCCAGCCGCGCCAGCTGGCGCAGGCGGATTTCGAGAATGTCCTCGGCCTGGATGTCCGTCAGGCCGAAGCGCGTCATCAGGTCTGACTTTGGTTCGTCCGACTCGCGGATGCAGCGGATCACTTCCTCGATGCGCAGGAACACCGCCAGCCGGCCCTCGAGGATATGCAGGCGGCGCTGCACCTCGTCGAGGCGATGCGCCGAACGCCGCTCGACCGTGGCGTGGCGAAAGTCGATCCACTCGCGCAGGAGGGTCAGCAGCGGCTTTTGCGCCGGCTTCCCATCCTGGCCGATCATGGTCAGGTTGATCGTTACATTGGCTTCCAGACTGGTGTGCGCCAGCAGTACGGCCATGAACTCGTCCTGGGGAATTTTCGACGTGCGCGGCTCCAGCACGATGCGCACCGGCGCCTTGTCGGTCGATTCGTCGCGCACCGAGTCCAGCACGCCCAGCATCGCCTGCTTGAGATTCTTCTGCTCTTGCGAGACATCCTTCTTGCCCGCCCGCGGTTGCGGGTTGGTGACGGCCTCGATTTCCGAAAGCACCTGCGCGGTCGATACGCCGTGCGGCAGTTGCTCGACGATGACGCGCCACTGGCCGCGGGCGAGATCCTCGATGCGCCAGCGCGCGCGCATGCGTACCGAACCTCGACCGCTCGCGTAGGCGTCGCGGATATCGCTGGCCGACGAGATGATCTGTCCGCCGCCGGGGAAATCCGGGCCGGGCAGCAGCGGCAGCACTTCCTCCAGCGCCGCTTCGGGTTTGCGGATCAAGAGCTTCACGGCTTCCGCGACTTCGCGCAGGTTGTGCGGCGGAATCTCGGTGGCCATGCCGACGGCGATGCCCGAGGCGCCGTTGAGCAGCACGAAGGGCAGGCGCGCCGGCAGCAGTTGCGGCTCGCGCATGGTGCCGTCGTAGTTGGCGACGAAATCCACCGTGCCGCGGTCGATTTCGGCGAGCAGCAGCTCGGCGATCGGCGTCAGCCGACACTCCGTGTAGCGCATGGCCGCGGCGCCGTCGCCGTCGCGCGAGCCGAAGTTGCCCTGGCCGTCGACCAGCGGGTAGCGCAGCGAAAAGTCCTGCGCCACGCGCACCATGGCGTCGTACACGCTGGCGTCGCCATGCGGGTGGTATTTGCCGATCACGTCGCCGACCACGCGCGCCGACTTGACGTGCTTGGCCGATGCGGCGAGCCGCATCTCGTTCATGGCGAACAGGATGCGCCGCTGCACCGGCTTCATGCCGTCCTCGACCTGCGGCAGCGCGCGCGCGCGCACCACGCTCATTGCGTAGGACAGGTAAGCCTGCTCGGCGTAGCGGTCGAGCGGCAGCGCGCTGCCTTCGCCATCGTTACCCAAAGTCAGCCGCGGCGGCACGCCGCCCGGAGGAGAGCCGTCGTTGGTTTGATCGAAGAGGTCGGGTGTTTCGTGATTCATAGATCAGCTTCCGCAAGGTGGCCCTTGCTTTCCATCCAGGCGCGGCGGCCAGCGGCTTCGCCCTTGCCCATCAGCAGGTTGAAGAGTTTCAGCGTCTCGTCGTGCGCGCCATCGTCGCTGCGTTCGACGACGGGCAGCACGCGGCGCGTGGCCGGCGCCATCGCGGTCTCGCGCAGCTGCTCGGGATTCATTTCGCCCAGGCCCTTGAAGCGGCCCACTTCGATTTTTTCCGGCGCGAAGCCTTCTTTCGCCAGGCGGTCCCGCATTGCCGTGAGTTCGCCCTCGTCGAGCGCGTAGAGCCGCTTGGCGGGACGCTTCTTGCCTTGTGCCGGCACATCGACGCGGTAGAGCGGCGGTTGGGCGATGAAGACGTGGCCGCGCCGGATCAGCGCCGGAAAGTGGCGGTAGAAGAGCGTGAGGAGCAGCGTCTGGATGTGCGCGCCGTCCACGTCGGCGTCGGACATGATGACCACCTTGCCGTAGCGCAGGTTCGCCAAATCCGGGTTGCTGTCGGCGCCATGCGGGTCTACACCCAATGCCACTGCGATGTCGTGGATCTCGGCGTTGGCGAACAGCCGGCCGGCTTCGATCTCCCAGGCGTTCTGCACTTTGCCGCGCAACGGCAGGATGGCCTGCGTTTCCTTGTCGCGCGCCATCTTGGCGGAACCGCCGGCCGAGTCGCCCTCGACCAGGAAGAGTTCGTTCTCGGCGATGTCGGTCGATTCGCAGTCGGTGAGCTTGCCCGGCAGCACGGCGACGCCGGACTGCTTCTTCTTCTCGACTTTCTGCGCATTCTTCTGCCGGGCCAGGGCCTGCTTGATCGACAGCTCGGCGATGGCCTTGCCGGCTTCGACATGCGAATTGAGCCAGATTTCCAGTGGGTCGCGCACCATGCCGGCGACCAGCTTTACCGCCTCGCGCGAATTCAGTTTCTCTTTCACCTGGCCCTGGAACTGCGGGTCGAGGATGCGCGCCGACAGCACGAAGGCCATCCTGCCGCAAACATCCTCCTGCTGAAGTTTCACACCGCGCGGCAAGAGCGCGTGGTGCTCGATGAAGCTCTTCACCGCCTCGAACACGCCGGCGCGCAGTCCGGATTCATGCGTGCCGCCGGCAACGGTCGGGATCAGGTTTACATAGGACTCGCTGGGCAGCGCTTCGGCGAACCAGCCGAACGCCCAGGCCGCGCCTTCGCCCTCGGCGAAGGATTCGTCCTCGCCGCTGGCATATTGTTCGGCGGCATAGAGGGGCGCCACGGCTTCCTGGCCTGCGGCGAGCTCGGCGAGATAGCCGGCGAGTCCGTCCGGGTAGCGCCAGGTCTTGGCAAGCAGGCTGCCGTCGGCCTGCTCGACGTCGAGCATCACCGCGACGCCGGGCAGCAGCACCGCCTTCGAACGCAGCAGGCGCTCCAGCTCGGCCTGCGGCACCTTGGGCGAATCGAAGTACTTCGGGTCGGGCCAGATGCGCACGCGGGTGCCGGTCTGCCGGCCGCAGTCGCCGGTGATTGCGAGCTTGGAAACCTGCTCGCCGCCCTCGGCGAAAGTGACGGTGTGCACCTTGCCTTCGCGGCGGACCTCGACCTCGACGCGCGTCGACAGTGCATTGGTCACCGCGACGCCGACGCCGTGCAGGCCGCCGGAAAAGGCGTAGGCCGAATTGCCCGAGCGCTTGTCGAACTTGCCGCCGGCGTGCAGGCGCGTGAAAGCGAGCACGACCACCGGCACCTTTTCCTCGGGGTGCGGGCCGACCGGAATACCGCGGCCGTCGTCGGTGACGGTTACCGAGCCGTCGCGCTGCAGGCAGACGTGGATGTGCCTGGCCTGGCCAGCCAGCGCCTCGTCGGCAGCGTTGTCGATCACTTCCTGGATGATGTGGGCCGGCGAGTCGGTGCGCGTGTACATGCCCGGCCGCTCGCGCACGGGCTCCAGGCCCTTGAGGACGCGGAAGGAGGATTCGTCGTAGTTCTGCTTCATCGGCTTATTCGGAGGGGATCGTGAGGGTGTCGCCGGTAGCGAAGAAAGTGCCGCCGGATAGATAGTGCAGGGTGCGCAGGCCGTCGTCGGTCATGGTCCAGCGGCCGTCGCGAAAGACGCGATCGTCGGCCTGGGCGGCAAGCACCTCGGCGATGAACAGGTCGTGGCGCTTCTCGTTGTGCGGCTCCGGGATCACCTTGCACTCCAGCCAGCCGACGCAGCCTTCGATCAGCGGCGCACCGACGCGCTTGCCGGCGAAAGCGGCGAAGCCGGTCAGCGCGAACTTGTCGCCGTCGCGGCCGGTTGCGGTGCCGGCTTTGAGCACGGCTTCAATCTGGTTGCGACAGGGAATGTTGAACGCGAATTCCCCCGAGGCTTCGATCAACTCGCGCGTGTAGGACCGCGCGTCGACCACCACCGCGACCTTGGGCGGCGAGAAGTCGAGCGGCATCGCCCAGGCGGCCGCCATGACGTTGCGGGCCGCGCCATGGGCGCTGCTGACCAGCACCACGGGACCGTGGTTGATCAGGCGGAAGGCCTTGTCGAGTGGAACAGGTGCGAGCACGGTGTCGGCAACGGTGAGTGGTTTCGGGGGACGCATTCTATAGGCAGCGCCAACTCCCCGGCGGGGACAGCCAGGCTCGACGAAGCCCATCCGGGCCGGTCTGTGTTGGCGAGCGCATGCGGCATGCGACAATGATCGAAAATGTGAGCATGCTCATGTTTCACTCGGATGGAATGCTCGGGTCTCTGGTAACCATTTGATCGACATGAAGTTTATGTCATGGATCGATGGGCGGCCGGCGGTGCGAAAGCGAGTAGTCAACAGGGATGGGCTCCGATTAAATGAAAAAAAACGCCAATGCCGACACCGTGAATAAACGCCATTCGACTCGTCGCCGCAATCCGACCCAGGCGCGTGCCGAAGCGACGCTCGTGGCGATACGACAGGCCTGCTTGCGCATCATCGAACACGAAGGGCATCAGCGCCTCACCACCAATCGCATCGCCGAAGTGGCGGGGATCAGCATCGGCAGCCTCTATCAGTACTATGCCGACAAGCACGCGATTGCCGCCGATATCTGCAACGAGCTGCTTTTGGCGGAACTGGACGAATTGGGGCGCTTCGATGCCCAGACCCTGGCCTTGGTGAAAACCTCGCTGGAAGATACGCTGCGTTTCTTCATCGATGAACACGTGGCGCGGCAGCGCCGGCTTTATCGCAAGCTGCGCGACTTTTATCTCGAGATCCACTGGCACTACGATTTCGAGGCGTACATGGTCGAGAAGTTTCCCGCCAAGCGCACGACCGCAAGCTGGCTGCCGGCGGCGCTCAAGTATCACCGGGCCTCGCTGGCGGTCGAGGATTTCCCGCTGGCGGCAACGATGGTCATGAATGCCATCGAAGGCACCATCCACGCGACGCTGGATCGCAACCCGGCGCTGATCATGTCCGACGCTTTCGCGGGCGAACTGCTGGCCATGGTCCTGGGCTACCTCAAGCATCCGAGATGCTTTGCGCAGGGCGGCGCCCGCTGACCAGATTCGCCGACGAGATCGCCATGCTTTATTACTTCGACTTCACGACTTGGTTCACGCTGATACGGCTGGTTGCGCGCGAACCCAATCCGCAACAGCGACGCGGCCTCTACCGCTTGCTGTTGCTGCACATTCCGGCGCGGGCGGTGGCGACCGCCGTGTGTTTTTTGCTCGATGGCATTCTGTTCCCCGGTCTCTGGTTCACGAAGATCAGAACGCCGGTGTTCATCATCGGCCATGCGCGAAGCGGGACCACGCTGGCCCATCGTCTGATGTGCGCCGACGGGCGGTTTTCGGCGTTCATGTATTACGAATTGCTATGGCCTTCGCTGATCCAGAAAAAGCTGGTACGTGCTGTCGCCTGGCTGGATCGCACGGTGCTCGGGCGTCGGCTGGAGCGGCGCCTCGAAGCATGGCAAAAACGCAAATTCGGTCCCACGCAGCACATTCACAAGATGGGCTTGACCATGCACGAGGAGGACGACCTGGCGTTGTTCAACTCTTGCGCCTCGGGATTCTGGATGACCAAGCTGCCCTACATGGGCCAACTGGATTTCTTCCACGTCGATCGGCGCCCCCCGGCCAGCCGGCGGCGCATGATGCGCTTCTACAAGGAATGCGTCCGCCGACAGCTCTACCTGAACGGACGCGGCTTGATTCATCTCAGCAAGAATCCGACCTGGAGCGGTCGTGTCGAAACGTTGCTCGAGGTGTTTCCCGACGCGCGCTTCGTCGTGCTGTATCGCAACCCGTACGAAACCATTCCCAGCCTGCTCAAGCTCCTGCAGGTCGGCTGGAAGATGCAGGGCAATCTGTCGGCCGAGCGCATTCACGAGTCGACGCGGGTAATGACCGATCTTTCCTACGAGACTTATCTCTACCCGCGTGAGGTGTTGCAACGGCATCCCGAGACCCCCTGTGCGACGATCGATTACCGCCGCCTGACCACCGACCCAAAGGGTGCCATCGAGGCCGCCTATGCCGCGCTTGGACTGGACATGACCGAGGCGTACCGGGCGTTCCTGGCAGCGGAAGCCGCCAGGGTGCGCAAGCACGAAACGGAACACCGTTACAGCCTGGCTGAATTCGGCCTGGAGGATCGGGAGATCCGGCACCGCCTGGCGCCGCTGTTCGAGGCGTTCCAATGGGACAAGGACGAGCCTCGATCCCGCGAGGCGCCAACGAAGGAGAATGCCCATGCCTGAATTGCCTTTTCCGCCTCCGGATGCCCTGACCCGGGAAGCCGCCACCGAGTTGCGCCGGGCCTGGGACGAAATGCTGGACCAGATCGGCCAGGCCCGCGAGGCGATCGACGATCCTTCGCTGTGGCCGCCGCCGGCCACCGAACGCAACCTGGCCGAAGGTTACCGCTACGTGCTGGGATTTCTCTACGGCTCCATTGCCCGCAGCATCGGTCCGACGGTCGAGTACCCCTATTTCGTACGCATGATCCAGCCGCTGAACCGCTCCACCATCGACAACAGCGATGCCATCTACCTTTACGCGCCGATCGACGGCAACTACCGCTATACCATTCGCGGCCGTACCGGCGACACGCGCCACTGGCGCGGCGAGCCGCCGGTGACGTCTGGCCGCAAGGCTCCGCACTACGTCTTCTGGCAGACGGCCAGCGGCCATTCCGGCGATACCGGCGAACTCGACGAGATGGCGCCGGGCAGCCGGGCCAACTGCGCAATCATGGATTCCAGCGATCTGCAGGTCAATGCCGACGGGACGTTCGAAATTTTGCTGGGCCCCGAAAAGCCGGAGGGATATACCGGCAACTTCATGAGTACGCGCATGGTCAAGAAACGGCGGAACGCGGCCGGTGAGGAGGTCTCGCGGGAATACGTCGCGCAGATGGTCGGGCTGCGGGAAATCTTCTGCGACTGGGAGCATGAGGATCTGATGGACCTGTTCATTTACCGCAATGACAGACTGGGCGAGCCGATGCCCGCTTACACGCCTGCGCAGGCGGCCCGGCAACTGCGCGACGCCGGTCGTTTCACGCGCAACCAGGTGCATTTCTGGAACAAGTTTTACGGCGTGACGCTGGAGGCCTACGGCGATGTCAATGGCGACGGCAAGGCATTCATGCCGCGCAACGCCTTGAACGAGCCCAATGCCGCTTCCCTGGCCACCGGCGGCGGCATGAGCACCAATATCTATTGCGGCGGCATCTTCGCGCTGGAAGCGGATGAGGCCCTGATCGTGGAAGTGCGCCAGCCGGTGGAACCGAACTACATTGGTTTCTGCCTGGGCAACCTGTGGGGCGAATCGCTGGATTTCGCCAACTTCCAGAGCAGCCTGAACGGCGTGCAGGCACATCGGGACGCCGACAACGCCATCCGCTATGTAATCGCCCATCGGGATCCCGGCATTCACAACTGGGTGGACACTACCGACCACGACGAAGGCTACATGTGCGTGCGCTGGGCGTACTCGAACAAGCCGAAGGAGAACCTGCCGAGCGCAACGGTCAGGAAGGTTCGGTGGGCGGAGCTGATGGGGTACTTGCCGGCCACCACCCGCATGATTTCGCCGGAAGAGCGGCGACGCCAGATCGCCATTCGCCAGGAGCACGTCCAGCGACGGTATCGGCACCATTGATAGGAAGGCGGCATGGCGCAACAACTGAAGGGTAAGGTCGCTATCGTCACCGGTGCCAGCCGGGGCATCGGTGCCGCCATCGCGCTGCGATTTGCGGCCGAAGGCGCCAAGGTTGCCATGGTGGCCCGCACGGTGCAGGAGGGTACCAGCCGGTTGCCGGGTTCGTTGGACGAGGTGGCGGACCGCATTCGCGCTTTGGGCGGAGAGTGCTTGTGCATCGGCGCCCATTTGGCCAAGGAGGAGCAGCGCGGCGACATCGTCCCCCGGACTATCGCCCGATTCGGCGGCGTCGACATCCTCGTCAACAACGCCGCCTGGTGTCGCTATCAGGCTTGCCATGATCACGCCTTGAAGGACGTGCGCCAGACGCTGGAAGTGAATATGGTGGCACCGCTGGACCTGAGCCGGCAGTGCCTGCCCAGCATGAAGGCGCGCGGTGCCGGCTGGATCGTCAATCTCTCCAGCGCGACAGTCAACCATCCCGCGCCGGCGCCCTATGATTTGGAGGAGCGCTACACCCGATTCAACTTGAGAGACGGGCCTTCCATCTATGCGGCCAGCAAGGCAGCTCTCGAGCGCATGACAGTGGGCATGGCCGTCGAATTGGCACCGTTCAACATCGCGGTCAATACCCTGGCACCGGTGGAAGCCGTAGCCAGCGAAGGTGCCAACGAGCTTGGCGTCATCGATGCGGTGGCGCACATGGAGCCGGTCGAGGCCATGGCCGAAGCTGCGCTGGCCCTGAGCAGCCATCCGGCCAAAACACTTTCGGGCCGGGTGGCGCTGAGTCTCGATCTGCTGCGCGAACTGGGCATGTGCACGGTGAAAACCCTGGACGGCAGGGAAGCGCTGCCCGACTATGCATTCTGATAGCCATTCGGAGGCGAGATGACGGCATGCAATGGCAAGGTCGCGATTGTCGCGGGAGGCGGCGGCATAGGCGGGGCGACCGCCCACCGCCTGGCGGCAAGCGGTGTTGCGGTGGTGATCGGCGACCGCGACGGCGCCCATGCCGAGGCTGTCGCCAGCACTATCGTTGCCCAAGGCGGGCGAGCTTTCGGGCAGGCGTGCGACATCAGCGACGAGGCCGATGTGAATGCGTTGGTGGACGCGGCGGTAAGCCGTTACGGCGGCCTGGACATGATGCACGTCAATGCCGCCGACTTGCAGGTGATTTTCCAGGATTCCAATGCCGTCGACCTCGACCTCGAGGTGTTCGACCGCACGCTGGCGGTCAACCTGCGCGGACACCTGCTATGTACCCGGGCCGCCATTCCCAGAATGCTGGAGCGGGGCGGAGGCGCCATCGTCTATACCAGCTCAAGCGCTGCGTTCATCGGTGAAGCGGAGCGGCCCTGCTATGCCATGGCCAAGGCCGGCATTCACGCTTTGATGCGGCATGTCGCATCCCGCTGGGGCAAGGCGGGCATTCGCGCTAATGTGGTGGCGCCTGGCTTGGTGCTGACCGAAAACAATCTCAAGACTATGCCGGAAGAATTCAAGGTTCTGGCGCTGAAAAACACCCGGAGCACGCGTATCGGAAAGCCCGAGGATATTGCGGCCATGGCGTGCCTGTTGCTTTCGGAAGACGGTACCTGGATCAACGGTCAGGTCGTCAGCGTCGATGGCGGCGCGACGATGCGTTGAGGCGATGGTACGGCGCTACGTCCATCGGCTATCCGCCGGTGGAAATACAAAGCGCCGGACTGGCCGGCGCTTTGTATTCGAAGGTGGTTGCGGGGGCAAGATTTGAACTTGCGACCTTCGGGTTATGAGCCCGACGAGCTGCCAGACTGCTCCACCCCGCGTCAGAGAATCGAATTATACGGATTCGCAGTGTGCGGTGCAACAGATTCCCTACATGGCTGAATAGATTGGGCCTTCGCCGCCTTGGGGGCAAACCCAAACGATGTTCTGGGTAGGATCCTTGATGTCACAGGTCTTGCAGTGCAGACAGTTTTGCGCGTTGATTTGCAGTTTGGCGCTGCCTTGCTCGTCCTTGACGACCTCGTATACGCCTGCCGGGCAGTAACGCTGTTCCGGCGCATCATAGAGCGCAAGATTGATCCGGATCGGGATGTCCGGATCCTTCAACTGAAGATGGCAGGGTTGGTTTTCCTCGTGGTTGGTATTCGACAGAAAAACCGATGACAGGCGATCGAAGGTGAGCTTGCCGTCAGGCTTCGGGTAGCTGATGGACGGGCAGTCGGCGGCTTTCTTCAGTTTGAGATGATCTGCCGTCAACCTGAGCGTCCAGGGCGCTTTGCCCCGGAGCACGATCTGATCGATGCCGAATAGGACGGATCCAAGCCAAAGGCCCTTGCTCATCAAGGGCTTGAAGTTGCGGGCCTTGTAGAGTTCATCGAACAGCCAGGAGTTGCGGAATTTGGCATCGTAGGCGTCGAGTTCGTCGCGTTCCCGTCCTGCCGCGAGCGCTTCGGCAACAGCCTCGGCCGCAATCATGCCTGTCTTGATGGCGGCATGCGAGCCCTTGATTCGGGAAGCGTTGAGAAATCCGGCGTCGTCCCCGATCAATGCGCCGCCCGGGAAATAGAGCTTGGGCAGGGCCTGCAAGCCGCCAGCGGTGATGGCGCGCGCGCCGTAACTGATCCGGCGTCCTCCTTCGAGGAAGGTTGAGATGGCCGGATGGGTCTTGTAGCGCTGAAATTCCTCGAACGGCGAGAGATGCGGATTCGCGTAGTTCAGGCCCACGACAAAGCCTACGGCGGCCAGGTTGTTCCCGTAGTGGTACATGAACGATCCGCCATAGGTGGCCGAGTCCAGAGGCCAGCCGGCGGTATGCATGGCGAGCCCCGGGCGATGTTTGTCGGCAGGAATTTCCCAGAGTTCCTTGATGCCGAGACCGTAGACCTGGGGGTCGGTATTTTCGCGAAGGTTGAACTTTGCCTGAAGGCGCTTGCCGAGATGACCGCGGCAGCCCTCTGCGAACAAGGTGTATTTGGCGCGCAGTTCCATGCCGGGCTGGAAAGCATCGGTGGGCTGTCCGTCGCGCCCGACGCCCATGTCGCCGGTAATGACGCCTGCCACGCGGCCGGATTCGTCGTAAAGCACTTCGGCACCCGCGAAGCCGGGGTAAATTTCGACCCCCAGACTTTCTGCTTGCTGCCCCAGCCAGCGGCAGACTTCGCCTAGGCTGATGATGTAGTTGCCATGGTTGGTGAAGCAGTCGGGAAGCAAGGCATTAGGAAGTGCGAAGCTGCCGGATTGCGACAGAAAGACGAAGCGATCCTCGGTGACCGGCGTGTTCAGCGGGGCGTTGAGCGCCTGCCAGTCGGGGAACAGTTCGGTGATGGCGCGCGGGTCCATGATGGCGCCGGAGAGAATATGGGCGCCAATTTCGGAGCCTTTTTCGATCAGGCAGATGCCCAGGTCAGGCGACAACTGCTTGAGTCGTATCGCAGCCGCCAGGCCGGCCGGTCCGCCGCCGACGATGACGACATCGAAATCCATGCCTTCGCGTTCCATTGTGCTTCCTCCCGATGCCTCGCCGCCCAGCGGCTCATTGGTAAGTTCAATGGCGACATTATAATCGTCGCATCTTAATTCGATCCGGCCACCATGGAACACGAGCACGCGCGCAAGTGGGTTCATACGACTCGGATGCCCGTTCGCTGGGGCGACATGGATGCGATGGGCCATGTGAACAACACGGTCTATTTCCGCTACATGGAACAAACGCGCATCGAATGGCTGGAGACTTTCGATTACGGCGTTACGCACGCACAGGACGAGGCGGCGGTGATCGTCAACGCCAGTTGTACTTTCCTGGTGCCCATTGCTTATCCGGCCATTGTCGAAATCAGGATGTACGTGGGTAAGCCGGGTCGGACGAGTTTGCCCACGTACTACGAAATTCGTTGCGAGGGAGAAGATGTCTTGTACGCGGAAGGGGCGGCAAAGCTGGTTTGGTTCCTGCCGGCCTCGGGCAAGTCCGCTCCCTTGCCCGAGCGTATTCGTGCTTCGGCCGAGCGCCATTGAGCGAGGGGGCTAGCATGTCACCGATCTGGATTCCATCGGCGGACAGGGTGGCCGCCGCCAATTTGACCGGCTTCATGGCCAGGATGGAATCGCGCTGGGGGCGCCGGTTCCCGGACTACGCATCGCTTCATCGCTGGTCGGTCACTCATGCCGAGGAGTTCTGGCGGTCGATCTGGGAGTATGCCGACGTAATCGGGGTACCGGGACGGCTGACTTTGGCGGGGTCGGGGATGCTGGGCACGCACTGGTTCCCGGAAGCGTCCCTGAATTTTGCCGAAAACCTGTTGCGCTCCCGAAGCGACGACGATGCATTGGTGTTCTGGGGCGAGAACAAGGTTCGCCGGCGCTTGAGCCACGCCGAACTCTATCGGCAAGTAGCGCAACTCGCGGCGGCCATGCGCGCGGAGGGAGTGCAGGCGGGGGACCGCGTCGCCGCGTACATGCCCAACATGCCCGAAACGGTGATTGCCTTTCTTGCCACGGCGTCGATCGGGGCCATCTTCACCTCGGCGTCGCCGGATTTCGGCGTTCAGGGCGTGCTGGACCGGTTCGGGCAGGTCGAACCCAAGCTGTTATTCGTTGCCGACGGCTACTTCTATAACGGCAAGACGATCGACTGCCTCGATCGCGTAGCGGAGGTCGTCGATCGGATGCCATCGGTCCGGAAAGTCGTGGTGACGCCCTATGTCGCCGAGGGCGGACATCGGCTCGAGGCGATTCGGGGCGGCGTCCTGCTGGATGTTTTCCTGCGATCGACCGAGGCGGCGAGCGAGATCGCGTTTGCTCGACTGCCCTTCGATCATCCGCTGGTCATCATGTACTCGTCGGGCACCACCGGCGTGCCGAAATGCATCGTGCACGGTGCGGGCGGCGCGCTGCTCCAGCATTTGAAGGAACATCGCCTGCAAGGCGACGTGAAGCCCCGAGATCGGATGTTCTACTTCACCACTTGTGGCTGGATGATGTGGAACTGGCTGATTTCTGGCTTGGCGTCCGGTGCCACCTTGTTGCTCTACGACGGGTCACCGTTTCTGGGGCGGGGAAGGATATTGTTCGATTACGCCGATGCCGAAGACATGACGCACTTTGGTACGTCGGCCAAGTTCATTGATGCCGTTGCCAAGGTAGATCTGGTGCCGATGGCGTCGCATCGCCTGGAGCGGCTACGCGTGATGTTCTCGACCGGTAGCCCGCTGGTGGCCGAAGGTTTCGACTATGTCTATTCCAGCGTCAAGCGCGACCTGCAGTTGGCCTCGATTTCAGGCGGCACCGATATCCTCTC
>JAGVUA010000037.1 GCA_019136545.1 Betaproteobacteria bacterium
ACGACGGCCTGAGCCCACGGTCCGCGCGCGGTCGGCCGGAGGTCGACCGCCTCGACCACGCCGGTCACGGGCGCATGATGCGGTACCGACAGCCAGTCATCGGCGCGCGCGATCGGCTGGCCGCGCACCACCTCCTGGCCGACGTTCACAATGGCATGCGGCGGCTTACCGATATGCTGGACCAGGGGCACCGTCACCCGCGGCGGGAACGGCAAGCGGCGGATGCTATGGTCGGCCGTACGCTCTTTGCGCGAGGCCGGATGCACGCCGCGCTGAAAAGCCTCGCCGCGAAAGTAATTCAGCAGTTTCATGTCAGCAGCGCCTTGCCGTCGGGCCGTCCCGGAACAAGGCGGCATGCCGCGAAGCGGCAAGCCGTCCGCGGTCCGGCCCCGAGCCCTCCGCAACCAACGAGCGCCGCAAGCACGTGGGCGCCTCCGCCGGCGAGCGAAGCCCGAAAGGGAAAAGGCACGGCGGTCATCAGTTGAACTTGGCCGCCCGCACCGTCAGTTTTTCCAATCCCGGCTCGGCGGCATTCCAGGGCGTTCCCGGATGAATGCAGCCGGCCGTGCACTTTTCCGCCGCCTTGACGATATCGGCGAACTTGGCGCCTTTCGGGTCGATCACCACGGCCAGTTTCTGGTCGTTGTACGCGAACGTCTTGGGCGCGATGGCCATGCATTCGTCGCACGCGGTGCATTCGGGCGTCTCGACCCAGCAGGGTTCGAAATCGCCGCCCGCCGGCGCGATGGCGCTGTCGCTGCCCATGACGCTCAGGCTGGCCGTGATCTTGGCGATCAATTCGGCGCGTACCCGCTCGGCGACGCCGTCGCTGTCCTCGGCGACGCGATCGAGCCCCGCGATGCCCTTCAGCTGGCGCCAGAAGTGCAACCGCTCTTCCGTCGAACGGACGAGATCCTCGGTGACCAGCAGCCGCATCAGCCGGTTCTTGGCATCGACCGCCCAGATGTAGGGGAACTTGCCCTCGCGGTCGTCCGCGTCGAGCGTCAGGAATTCCGCGATCGGCACCATGGCGTCGTTCCAGGTGTCGGGCGGCGCTTTCTTGAACTGCTTGCCGAAGCGCGCCTCGGTGGCGGCGAAGTCGGCGAAAGTCATCGGCAAGGCCATCGACTTTTCCTGGCCGCTCTCGTCCTGGTACTTCAGGGCATAGGTCGGCCAGTCGGCTTCCGCGGCCGGATTGCCTTCGAGACTGACGCATTCGCCGAACGTGACGCCGGCATCGGGATCGAAGCGGAACAACGGGTAGGCGCGCGACTCGACGGCCATCTTGCTTTGCGCGACGCTGGCATCGTCGCCGACGCCGTGCTCGGGCGGACAGACCGCATAGATGTTGAACAAGGCCGGCCGGCGCGAGTTGAGGCCGTCGATATAGCTTTCGAGCAAGTGGTTGACGTGGGCGATGGTGCCCTGCATGACATAGGCCGTGCGATGGGCCATGCCGATCAGGCTGATTTCCTTGCGGGTTTCCTGCTTGCCTTTTTGCGCCTTGCCATAAGGCGCCATGTCGGACACCTGGCCGATGAAGCCCGACGTGCAGGCCTGACCGCCGGTGTTCGAATAGACCTGGGTGTCGACCACCAGCACCTTGATCGGCATGCCCGACATCAGCGCACGCGACAGGTTCTGAAAGCCGATGTCATACATGGCGCCGTCGCCGCCGATACTCACCACCGGCGGGCAGAGCAGCCACTCGTCCTCGTTGAAGCGATGCCAGTCGAAGCGGCGGAAGAAGTCCTCGTCGCGCTCCGCCACGTACTCGCCTTTCAGCTCCAGCTCCGCCAGGCGCACGGCCTTGAAGCCTTCGGCCATCTTGGCCATGTGGCCCTCGAACAGGCCCATCGCCACCGAGGGACTGTCCTGGAACAGATGGGAAGTCCAGGGGAAGGGATAGGGGTGATACGGGTAGGTCGACCCCCACACCGACGTGCAGCCGGTGGAATTGACGATGCCCATCTCGGCGCGGCCGCGCCGGCTCGGGCCCTCGAGATAGCGCCAGCGGAGGTCCTTGAGCTTTTCCAGGGTCTGGGCGACGGTGCGCATCCAGACCGGGTCGATCGGCTGCGACGGCTTGCCGGCGGAAACGCGGTCGGACAGCCTGGACAGCGTCAGGTCGCCATCCTTGGCGGCGTCCACAGCGGCGATCATGGCCTGGGTATCGCCGACATCCATCGACTCGGTGACTTTCAGGCGGATGCGCTGTTCCAGCCCGGCGATCAGGGCGTCCAGCTTCTCGACGAATGCCTTGACGCGCGGCTGCATTAGCGCCGTTACCGTCGACGTAAACAGATGGATTGCCGTTTTCTCGCCACAGCCGAGACAAGCGCCGTCGCCGCAGTTCATCGACTGGTAGTTGTGCTTGTCGAGCAACAGGGTCTCGAGCGCGCCGATCTTCTCGTCGAGGCTGTCGATGCGGCTGTACTCCTTCGGCGTGCTCGGCAGGCCGAGCCAGAAGTTCCAGTCGTCGCGCAGTCTGGCCACCGAGTCGTCGGTCTGCGTCACCATCTTCAGCGCGTCGTCCTCGCAGACGTCCACGCAGAGCGCGCAGGCCTTGCAGGTGATCGGGTTGATGGTGATGGAAAACAAGCCGCCGCTGCCTTTTGCCTTCTTCTCCTTCTGCGTCCAGAACGGCTTGGTGGTGGCGAACGGGAAGTTGCCCATTTCGGCGGCGAACAGCTTGAACTCATCGGCCATCCTGGCGCGATCGGCTTCCGGCGCCTCGGCAACGGTGGCTTCGATC
Source organism: Betaproteobacteria bacterium (assembly GCA_019136545.1). GTDB lineage: Bacteria > Pseudomonadota > Gammaproteobacteria > Burkholderiales > Rhodocyclaceae > Fen-999. The sequence goes on from JAGVUA010000037.1 coordinate 2,756, forward strand.
GCCGGCCCGATCAGCGGCGCGACGGCGACGCCGTCGCCGGCAATCGACGCGCGCAGGCGCTTCTCGACGCTGCGCACGGCGCGCCGCAGGAAACGCGTCGGCGTGCCGCGGGTCTCGATGCGATTGACGATGGTGTTGAACACGTCGGCTACCGACGACACCAAGCCGGGAATGGCGCTGTCCGGGCACGCCGTGTAGCAGTTGCCGCAGGCCGTGCAGTTTTCGGGAATCCAGACCGGATGCTCGAAACGAATGCCCGTCATGTCGCGATAGACGCCCGTGGCCGCCGGCATCATGCCGGTGCCGATGAAGGGATCGACCAGGTTGTCGGAGCCCTTGCCGGTGGCGTAGAAGTTGCCCGTCTGCTCCCAGAAACGATGAATGTCGCCCACCTTGCCGTCGGCTTCCGGCAGCTGCCGCAACATGATCGGTAGCCCCGCATCCTTTTTCGCCAAGGCCTTGCGCGCGACACCGGCCGGCTTGTCGGTGATCTCGTGCATCTCGCGGAAGCCGCGCTTCACCACCTTGAGGTTGTTGTGCACCACCGCCGCGCCCTTGCCGCCGAACTTGGACTGCAGCTGCGCCTCGATGGCCTTGAACAGGCGCTCCTCGGTGAGGCCGGCATTCGCCATCACGGGGCTGGCGGCAAAGAACGCGCCCTGGAAGGCAATGCCCTGCATGCGCAGCTGCAGGTCGGCGCTGCCGGCTTCGTCACGGGCAATCTGGAACGCGTCGAGATGAAACACGCGAATATCGTTGTCGATGATGAATTTCTGCGCCCAGGTCGGAAAACTCGCCCAGGTTTCTTCGCCGAGGTTCGACTGGATGATGAATACGCCGCCCTTCTTGAGGCCGGAGAGCGGATTCGAATGGCCGAAGACATTCGGGTCGGGCGACAGCACGACATCGACGTAGATGTACTCGCAATTGACGCGGATCGGTTCCGGTGCCGCCGACAGGTAATAGGTGGTCGGCTGGCCTTTCTTCTCCGAGCCGTATTTCGTATTGGCCTTGATGTCGTAGCCGAGCAATTCGAACAAGGTCACCGCCAGGTTCTTGCCGGTGGTGATGGCGCCCCAGCCGCCGACGGAATGCATGCGCACGGTGATGGCGCCTTTGGGCAGCAGGTTGGGGTTTTCCGAACCGCGCACCGCCAGCGCCCTGACGCGCGGATAGGCATCCTGCAGTTGCTGCTGATGGATCTCGTCCTTCGGGTTGAGCGCCTCGCGCGCGAAATCGACGGAGAGATAGAAGAACTTGCGCCTGGCGCCGGTCGGCAGCATGTTCTCGACGGCGCCGATCAGCGCCTCCGGCTGCATGTCGCGCGAGCCCAGGCCGAAGCAGCCGGAATAGAGCCGCGGCATGTCGCCCGCGCCATAGCTGTCGTAGTCGGGATAGGGCTTGTCGCCCTCGGGGGTGGCACCGTTCTCCAGGCACTTGGTCAGCGCCGCGCGCACCTCGCGAACGAGCGGCAGATCCTCGGCGAGCGGCTGATCGGTGCGCTCCAGAATCGCGACGCCCTTCTTGCCGCGCAGCACATGGCCGATCAAGTCGCCCGGGAAGGGGCGGTACATGGTGACGTTGACCACGCCGACCTTGATGTTGCGCGTCGCGCGCAGGTAATCGGCCACGGCCTCGGCCTGGACGACCATCGAGCCCATGCCGAGAATCAGGTATTCGGCGTCCTCGGCCAGGTACGTCGATACGCGGTTGTAGCGGCGGCCGGTCAGGTCGAAATATTCGGCCATGCATTGCTCGGCGAGGCCCTCGATGTGATCGAAGAAATAGGGACGCTGGGCCGCGACCGCCTGCATGTAGGCATCCTGGTTCTGCACCACGCCGGACACCATCGGCACGTCGACGTCCCAGATGGCCGGCACGCGGCGGCGCTTCGGTCCGTGGATCATCCGCTGCGCCGGCGTCGGCGTATCGATGATGTCGTCGGGCTTGCCGAGGAACTCGGCCACCAGCTGACGCTCGGGCAGCAGCGCGGATTCGATCAAATGCGTGGTCAGAAAACCGTCCTGGCCGATGATCGCCGGCGTCAACGCCAGCTCGGCGAGCTTGCGGCCGATCAGGTTGAGGTCGGCGGCCTCGGTAGCGTTCTTGGCCATCACCTGGATGAAGCCGGTGTCGTCGACGCAGTGATAGTCGTCATGGCTGCAATGCACGTTGAGCGACGCCTTGGTGATGGCGCGGCAGCCCATGTTGAGGACGTAGGGCAGGCGCTTGCCGACGGCACCGTAGAGCGACTCGTGCATGAAGGCGACGCCCTGCGCCGACGAAAAGTTGGTGGCGCGCAAGCCGGCCATCGACATGCCCGCCGTGACGCCCGCCGCGGCGTGTTCCGATTCCGGCTCGACGAAGATCAACGGCCGGTCGGAGATGTTGAGATGGCCCTGGGCCACGGCTTCGGCCCAGTACTCGCCCATCTGCGTGGAAGGCGTGATCGGATAAGCGCCCGCCGCATCCGAGGCTTCCTGCTCAACGTGAATGACGGCGGTATTGCCGTCGACCGCGTCGCGCACGCCCGGATATTTCACCGTGCGGGTTTTCTTGCCGGCGCCACCGGACTCCAGGAGCGAAAACTGAAAAAGTTTTTTGAACATGGGGAAACTCCTCGATCTGGAAATCAGTGCAGCACCGGCAACGGCTCGTTGCGCAGCACTTTCTTGGCCACGGCGCCCTTGACCGAACGGTTGGGGTTGTCGAACCAGACGATGGCGCCGGTCGGGCAACGCTCGATGGGCACCCGGGTGGCCCACACGTTCAGTTCGTAATTGATGGCGGCAAGGTTGCCGTTGAGCCGCATCAGGCCCGGCGGCGCGTCGGCCACGCATTTGCCGCAGGCCGTGCACGCCACTTCGCAGGCCGCCTCGGCCGTGTCGCCGTCCGCCTGGTTCTTGCAGGCCACCCACAGCTTGCGGTTGACCGACTCGAGCGAGAACAAGCCTTTCGGGCAGACTTCCACGCAATCGTTGCAGGCCGTGCATAGGTCGGCATCGACGACCGGCAAGCCGTGCGGATCCATGTGAATGGCATCGAAAGTGCAAACGCGCGCGCAGTCGGCCAGCCCCAGACAGCCCCACGCGCATTCCTTGCCGCCGCCCGACACCACGGCCGCGGCCCGGCAGGAATCGTGGCCGGCGTAGCGCGCGCGCAGAAACGCCACGTGGCGCCCGCCCGCGCAGGCCAGCCGCGCCACTTTCTTCTCGACGTCGCCGGCGGCAACGCCCAGGAAATCGGCGATGCCATTGCGTTGTTCAGGCGAGCTGACCGTGCATTGGGCCGGCATGAGGTCGCCGGCGACCACTTTCTCGGCAAAAGCCCGGCAACCCGGTTGACCGCAAGCGCCGCAGTTGGACTTCGGCAGGCGGTTTTCCACCTCCTCGATGCGCGGGTCTTCGAAAACGAAGAGTTTGCGGTTGGCGAAGGCGAGCATGCCGGCCAGGCCGACGCCCAGCGTGGCCATGAAGCTTCCGGCAACCGCAAGACCTGAATAATCCATCGAGGCTCCCCAGTCGAGTCGTCCACCGCACATGCGGCAAAAAAGAGAACGAAGTACGCGACATGAACTTCCGCGGCTTGTGCCTTGCGGGCACGCATCCTCAGAAGTTCTCACGGCGCGGCCGGAGATCCCATCCGGCCTACTCGACGGGAGAAAGGGTTGCCATCTCCCCACTGCACACGAGAACGGTTGCGTCGCTCTCGTGTTCGTGACGTGGGTAAGTATATGCAAGCTCACCGCAATGCAGCAAAAAAATTATCTTTTTCCATTAATAAGTTATGTCGTTTCAAGCTGAAAAAATATATTTCGCGATATGAAATTACCGCGCGGTGGCGGCCGATGCGGCGTGTCGCCACGGCTGACTTTCGCTGCCACCCCGTCGGTGCGCCCAGCGGTCCGATAGCGGCGGGCACCAGGCAATTCGGGCACAATTCAGCCCTTCATGACAGCCGCCATGCTTTCCGTCACCGATCTCGCCTGCGTCCGCGGCGAACGCCGCCTGTTTTCCGACCTTGCCTTCGATCTGGCGCCGGGAGAGTGGCTGCACGTCCAGGGCGAGAACGGCGCCGGCAAAACCACCCTGCTGCGCGCCCTCGTCGGCCTCTCCCCGCCGGCGGCAGGCGAAATCCGCTGGCGCGGCGCGCCGATCGGCCGATTGGGCGAGGACTACCGCCGCGAGCTGCTCTATCTCGGCCACCACGGCGCCGTCAAGGAAGACCTGACACCGCTGGAGAATCTGCGGGTGGCTGCCGCCCTCGACGGCCGCCAGCTCGATGAACGCGATACCCTCGCCACCCTGCACCGTTTCGGCCTCAAGGGCCGCGAGGAACTGCCCGTGCGTTTCCTGTCCGCCGGCCAGAAGCGTCGCGTGCTGCTCGCCCGGCTGGTCACCCGGCAGGCCACGCTCTGGATTCTCGACGAGCCATTCACCGCGCTCGACGTCAAGGCGGTCGACATGCTTTCCGCATTGATCGGCGAACACCTGGCGGCCGGCGGCATGGCCATCCTCACCAGCCACCAGACCATGCCGATGGCCAATGGCAGGGCGGTGAAACTGTGAGCGCCGTCCGCAGGACCGCCCCGGGGACGGCATGGCCAACCAGCCGGAGCCGCAGCGCGGCGAACACCCGTCACCTCCCCCGCAAGGGCGCGGTCGGGAAAGGATGGGGCCTATGAGCGCGCTGCTGGCCATCGTCCGCCGCGACCTGCTGTTGGCCATGCGCCGGAAAAGCGAAATGCTCACCGCGCTGTTCTTCTTCATCATCGTGGTCAGCCTGTTCCCGCTCGGCATCGGCCCCGAGCCGGTCTTGCTGAGAAAGATCGCGCCCGGCGTGCTCTGGGTAGCCGCGCTGCTGGCCACCATGCTGTCGCTGAATCGTCTGTTCGCCGCCGACCACGCCGACGGCACGCTCGAGCAACTGGCGCTGTCGCCGACGCCCCTCGGACTGCTGGTCACCGGTAAAATAGCGGCGCATTGGCTGACCTCCGGCCTGCCGCTGGTCCTGCTGGCGCCGGTGCTGGGCGTGCAGTTCGACCTGGATGCGTCGGCATTGGGGATTCTGGTGGGCGCCTTGTTGCTGGGAACGCCGTTGCTGTCGCTGATCGGCGCCATCGGCGCGGCGCTGACGCTGGGCGTGCGCGGCGGCGGCGTGCTGTTGAGCCTGCTGGTGCTGCCGCTGTACGTCCCGGCGCTGATCTTCGGCGCCGGCGCAGTCGAAGCCCACATCTCCGGACTGGGCGCGTCGGGACATCTGTCCTTGCTGGCCGCACTGCTGGCGCTGGCCGTGTTTTTCGCGCCGTGGGCAACCACGGCCGCTTTGAGAGTCGCAATGGAATGAGCAATCGGCTCATCAACTGGTTCAAGTTCGCATCGCCGCAAAGCTTCTACCCGCTGGCGGGGAAGATGATTCCGTGGTTCTGGGCGCTGACCGCCGTTTTCGGCATCGCCGGACTGTGGCTGAGTTTCTTCGTCGCGCCGACCGACGCCGTCCAGGGCGAAGGCTATCGCATCATCTTCATCCACGTGCCGGCCAGCTGGATGTCGATGTTCATCTATCTCGTCATGGCCGCCTGGGCCGGGCTCGGCCTCGCGCTCAACACGCGGCTGTCGGGCATGATGGCGCAGGCGCTGGCGCCGACCGGCGCGCTGATGGCCTTCCTGAGCCTGTGGACCGGCGCGCTGTGGGGCAAGCCGATGTGGGGCGCCTGGTGGGTGTGGGATGCGCGCCTGACGTCGGAACTGATCTTGTTCTTCCTCTACATCGGCTTCATCGCCTTGCAGGCGGCCATCGACGACCCGCGCCGCGCCGACAAGGCCGGCGCCATCCTGGCGCTGGTCGGCGTGGTCAACATCCCGATCATCTATTTCTCGGTCAAGTGGTGGAACACGCTGCATCAGGGCGCCTCGGTGTCGCTGACGAAATCGCCTTCCATGGCCCAGACGATGTTGTGGGGCATGTTGTTGATGGCGCTGGCGTTCTGGATGTACTCGATCGCCGTGGCGTTGATGCGCGTGCGCGCCATCATCCTGGAGCGCGAAACCCATACCGAATGGGTCAAGGAACTGGAGGCGGTCAAGCGATGATCTGGAACAGCCCTGCCGAATTCTTCGCGATGGGCGGCTATGGCCTTTACGTCTGGGGCAGTTTCGGCGCCTGCGTCTTGTTCATGGTTGCGGAACCAATCATGGCCGCCAGGCGTCACAAGCAGATTCTGCGGACCTTGCGCCGCGCACGCATCGCCGAAGATCTGGACAAGGAAGCCAAGTGAAACCCAGGCATAAGCGTACCGCCCTCATCGTCGGCGGGCTGGTGGCGATTGGCATCGCCGCCGCACTCGTTCTCAACGCGCTGGACAGCAACATCGCGCTCTACGTGACGCCCAGCGAAGTCGCCGCCGGCAAGGCGCCGCAAGGCAAGGCATTCCGCATCGGCGGCATGGTCAAGGAGGGCTCCGTCGCCCGCGACAACCTGACCGTCAATTTCGTCATCACCGACACGGCCAAGGACATTCCCGTCGCCTACACCGGCATCCTTCCCGACCTGTTCAAGGAGGGCAAGGGCGCCGTCGTGCAAGGCAGGCTGGGGCCCGACGGCAAGTTCACCGCCACCGAGGTGCTGGCCAAGCACGACGAGAACTACATGCCGCCGGCAGCGCAGCATGCGGTCGACCAGGCGCAGAAGGCGCAAAAGAGCCTGCAGCCATGATCCCCGAACTCGGCCATTTCGCCCTGATCCTCTCGCTGCTGGTGGCGGCCGTCCTCGGCGTACTGCCGCTCGCCGGCATCCAGCGGGGCAACGCCGCCTGGGTCGCCCTCGCCCGTCCGGCCGCCCAGGTCCAGTTCCTGTTGATCGCCGCCGCCTTCGGCTGTCTGACCTGGGCATTTCACGCCAACGACTTCTCGGTCGCCTATGTCGCCCAGAATTCCAATTCGCTGCTGCCGACCATGTATCGCCTGTCGGCGGTTTGGGGGGGCCACGAAGGCTCGCTGCTGCTCTGGGTGCTGATGCTGGCCGGCTGGACGCTCGCGGTTGCGCTCTTCTCGCGTCAGCTGCCGGAAACGATGGTGGCGCGGGTGCTGGGCGTGCTCGGCCTGATCAGCGTCGGCCTGCTGGCCTTCATCCTGCTGACGTCGAACCCGTTCGAGCGCCTGCTGCCGGCGGCGCAGGACGGCCGCGACCTCAATCCGCTGCTGCAGGACCCCGGCCTCGTGTTCCATCCGCCGCTGCTCTACATGGGCTACGTCGGCTTCTCGGTCGCGTTCGCCTTCGCCATCGCCGCCCTGCTCGCCGGCCAGCTCGACGCCGCCTGGGCGCGCTGGTCGCGGCCCTGGACCATCGCCGCCTGGATCTTCCTGACGCTGGGCATCGCGCTCGGCAGCTACTGGGCCTATTACGAGCTGGGCTGGGGCGGCTGGTGGTTCTGGGACCCGGTCGAGAACGCCTCGTTCATGCCCTGGCTGGTCGGCACGGCGCTCATCCATTCGCTCGCGGTCACGGAAAAGCGCGGCAGCTTCAAGAACTGGACCGTGCTGCTGGCGATCGGCGCCTTTTCGCTTTCCCTGCTGGGCACCTTCCTGGTGCGTTCCGGCGTGCTGACGTCCGTGCATGCCTTCGCCAGCGACCCGAGGCGGGGCGTGTTCATCCTGATCCTGCTCGCCGTGGTCGTCGGCACCTCGCTGTTCCTGTTCGCCTGGCGCGCGCCCAAGGTCAGTCTCGGCGGCGCTTTTGCCCTGGTCTCGCGCGAAACGCTGCTGCTGGTCAACAACGTGCTGCTGGTGGTGGCCGCCGGTTCGGTGCTGCTCGGCACGCTCTATCCGCTGATCGTCGACGCGCTCAACCTCGGCAAGCTCTCGGTGGGCCCCCCTTACTTCAACGCGGTGTTCGTGCCGATCATGGTGCCCTTGCTGTTCCTGATTGCGGCGGGGCCGATCGCGCGCTGGAAGCACGCCGACCTGAAGGACATCGTCGGCCGGCTGCGCGTTGCCGCCGTCATCGCCGTCGCCGCCGGCATCGGCCTGCCTTTCCTGGCGGGACAGTGGACGCCGCTGGTATCGATCGGACTGCTCTGCGCGGTCTGGATTGCCGCTGCGACGATCATGCAGATCGTCGATCGCCTGAAAGTCAGCCGTGGCGGCACGCCGAGTTTCTGGGGCATGCACATCGCGCATCTGGGCGTCGCCGTGTTCGTCGTCGGCGTCACCATGGTCGGCGGCTACCAGGAGGAGCGCGACGTGCGCATGGGCCCCGGCGACACGGTGAGCGTCGGCGGTTATACCTTCACCTTCGTCGGCGTGCGCGAAGCGCGGGGGCCCAACTACACCGCCTTCGTCGGCGACGTGGACCTTAGCAAGAACGGCAAGGTGTTCAAGCGCCTGAACCCCGAGAAGCGCAATTACCTGACTTCGCAAATGCCCATGACCGAGGCCGCCATCGACGCCGGACTCACGCGCGACGTCTATGTCTCGCTCGGCGAGCCGCTCGCGGGCAAGGACTGGGCGGTGCGCGTCTACTACAAGCCCTTCGTCGATTGGATCTGGTTCGGCTGCCTGTTCATGGCGCTGGGCGGACTGGTCGCCGCCTCGGATCGCCGCTATCGCCTCAGAGCCCGCGCCCCGGCCGGGCGTGCCGCGCTGGAGGGCGCCGCATCGTGAATCGATTTTTGCTGCCGCTTGGCCTGTTCATCGTCCTGCTCGGCTTCCTGGCCGTCGGCCTCAACCGCGACCCGCGCGAAGTGCCGTCGCCGCTGGTCGGCAAGCCCGCGCCGGCGTTCGAGCTGCCGCAATTGCACCAGCCCGACAAAACCTTCGCGCCCAAAGAGATGCTCGGCAAGGTCTGGCTGTTCAACGTCTGGGCGTCCTGGTGCGTCTCCTGCCGGCAGGAGCATCCAGTGCTGGTGAAGTACGCCAAACAGGGCGTACCCGTCGTCGGCCTCGACTACAAAGATCAGCGCGAGGACGGCCTGCGCTGGTTGAAGCAGTTCGGCGACCCCTACCTGCTGTCGGCCTGGGATGGCGACGGCCGGGTCGGCATCGACTATGGGGTTTATGGCGTGCCCGAGACCTACCTGATCGACAAGTCCGGCACGATCCGCTACAAGCACATCGGCCCGATCACCGCCGAGGCGATGGAGCAGAAGATCCTGCCGATGATGAAGGAGCTGGACAAATGAGAGGCTTGATCGCCGTGCTGGCCGCACTCGTCTTCGCGACCGGCGCGATCGGCAAGGAAGCCGCGCCGCTGGCCGAGGACGAAGCGGTCGAGAAGCGCCTGGTCAAGATCGCCGAGGAACTACGCTGCCTGGTCTGTCAAAACGAGTCGCTGGCCGGGTCGCGCGCCGATCTCGCCGAAGACCTGCGCCGCGAGGTGCGCGGCTTGATCAAGCAAGGCAGGACCGACCAGGAAGTGAAGGACTTTCTGGTCAGCCGCTACGGCGACTTCGTGCTCTACCAGCCGCCAGTCAAGCCGACCACCTGGCTGCTCTGGGGCGGCCCGTTCCTGCTCCTGATCGTCGGCGTGACGGCGTTGATCGCCTACCTCAGGCGTCGAAGCAGCCAGGTACGCAAGGCGGAACTCACCGAGGACGAGAGAAAGCGCGCCGAAGCGCTGCTGAAAGAGACCCCATGACCACCTTCCTGATCGCCGCGGCCCTGGTGCTGGCGGCGACGCTCGCGCTGCTCTCTCGTCCCTGGTGGCGTCGGCGGCGGACCGTTACCGACACCCGGCAGTCGCTCAACGCCGCCATCTATCGCGACCAGTTGGCCGAGATCGAGCAAGATCGCGCCAGCGGCGAACTGAACGAAGCCGACTACCTGGAAGCCCGTGCCGAATTGCAGCGGCGTCTGCTCGAGGACACCAGCGAACGGGATGCGGCGCTCGACCAGCCGTCGCACCCGAAACGCACCCTGATCGCCCTGGCCGTCGCCTTGCCGCTGGCTGCGACCGGCCTCTACGCCTGGCTGGGCAATCCTGCCGGCATGGACCCGATGGCGCGGCGCGATTTCACGCAGGCGGATATCGAAAACATGGTGGCCGGTCTCGCCGCCAAGCTGGAGAAGGAACCCGGCAATCACGAGGGTTGGATCATGCTGGCCCGCTCGTACAAGGCCATGGGCCGCTACGACGAGGCCGAGCGCGCGTTCGAAAAAGCCATGCCGCTGGTCGAGCAGAACCCGCAACTGCTCGGCGCCTATGCCGACCTGCTGGCCATGAAGTCGAACGGCGACTTGTCCGGACGACCCGAGGAGCTCATCGCCAAGGCGCTGGCGCTGGATCCCGACGATCCGCAGAACTTGTGGCTGGCCGGAACGGCTGCCTTCAATCGGAATGACTTCGCCGCCGCCGTCACGCATTGGCGGCGCGCGCTGCCTCAATTACCGCCGGATTCGGAAGAGGCTCAGATGCTCATCGCCATCATCGCGGAAGCCAGCCAGAAAGGCGGCCTGGCCAACGATATGGCGCCTCCGGCAAAGCCAAGCCCCTGAAGAAGCGCAGCCCCCTGGCCGGATCAACCGTCAGCCAGGGCGACGAGAGGGGCGAGACAGACGGGGCATTCCTTCGGGCATTCCTTCGCGACGCTGGCGTCGCGAAAGTCAGCCATGGCGGGACGCCGTATCCAGTGTCCCGGAAGCGGTCCCGCAAGCGCCGATAGCGCGTAGCAGGTTGCCCTGCTATTGCTTCTGGTAACCGACGAACTGGTTACCCACCAACGGCGGCGCGTCGACCTGCGGCACGTGACATTGCGTGCAGTTGTGCCGCGCCATGGATAGCTTGATCTCCACCTTGTTCGTCGCCGGATTGAAGAAGTGGCTGTCGCCGACGACAGGCGCGTTCTTCTCCTTGGACTTCTCGCGGCTGTGGCAGCTCATGCACTGGTTTTCTTCCAGCGTAATTTCATCGAAGTTGGTGACGGCGTGCGGAATCAGCGGCGGCTGGCCCTCGAAGGTCCTGACGATCTTCTGTTGCAGCCCGGGCTTCGCCCCCTGATACTCGTGCACCGGCGCGGCATGGTCCGCCGCGGCGACGTCGTCGCCGCGCATCGACTTGATGCCGGCGAATTGCTGGGCACACCCGAGCAGCAAAGCGGTGGTCAACGCCGCGGCTATCGTGACGGAACGTTTCATGATCATCTCCCTTCCCATGAGAAATTGATAGTGGAACCTAGTTGACCCGCTGGCCCGGCGGCGATGCGTTCTCCGGGCTGCCAAAACGGGTGCCAAAGGTAAATACGTCTTTCGAGCAGACATCGATACAACGACCGCAGTTGGTGCAGTTCGCTTCCAGAATCAGCGGCGGCGTGCCGCCGATCGCCTTGAGCGCCGGCCGGATGACCTGCTGCTCGGGACAGACGGCAAAGCAATCCATGCAGTCGTTGCAGGCGGCGCGGGCCGGCAGCTTGACGCGCAACAGCGCGAACTTGCCGATCAAGCTGTAGAAGGCGCCGACCGGGCAAAGGCGGCCGCACCAGCCATGACGCATGACGAACAAATCGAGCAGGAACACCGCCAGCAGCACCGTCCAGGCCAAGCCGGCGCCGAAGATCAAGCCGCGATGCGTCATCGTCACCGGATTGACCATCTCCCAGGCAATGGTGCCCGACACGGCGGCCGCGACGAAAGTCATGCCGAGCACCCAGTAGCGGACCTGGCGGGACACGTGGGCGCCCCCCTTGAGCCCCAGGCGCACCCGCAGCCAGTTGGCCAGATCCGTGACCAGATTGACCGGGCATACCCAGGAACAGTAGGTCCGTCCACCGACCAGCAGGTAGAACGCCACGACGATCGCCACGCCGATCAGCGCAAGCTTCTCGGGCATGTGGCCAGCGGCCAGCGATTGCAGCAGAACATACGGATCGGCGAGCGGCAGGGTATTCAGGGTGTAGCTGAAGCTGAGATTGCCCTTGACGATCCACAGGCCGAACCAAGGCCCGACCAAAAACAGCAGCAGAATGCCGATCTGGCTGCAACGGCGCAGCAGCAGCCACTTGTGCGCCGAGAACCAGCCCTTTGCGGCAATCGCTTCCGCGCCGGGACGAATCGGAGCGGCGCTCACAGCTTGCCCCCCTGGAAGGCCTTGGGCAGACCGGGCGCGGCGCCAGGCGCCGCCGGCGCGACATCGGCGGGGGGCAGCTTGGACAAGCCCTGGCCAAGTTCATACTTCATGCCCTCGGGCAGGTTGTACCGGTGCTCGACGTCCGGCGCCACCAGGCTGCCGCCGGCCTTTTCCTTTTCGACCCAGCCGAGCTGGTAATGCTCCGACAATTGCCCCTTGGCCATGTGGATCGGGAATACCTTGATGGCGGCGACCTGGATCGGGCATGCCTTTTCGCACTTGCCGCACCCCGTGCAGTGCTCGGAATGCACCACCGGGATGAACCGCGTATGCCGACCCGTGCGGGCATTGGTCTGGGTGTCGATGGTGATTGCCTTGTCGATCACTGGACAGACCCGGTAACAGATCTCGCAGCGCATCCCAAGGTAGCTGAGACAGGTTTCGTGGTCGACCAGCACGGCCAGACCCATCCTCGCCTGGTTGATGTCGGTCAGCTTGTGGTCGAGCGCGCCCGTCGGACAGGCCTTCACGCATGGAATGTCCTCGCACATCTCGCAGGGCGCCTGGCGCGCCACGAAATACGGCGTACCGGTCGACATGGGCTCTTCCGGCTTGGCCAGATGCAGGATGTCGTAGGGACAATCGCGCACGCACATGCCGCAGCGAATGCAAGCCCCGGAGAATTCGGTCTCGGGCAAGGCGCCCGGCGGACGGATGGCCGCCGGCGGCAATGCCGTGGCATGACGCGCATACAACCCGACGCCGAGGCCCAATAGCCCGACACCGCACGCCATGCGCGCGGTGTCGGCAAGGAACTGTCGCCGGGCCGCATTCGAACCCTTCGTTCTCGACTTCGCTTCGCTGTCCATGATCACGGGACGAGGAGCAGGCCCCCTGCACTGCACCCCGTTTTCATGAGATCAAAAAAGCCTCAGGCCTTCACCACCTTGGCGGCGCACTTCTTGAAGTCGGTCTCTTTCGAGATCGGACAAGTGGCGTCCAACGTGAGTTTGTTGACCAGGCGATGTTCGTCGAAGAACGGAATGAAGATCAATCCTTCCGGCGGCTTGTTGCGCCCCTTGGTGTCGACGCGCAACTCGATTTCGCCGCGGCGCGTCGATACCTTGACCACGTCGCCGCGCTTCACCCCGCGCTTTTCGGCATCCTTCGGGTGCATCCAGACCACCGCATCCGGGAAAGCCTTGTACAACTCGGGGGCACGTCGAGTCATCGAGCCGGTATGCCAGTGCTCGAGCACGCGGCCGGTGCACAGCCAGAGGTCGTAGTCCTTGTCCGGCATCTCGGCCGCGGGCTGGTAGGGCAACGCGAAAATCTTCGCCTTGCCGTCCGGATAACCGTAGAAGCGCAAGCCGTCGCCTTTCTTGACGTAGGGATCGTAGCCTTCGCGGAAGCGCCACAGCGTCTCCTTGCCATCGACGACCGGCCAGCGCAGTCCGCGCACCTTGTGGTAGGTGTCGAACGGCGCCAGGTCATGGGCGTGACCGCGCCCGAACTCGGCGTATTCCTCGAACAGACCCTTCTGGACGTAGTAGCCGAAAAAGTCGGACTCGTCGTTGGTGTAGCCGGCCCAGGCATGGGCGTTGACCGTGGCGGTTTCGCTCTTCGGGAACTTGTTCACCTGGCCGTTGGCGTAGAGCACGTCGTACAGCGTCTTGCCTTTGACTTCGGGCATCTTGGCAATCAGGTCGGCCGGCCAGACGTCCTCGACCTTGAAGCGCTTCGCGAACTCGAGGTACTGCCACAGGTCGGACTTGGCCTCGCCCGGCGCCTTCACTTGCTGGCGCCACATCTGGCCGCGGCGCTCGGCGTTGCCGAACATGCCTTCCTTTTCCATCCACATTGCGCAGGGCAGGATCAGGTCGGCGGACATCGCCGACACGGTCGGATAGACGTCGGAAACGACGGTGAAGCACTTCGGATTGCGCCAGCCCGGATAAATCTCGCCATTGACGTTGGGGCCGGCCTGCATGTTGTTGGTCGTCGAGGTCCAGAGGAAGCCGATCTTGCCATCCTTGGCCATGCGCGACTGGGCAACGGCGTGATAGCCGATCCAGTCCGGGATGGTGCCGGCCGGCAGCTTCCAGATCTTCTCGGAGATCTCGCGGTGCTTCGGATTCATCACCACCATATCGGCGGGCAAACGATGGGCGAAAGTGCCCACCTCGCGCGCGGTGCCGCAGGCCGAAGGCTGTCCGGTCAGCGAGAAGGGGCTGTTGCCCGGCTCGGAGATCTTGCCCACCAGCAGGTGCACGTTGTAGATCATGTTGTTGACCCAAGTGCCGCGCGTGTGCTGGTTGAAGCCCATGGTCCAGGTGGACATCACCTTGGTCTTCGGGTCGGCGTAGGCCTTGGCCAGCGCTTCGAGCCGATCCTTGGGTACGCCGGAAATCTCGTGGGCCTTGTCGAGCGTATATTCGGAAACGAACTTGGCGAACTGCTCGAAAGTGATCGGCGTGTGCTTGTTCGGATCGCCCTTGGGCTTGCCATCCGGGCCGGGGTAGCCGTTGTTGCCCGCCACCTGCTCGAGCGGATGGTTGGGCCGCAGGCCGTAGCCGATATCGGTGACGCCCTCGAAGAAGTTGCAATTCTTCGCCACGAACTCCTTGTTCACCGCATTGTTCTGGATGATGTAGTTGCAGATGTAGTTGAGGATCGCCAGGTCCGACTGCGGCTTGAAGATCAGCTCGTTGTCGGCCAGTTCGCAGGAACGGTGGCTGAAGGTCGACAGCACGTGGATCCTCACGTGCGGCGCGGTCAGGCGGCGGTTGGTGATGCGCGACCAGAGGATGGGGTGCATCTCGGCCATGTTCGAGCCCCAGAGGACAAAGGCGTCGGCGTGCTCCATGTCGTCGTAGCAGCCCATCGGCTCGTCGATGCCGAAAGTGCGCATGAAGCCGGCCACGGCCGAGGCCATACAGTGACGCGCGTTGGGGTCGATGCTGTTGGTGCGCAGGCCCGCCTTCATCAGCTTGGCGGCGGCATAGCCTTCCCAGACCGTCCACTGGCCGGAACCGAACATGGCCACGCCACGCGGACCCTGGTTGGGATCCTTCAGCGTAGCCTTGACCTTTTCGGCCATGATGTCGAAAGCCTGGTCCCAACTGATCGGCTGGAACTCGCCGTTCTTGTCGAACTTGCCGTCCTTCATGCGCAGCAGCGGCCGCGTCAGGCGGTCCTGGCCGTACATGATCTTCGACAGGAAATAGCCCTTGACGCAGTTGAGCCCCTTGTTGACCGGCGCGTCGGGATCGCCCTGGGTGGCCACGATGCGGCCGTCCTTGACGCCGACCAGCACGCCGCAACCCGTACCGCAATAGCGGCACGCGCCCTTGTCCCAGCGCACGCCATCCTTGCTGCCCATCTGGGCGATCGCCTGGGCAGCGGGTATCGACATCCCGGCGACGCCGGCTGCCGCCGAAATCGCGCTGGCCTTGATGAATTCACGCCGTGTCACTTGCATGTCAGACCTCCTTTTCGAAAGGGCATGACGCGGAGACTAAGACTCCACGGAGATTTCCGCGTCTGGATTGGGTTCGGTTTGATGATAGATCATGGAGGCAGACAGCACGCCCTCGGTCTTGTTGACGGCTTCGAATGCCTGGATCATGGCGCCATCGCTGTCCGCCTCGACGGTGATGATCATCCGACCATCCTCGCCGACCGCATGGATCTCCACGCCCGCCTGGGCGGCCAGCCGCGCCCGCACGGCTTCAGCCAGCCCGGGCCCGGGGTATACGATGATGCTAGAGATGTTCAAAATCTCGCCATCGATGATCGATTGACGCACGATGGCGCAACCCCGTCATCCTAAAACGAGCAGATATCGATGACTTGACCACAGTCAAGGTTTCGAAATGTCGAGGGAGACGCTTGGTTATATCACCCGACATGCCGATCCGGACGCGCTCGTCGATCTGCGCCCCTACCTAGTTGGCGTCGTAATAGTAAGACTTCTGCGGTATGTCGCTTGCAGCCAGGCGACGCTGCTCTTCCTCGTCCCGGAAAGACTTGTCCCACCAGAGTGCCCGGCCGGTCTTCTGCACTTGGCGTTCCTCGGGATGTTTTTCCATCCACTCGCGCATCCACCGGGTGTGTTCCGATTCGTACATGGCCATGCTGAGCTCCCGTCAATCCTTGGTTCTATTGATCCGCACCACCTCGGGAATCCGCCGAACCCGGCGCATGATCCTCGCGAGATGATCGCGATTGGCTACCTGAAGCGTGAAGTATAGCGACGTGGTCGCGCCGCGATCGTCGTCCATGCTGATGTTGGCGATGTTCGACTCCTCGTCGGCCATTGCCGCAGCGATTTTCGCGAGGACACCGCGCTGGTTCTCCACGACGATGCGCAGTCCGATCTCGAAGTTGCCGCGGACCTCCGGCTCCCAGTCGACGTCCACCCAGTCGTTGCGTTCGCCGCGCTGCTTTGCCAGCGAGACGCAGTCGTGCGTATGCACGACCAGTCCCTGACCCTTGCGGATCATGCCGATGATCGGATCACCGGGAATCGGCCGGCAGCATCTGGCCAGCTGCACTGCGACACCTTCGGTGCCGCGGATCAGGATGGTGCTCGGCCTGGCCTCCGCCATGGAACCCAGCGGCTCCTGGCGATCGCGCAATTCCGCCAGCCGACGCGCGACGATGGCTGCCAGGCGCACACCCAGGCCGATGTCCGTCAGCACCTGCTCCTTGCTCCGCGGGCCGGATTCGCGCAGGAAACGATCCCAGGTCGCCGCGTCGATTTCGCGGCTGGCCACGCCGCAGGCGCGCAAGGCCTGTCCCAGCAGGCTTTCCCCCAGCGCAACGGATTCGCCATGCTGCTGGGTCTTGAGGAAGTGGCGGATCTGCGCCCGCGCCTTCCCCGTCACGACGAACGCAAGCCAGGCCGGGTTCGGGCTGGCCGCGAGCGCGGTGATGATCTCGACCCGATCGCCGTTGCGCAACTCCGTGCGCAGGGGCATGGATTCGAAATTGATGCGACAGGCCACGCACCGGTTGCCGATGTCGCTATGGACTGCATAGGCAAAATCGACCGGGGTAGCGCCGCGCGGCAGCCCCAATATCTTGCCGCGCGGGGTGAACACATAGACTTCGCCGGGGAAAAGATCGACCTTGACATGCTCCAGGAACTCGGCGGAATCGTTCGACGCCGACTGCAGCTCCAGCAGCGACTGCAGCCACTTGTGGGTTTCCTGCTGCAGATCCGAAAGACTGTGCTCGTTCTTGTACAGCCAGTGCGAGGCGACTCCCGATTCGGCGACATGGTTCATCGCCGCCGTGCGGACTTGCGCCTCCACCGGCGTGCCGTAGGGACCGATCAGCGTCGTATGCAGCGATTGGTAGCCGTTCGCCTTGGGAATGGCGATGTAGTCCTTGAACTTCCCGGGCACCGGCTTGTAGAGCCCGTGCAAGGCGCCGAGCGCCAGGTAGCAGGTCGGCACGTCCTTGACGATGACGCGGATGCCGTAGATGTCGAGTACTTGCGAGAACGTCAGGTGCTTCTCGCGCATCTTGCGATAGATGCCGTATAGATGTTTTTCGCGGCCAAAAATCTCCGCCTCGATGCCCGCCTCGGGAAGGCGCGACTTGATCGCCTCCATGATCTTGCCGACCACTTCGCGCCGATTGCCGCGCGCCTGCCGGACCGCCTTGACCAGCACGCGGTAGCGCACCGGATGGAGATGTCGAAACGACAGCTCCTGCAGCTCCCGGTACAGGCCGTTGAGGCCCAGCCGGTTGGCGATCGGCCCATAGATCTCGAGTGTCTCGCGGGCGATGCGACGGCGCTTGTCCGGCCGCACGGCATCGAGCGTGCGCATGTTGTGCAGCCGGTCGGCCAGCTTGATCAGGATCACGCGCACGTCGCGGGCCATGGCCAGCAGCATCTTGCGGAAGTTCTCCGCCTGCGCTTCCTCGTAGGACTGGTTTTCGATGCGATCGAGCTTGGAAACGCCGTCGACCAGCTCCGCCGCCGTCTTGCCGAAGCGCTCCGCCAGCTGCTCCTTGGTGATCGCCGCGTCCTCCATCACGTCATGGAGGAGCGCCGCCATCAGCGCCTGGGCATCGAGCCGCCAGCCGGCCAGCGTGCCGGCGACGGCCAGCGGGTGGGAAACGTAGGGATCGCCGCTGGTGCGATACTGGCCGCGATGCGCCTCGGCCGAAAAATTGTAGGCGGCTTCGACTTGCGCCGCGTCTTCCGCCTTCAGGTAGGCCCCGATTTCAGCGCGGAAACGATCGAGGTCTTCTTCAAGATCGATCGGCGGATGCATGTCCGCCGACAGGATGGGCTGCTCGTCGCTCTCGGCGAACCTGGACGCGAACAACCTGGGCGAGGACGGGAAGACGGCCGCCATGATCGGTGGGCTCCCGTCCGTTTACATGGCTATGCTTGGCCGCGGTTGAGAATTTCCAGGCCGACCTTGCCGGCGGCGACTTCGCGCAGGGCAATCACCGTCGCCTTGTCGCGATCGGCCTCGACCATCGGCGTACTGCCCATGGTGAGCTGGCGCGCCCGGTAGGTGGCCGCGAGGGTCAGCTCGAAGCGGTTGGAAATCCTTTTCATGCAGTCGTCGACGGTCACGCGGGCCATGGGCTTTGTCCTTCACAACAATCATTGTTCAAGAAAACGAAACATCTCGGGCAGTACCGCCCGCTGACTCGTCAAGCGCAATCGGGCAGCGCGCACGACCGCCGCCAGATCCTCGCTTGCCGTTTGCAAGTCTTTGTTGATTATAACAAAATCGAACTCGTCGACGTGACGCATTTCGCCGAGCGCCGCCGCCACGCGCCGCTGGATGACATCTTCGGCATCCTGGCCTCGCGCACGCAACCGCCGTTCCAGTTCGACGGTCGACGGCGGCAGGATGAAAATGGTCGTTGCCGCCGGAAACAAGCGCCGCACCTGCTGCGCCCCCTGCCAGTCGATTTCGAGCAGCATGTCGCACCCGGCCTGCATCTGCGACTCGATCCAGACGCGCGACGTCCCGTAGAAGTTGCCATGCACCTCGGCCCATTCGATGAACTCGCCGCGGTCGCGCATGGCGCAAAACGCCGGGATATCGACAAAGTGATATTCGCGGCCATCCTGCTCGCCGGGCCGTGGCGCGCGCGTGGTGCAGGAAATCGAGTGGCGTACCTGCCGGTCGCGCTCGAGCAGGCGCTTGACCAGCGTCGTCTTGCCCGCCCCGGACGGCGCGGAAACCACGAAAAGGATGCCTGGCGCGCCCATGGCTTACTCGAGGTTTTGGACTTGCTCGCGCATCTGCTCGATCAGCAGCTTGAGCTCCAGTGCGATGGCGGTCACGTCCGCGGAGACGCACTTCGCGGCCAGGGTATTGGCTTCGCGGTTGAGTTCCTGCATCAGGAAATCCAGCCGCTTGCCGACCGCGCCTCCCTTGTCGACGACGCGCTGGACCTCGTCGAGATGCGTCGCCAGCCGCGCCAGTTCCTCGGCGACGTCGATGCGGGCGGCGAACAGCCCGATCTCCTGCCGAATGCGCTCTTCGTCGAGGCTGGCCACCGCCTCGCGCAACTTGGTGGCCAGGCGCTGCTGGTAATCCTCCAGCGCCCGAGGCAACATCGGACCGACCTGGCCGACCAGCGCGCGCATGCGCGCGACACGATCGACGATGGTGGCGCCGAGCTTGCCGCCTTCGCGCGCACGGCTGGCAACGAAATCGTCGATCACCGCGCCGGCCAGCGTCACGGCCTCGCCTTGCAGCAGCGCCGGGGCGATGCTGTCCTCCCCCAGCATGCCCGGCCAGCGCAGCACCTCGGCCACCGACAGCGGCGCGGCATCCGGCAGCGCGGCGCGCACGGCAATTTCCAGCCGGCCGAGCTGATCCACTAATCCGCCGTCCAAAGTCAGCTCTCGCGGCACGCCGCCCTGACGCTGGATCAGATGGAGGCGGCACTCGACCTTGCCGCGCTGGACGCGCGCCGCCAGCAATTCGCGCAGCGGCATCTCGAGGAAACGCAGCTCGTCGCCGCAGCGAAACACGACGTCGAGAAAACGCGAATTGACGCTCTTGAGTTCGATGTGGATCGCCGCCACGCCGTCGGCGCCCACTGCGCGATCGCCACTGGCATAGCCAGTCATGCTCTGAATCATGGAAGACATCTCTCTGGCCTCGTCCGGCCCGTGATCGGGCGGAACCAATGGAAACACGGGGAAACACGACGTTTCAGTGTAGGCTAGCGTGTTAGGCGCCGACACTACAATGGCGGCCAGTATACCAACCATGCCCGCCCAGCAGACCAACCAGCCCCTGCCCGCCGGCTTCCAGCTCGACCGCTACCGCATCGCGCGGCAGCTTTCGCTCGGCGGCTTCTCGATCGTCTATCTGGCCTACGACGAGGACGACCAGCCGGTGGCGATCAAGGAATACCTGCCCAATTCGCTGGCACTGCGCGGCGCCGGGCAGATCGCCCCGGCCATCGCCGAGGAACACCTGCCGGCCTTTCGCCATGGCATGAAGTGCTTTTTCGAGGAAGGCCGTGCCCTGGCCCACTTGAACCATCCCAACGTCGTGCGCGTGCTCAACTTCTTCCGCGCCAACGACACGGTGTACATGGTCATGCAATACGAACGCGGCCGCACCTTGCAGGAGCACATCGGCAAGCACAAGGGCGCCATCCGCGAAGCCTTCGTCCGCAACGTATTCACGCGCCTGCTCAACGGTCTGCGCGAAGTCCATGCCCAGCGCCTGCTGCATCTCGACATCAAGCCATCCAACATCTACCTGCGCACCGACGGCAATCCCGTGCTGCTCGATTTCGGCGCGGCCCGCCAGGCGCTCGGCAACGACGGGCCGATGCTGAAGCCCATGTACACGCCGGGCTATGCCGCGCCGGAACAGTACAAGGCGCCCGACCAGATGGGCCCATGGACCGACATGTACTCGATCGGCGCCTCGATGTACGCCTGCCTGGCGGGCGCGGCGCCGCAGGCCGCCGACCGGCGGCTCGAGAACCAGGCCTTGCAGCCGGCGCAGGAACGCTGGCCGGACAAGTATTCCATGCAGTTGCTGGAAACCATCGACTGGTGCATGACGCTCGACTATCTGGAGCGGCCGATGAGCGTGTTCGAATTGCAGAAGGCGCTGGCCGAACGCCACCATGTCGCGCACCAACCTTCCTGGCTCGACAACCTGAGCCGCCACTTCAGGCAGTTGATCCGCAAATGAAATTCACCATCTACCAAGAAAGCCGCATCGGCCGGCGACGCAACAACCAGGACCGCATCGCCCACTGCTATTCGCGCGACGCCCTGCTGACGGTGCTCGCCGACGGCATGGGCGGCCACCTGCATGGCGAGATCGCCGCCCAGATCGCCGTCCAGTACCTTACCGAGGCGTTTCAGCGCGAGGCCAAGCCGCGTCTCGACGATCCTTTCCGCTTTCTGGCCAGCGGCCTGGAGAACGCCCATTACGCCATCGTCGGCTACACCGACGAGCGCAACCTGCCCGACGCACCGCGCACCACCTGCGTCGTCTGCGTCATCCAGGACAACATCGCCTACTGGGCCCACGCCGGCGACTCGCGCTTGTACCTCTTGCGCGGCGATCGCGTCGTCACCCGCACGCGCGACCACTCGCGCGTCCAGATGATGGTGGACGACGGCGTGCTCACCGAGCACGAGGCCTTGCGCCATCCCGCCCGCAACCGCGTCTTCTCGTGCCTCGGTGGCGACGTCGCGCCGCAGATCGACTTCTCGCGACGGACGCCGCTGAAGGCCGGCGACGTGATCCTGCTCTGCACCGACGGCTTCTGGGCGCCGCTCGGCAACGAGGCGTTGGCGCGCGGCTACGCGACGGGCGACGTCACGGCGGCCACGCCGGCCATGATGGACTGCGCCGAAGCGTCGGCCGGCGAATCCGGCGACAATCTTTCCGTAGTGGCCGTCCACTGGCAGGAAGGCTATGACGAGGACGCCGCCAGCGGCGTCGCGACGGAGACCATGCCGCTCGACGCCCATACCACCCAGATGCAGGGCTTCAGCAAGGGCGGCGGCGCCGAACCCGACCTCACCGAAGACGATATCGAGCGCGCCATCGCCGAGATCCAGAACGCCATCAACAAATATTCGAAATAGGAGATCATGCCCATGCGACCCAGCGGCCGCCAGCCCGACCAACTGCGTCAACTCGCCCTCACCCGCCACTACACCCTTCATGCCGAAGGCAGCGTACTGGTGGCTTTCGGCAACACCCGGGTGCTGTGCACCGCCAGCGTCGAGGACAGCGTGCCCGGCTTCC
Source organism: Betaproteobacteria bacterium (assembly GCA_019136545.1). Classification (GTDB taxonomy): domain Bacteria; phylum Pseudomonadota; class Gammaproteobacteria; order Burkholderiales; family Rhodocyclaceae; genus Fen-999. The sequence continues at coordinate 25,090 of JAGVUA010000037.1, forward strand.
TCAAGGGCAAGGGCCAGGGCTGGGTCACCGCCGAATACGGCATGCTGCCGCGTTCGACGCACACGCGCACCGCACGCGAGGCGGCCAAGGGCAAGCAGTCCGGCCGCACCCAGGAAATCCAGCGCCTGATCGGCCGCTCCCTGCGCGCCGTCACCGACCTCAAGGCGCTCGGCGAGCGGCAGGTGACGCTCGACTGCGATGTGCTGCAGGCCGACGGCGGCACGCGCTGCGCCTCCATCACCGGCGCCTGCGTGGCGCTGCACGACGCCTGCAACAAGCTGGTCGCGCAGGGCAAGCTCGCCGCCAGCCCGATGCGCGACTTCATCGCCGCCGTCTCGGTCGGCATCTTCGAGGGTACGCCGGTGCTCGACCTCGACTACGACGAGGACTCCTCCTGCGATACCGACATGAACGTGGTCATGACCGGCAGCGGCGGCCTCGTCGAGGTGCAGGGCACCGCCGAGGGCGCGCCCTTCAGCCGCGCCGAGATGGAAGCCCTGCTCGACCTCGCCACCGCCGGCATCGGCCAGATCGTCGCCGCGCAAAAGTCAGCCCTGGCGATACGCCAATAGTCCATGAAGAAACTCGTCCTCGCCTCCAACAACGCCGGCAAGCTGCGCGAATTTTCCGCGCTGCTCGCCACCGTCGATTTCGAAGTGCTGCCGCAGGCGCACTTCAACGTGCCCGAAGCCGAGGAACCGCACGGCACCTTCGTCGAGAACGCCATCGCCAAGGCGCGCCACGCCGCCAAGCTCACCGGCCTGCCGGCGCTGGCCGACGATTCCGGCATCTGCGTCGAAGCGCTCGGCGGCGCGCCGGGCGTGTATTCGGCGCGCTTTGCCGGCGAACCGAAATCGGATGCGCGCAACAACGAGAAGCTGATCGCCGACCTCGCCGGCAAGCGCGACCGCCGCGCCCACTACTACTGCATCCTGGTCTTCGTGCGCCATGCCGACGACCCGCAGCCGATCATCGCCGAGGGCGAATGGTGGGGCGAGATCGTCGATACGCCGCGCGGCGCCAACGGCTTCGGCTACGACCCCTACTTCTGGCTGTCGGCGTTCGGCTGCACCGCCGCCGAGCTGCCGTCGACGCAGAAGAACGCCATCTCCCACCGCGGCATCGCCTTGGCCAAGCTGATGGAGCGCTTGAAGTCGCGGCAATGATTCCGCTCTCGCTGTATGTGCATTTCCCGTGGTGTGTCCGCAAGTGCCCCTACTGCGACTTCAACTCGCATGAAGTCCGGGGCGGTATCCCGGAAGCGGAGTATCTCGAGGCGCTGATGCGCGACCTCGAAGCTGCGCTGCCGGAAATCTGGGGCCGCACAGTGCAGACGGTGTTCATCGGCGGCGGCACGCCGAGCCTGATGTCCGCCGCCGGGCTGGACCGCCTGCTGGCCGGCGTCCGCTCACGGCTGACTTTGGCGCCGACCGCCGAGATCACGCTGGAGGCCAACCCCGGCGCCATCGAGGCGGCCCAGTTCGCGGCCTTCCGCGCCGCCGGCGCGAACCGGCTGTCGCTGGGCATCCAGAGCTTCGACGACGCCAAGCTGGCGGCGCTCGGCCGCATCCACTCGTCCGCCGAAGCCGAACGCGCCGTCGAACTGGCGCTGCGCCACTTCGAGCGCGTCAATCTCGACCTGATGTACGCGCTGCCCGGCCAGACGCTCGAAGAGGCCCGACGCGACATCGAGACGGCGATCGCCTTCGGCCCCGGCCACCTTTCCGCCTATCACCTGACCATCGAGCCGAACACGGCTTTTCACCTTAAACCGCCGCCGGTGCCCGACGACGACCTCGCTGCTGACATGCAGGAGATGGTCGAGGCGACGCTCGCCGCCGCCGGCTACGCCCATTACGAGACCTCGGCCTTTGCAAAGCCCGGCGAGCAGTGCCGCCACAACCTCAACTACTGGCGCTTCGGCGACTACCTCGGCATCGGCGCCGGCGCGCATTCCAAGATCACCGACCCCTCGCACCATGGCAGCATCCGCCGCGAAGCGCGGCCGCGCGGACCGCGGGACTATCTGGCCGATCCGGCTGCGCGCGCCTGGCAGCCGGTGGCGCCGGCCGACCTGCCGGGCGAGTTCATGATGAACGCGCTGCGCCTGATCGAGGGCTTCGATCCGGCGCTGTTCGAGGAGCGCACGCGGCTGTCGCTGTCGACGATCGGCCATGCGCTGAAGCAGGCCGAAGCCGAAGGTCTGCTGATGCGCGGTAACGAGCGCATCGCGCCGACGCCGCGCGGCCAGCGCTTCCTCAACCGCCTGATCGGGCTGTTCCTCGCCGCGTGAACACGACATCCCAGACGCCGTGGCCGAGGCGCAGGCCGCGCTGCTCGAACTTGGTCAGCGGCCGGTAGTCCGGGCGCGGCGCAAATCCCTGCGCCGTGTTCTCCAGCAGCGGCTCGCCGCCCAGCACGTCGAGCATCTGCTGGGCGTATTCCTCCCAGTCGGTGGCGCAGTGGAAGTAGCCGCCCGGCGCCAGCCGCGAGGCGAGCAGCGCGACAAAGTCAGGTTTGACGAGACGCCGCTTCTGCTGGCGCTTCTTCGGCCAGGGGTCGGGGAAGAAGATGTGGATGCCGGCCAGCGACCCCGGCGCGAGCATGTCGCGCACCACCTCGACGGCGTCGTGCTGGATGACGCGCACGTTGGCGAGTGCCTGTTCGGCGATCAGCTTCAGCAGACTGCCGACGCCGGGCGTATGCACCTCGATGCCGAGGTAATTCGTCTCGGGATGCGCGGCGGCGATGGCGGCTGTCGTCTCGCCCATGCCGAAGCCGATCTCCAGCACGGTCGGCGTTTTGTTGCCCACTGAGTGACCAAACGCGGCGCCGAGATCGAGGGGCGTCGGCCGATAGGGAATGCCGACTTTCGGCATCATCTCGGCGTGGTAGCGCGCCTGGGCGTTGGAGACGCGGCCCTGGCGCAGCACGAAGCTGCGGATGTGGCCCCGTGGCGGCATGGGCGGGCCGGCGTTTTCGTTCATGGCGTTCATTGCGTCAGCCGTTCCTGATAGTAGCGTTCGAGATCGTAGCGCGGCGCCGCCAGCGCCTCGGGCAGGCTGGCGCAGCCGGCGGCCAGTTCGTCGTCCGGGATGTCGAGGCGCGGCTTGAGCTTGAGCGCAGCGTCGATGGCTTCCATGGGCGCGGCGTCCATCCGGAAATAGTGGCGGGACAGCGCGCGCTGCGCCGCGGCGACCGGCGCCGACTGACTTTCCAGCCAGTCGGCGTAGGCGGTGGCAGCCTGCGTGTCGCCGCGCTCGCGGCAGGCCAGCACCAGCAGGCGCACGCCGTGCAGGCGGCCCCAGACCAGTTGCTGCGCCAGCACGCGCGGCTTGTCGAAAGCGTAGCCGGCCGGGAATCCGTCGGCCTGCGCCCGCACGCCGGGAACGGCCGCCATGAGCGCAAGCGCGACGGTCGCCGCCCTCACATTCACTTGCCGATCATGCCGGTAGTCGGCGAGCTCGGCGTCGCGGCGTAGAGTTTCTTCGGCATACGGCCGGCGAGGAAGGCCTCGCGGCCCGCTTCGACCGCCTTCTTCATGGCGCCGGCCATCAACACCGGATTCTGCGCACCGGCGATGGCGGTGTTCATCAGCACGCCGTCGCAGCCGAGCTCCATGGCGATGGCGGCATCCGAGGCCGTGCCGACGCCGGCATCGACCAGCACCGGCACCTTGGCCGACTCGATGATCAGTTTCAGGTTCCACGGATTGAGAATACCCATGCCGGAGCCGATCAGCGATGCGAGCGGCATCACGGCGACGCAGCCGATACCTTCGAGAAGCTTCGCCTGGATCGGGTCGTCCGAACAGTAGACCATCACCTTGAAACCGTCCTTGACCAGCGTCTCGGCGGCCTTGAGCGTCTCGGGCATGTTGGGGAACAGCGTCTGCGGGTCGCCCAGCACTTCGAGCTTGACCAGCTCGTGGCCGTCGAGCAGCTCGCGCGCCAGGCGCAGCGTGCGCACGGCGTCCTCGGCCGAATAGCAGCCCGCCGTGTTGGGCAGGTAGGTGAATTCGGAGGGCGGCAGCGCGTCGAGCAGCGACGGCTGGTTCGGGTCCTGGCCGATATTGGTGCGGCGGATGGCGACGGTGACGATTTCGGCGCCGCTGGCCTTGACCGCCGCGCGCGTCTCGGCGAAGTCCTTGTACTTGCCGGTGCCGACCAGCAGACGGGACGAGTACGCCTTGCCGGCGATAACGAGGGAATCTGACATGGTGGTTTCCTGAGGTAAGGATCAGCCGCCGCCGACGGCAACGACGATTTCGATGCGGTCGCCGGCGCGGACGGTCACCGCGGCGTGCTGGCTCTTCGGCACGATCTCGCCGTTCTTTTCGACGGCCACGCGCTTGCCGGCAAGGCCTTCGGCCTCGAGCAGTGCGGCGACGGTGAGCAGCGCGGGAAGCTGCTTCGGCACGCCGTTGAGAACGATTTCCACGGATGCGACCATGCGCAAATTTTACCTTTACAATTCTCCCCACACGCGGGCGTCGTATAACGGCATTACCTCAGCTTCCCAAGCTGATGACGAGGGTTCGACTCCCTTCGCCCGCTCCACTGCATCTTTCTGCGGAGGTCCGCTGAAATCCAAGGGAGTCTGCAAGTCGTTGTCACGCAACGGTTTTCTCTCTCTTTGATGTTCTGCTGTCATCCACGGAAATC
>JAGVUA010000103.1 GCA_019136545.1 Betaproteobacteria bacterium
CGATCGTCGAGGACTATTCGCAGACTTTCGAGGACCCGAAGGAAGTGGTGCGCTGGTATTACAGTCAGCCGCAGCGGCTCGCCGAAGCGGAAGCCCTGGCCATGGAAAACAATGTCGTGGATTGGGTGCTGGCCAACGCCAAGGCGGTGGACAAGCCGGTCACTTTTGACGAACTGATGGGGAATGCGGCATGATGCATGCGGGCATTCCGGCCAAGGAAACCATGACCGCATTCGATCCGCAGGCCATCGGCTTGATACCGATGGTCATCGAGACCAGCGGGCGCGGCGAGCGCGCCTATGACATCTATTCGCGCCTGTTGAAGGAGCGCGTGGTGTTCCTGGTCGGGCCGGTGAACGACATCACCGCCAACCTGGTGGTCGCGCAGATGCTGTTTCTGGAGTCCGAGAATCCTGACAAGGACATCCATCTCTACATCAATTCGCCCGGCGGTTCGGTCACGGCGGGCCTGGCGATCTACGACACCATGCAGTTCATCAAGCCCGACGTGTCGACCTTGTGCATCGGCCAGGCCGCGTCGATGGGCGCTTTCCTGTTGGCGGCGGGCGCCAAGGGCAAGCGCTTCTGCCTACCGAATTCACGCATGATGATCCATCAGCCGATGGGCGGTTTTCAGGGGCAGGCTTCCGACATCGAGATCCACGCCAAGGAAATCCTGTTCCTGAAGCAGCGTCTGAACGAGATGTTGTCCAGGCATACCGGCCAGCCGATCGAGCGCATCGAGCGCGACACGGATCGCGACAATTTCCTCTCGGCAGACGCGGCGGCGGAATATGGTCTGGTTGACAAGGTATTGAACAAGCGCGGCGAAGCCTGATAGGCTGACCCGGCTTCGCGAAAGCAAGGGAACGGCGATGGCGGAAAAGAAATCGGGAGAGAAGCTTCTTTACTGCTCCTTCTGTGGCAAGAGCCAGCACGAGGTCAAGAAGCTGATTGCCGGTCCGTCGGTATTCATCTGCGACGAGTGCATCGACCTGTGCAACGACATCATCCGCGATGAATCGGCGTCGGAGAGCGACAGCAAGCCTTCGCGGGACTTGCCGACCCCGCCCGAGATCCGGGGCATCCTCGACCAGTACGTCATCGGCCAGGAACAGGCCAAGAAGATTCTGGCGGTCGCCGTTTACAACCATTACAAGCGACTGCGTCACCGGCAGAAAGGCTCGGATGACGTCGAACTGGCAAAGAGCAACATCCTGCTGATCGGCCCCACCGGCTCGGGCAAGACTTTGTTGGCCCAGACGCTGGCACGCTTGCTCAACGTTCCTTTTGTCATGGCCGATGCCACGACGCTGACGGAAGCGGGCTACGTGGGCGAAGATGTCGAAAACATCATCCAGAAGCTGCTGCAAAAGTGCGACTATGAGGTGGAAAAGGCGCAGCAGGGCATCGTATATATCGACGAAATCGACAAGATCTCGCGCAAGTCGGACAACCCGTCCATCACGCGCGATGTTTCCGGCGAGGGCGTTCAGCAGGCCTTGCTGAAACTGATCGAGGGAACGATTGCCAGCGTGCCGCCCCAAGGCGGCCGCAAGCACCCCAATCAGGATTTCGTGCAGATCGACACCACGAATATTCTTTTTATCTGCGGTGGCGCGTTCGACGGCCTCGAAAGAGTGATCCGCAACAGGTCGGAAAAAGGCGGCATCGGCTTTGGTGCCGAGGTGAAAACCAAGGATGACAAGAAAGCCGTTGGCGAAGTGTTGCGGGACGTCGAGCCGGAAGATCTCATCAAGTACGGGCTGATCCCGGAGCTGATCGGCCGTTTGCCGGTCGTGGCGACGCTTGAGGAATTGAGCGAGGATGCCCTGGTGCAAATCCTGGTCGAGCCGAAGAACGCCTTGACCAAGCAGTACCAGAAACTCTTCGCCATGGAAGGGGTCGAACTGGAACTTAGGCCGGCGGCCCTCCAGGCGATCGCGCGCAAGGCCCTCAAGCGCAAGACGGGCGCGCGCGGTCTGCGTTCTATCCTGGAAGGTGCGCTGCTCGATACCATGTATGATTTGCCGACGCTGGAAAACGTGGCAAAGGCGGTCGTCGATGAAGGCATGATCGAGAATGGCGGCCGACCGCTGCTGATTTACGCCGATCAACCCAAAGTTTCCGGGTCGAACTGAGCGCGAACTGAGCGCCCGGAAAAACCGCCGCTGCGACGGGAGCCTTGAATCGGGGCGCCGTCGCCCCCATATCGTCCAACGAAAATTGGCGGATCCCTACTGAGAGGACAAGCGCATGCAAGGCGAAAACAACTATCCCGCAGAAATTCTGGAACTCCCGCTGTTGCCCCTGCGCGACGTGGTGGTGTTCCCGCATATGGTCATTCCCTTGTTCGTCGGACGCCCGAAATCCATCAAGGCGCTGGAAACGGCGATGGAAGGCGGCAAGGGCATTCTCCTGGTGGCGCAGAAGTCGGCTGCGAAGGATGAGCCCGAGGCGGAGGATCTGTATCCGATCGGCTGTATCGCCAATATCCTGCAGATGCTCAAGCTCCCGGACGGCACGGTGAAAGTGCTGGTCGAGGGAACCCAGCGCGCCAAGATCAATCGCGTCGAGGACCAAAAAGCCCTGTTCGTCGCCGATATTTCGCCGGTCGCCGGCGACGACGGCGCCGATCACGAGGTCGAGGCCATGCGCCGCGCCATCCTGGCGCAGTTCGACCAATACGTGAAGCTCAACAAGAAGATTCCCCCGGAGATTCTGACGTCGCTGGCGGGGATCGAGGAGGCTGGCCGGCTGGCCGATACCATCGCCGCGCACCTGCCGATGAAGCTGGAACTCAAGCAGGAGATTCTCGAACTGTTCGACGTCGGCGAGCGTCTCGAGAAACTTCTGTCGCAACTGGAAGCGGAGCTCGACATCCTTCAGGTCGAAAAGCGCATCCGTGGGCGCGTCAAGCGCCAGATGGAAAAGAGCCAGCGCGAGTACTACCTCAACGAGCAGGTCAAGGCCATCCAGAAGGAACTCGGCGAGGGCGAGGAAGGGGCCGACCTCGACGAGATGGACAAGAAGATCAAGTCGGCCGGCATGAGCAAGGAAGCGCTGGCCAAGGCGCAGGCCGAGTTCAAGAAGCTCAAGCTGATGTCGCCGATGTCGGCGGAAGCGACGGTGGTGCGCAATTACATCGAGACCCTGACCGGGCTTCCCTGGAGAAAGAAGTCGCGTGTTTCCAAGGACCTTGGCGCCGCCGAAAAGATTCTCGACAAGGATCATTACGGCCTGGAAAGGGTCAAGGAGCGCATCGTCGAATACCTTGCGGTCCAGCAGCGCGTGGAGAAGGTCAAGGCGCCCATTCTTTGCCTGGTCGGCCCCCCGGGAGTCGGCAAGACCTCGCTCGGCCAGTCGATCGCCAAGGCGACCAATCGCAAGTTCGTCCGCATGGCGCTAGGCGGCATGCGCGACGAAGCGGAGATCCGCGGACACCGCCGCACCTACATAGGCTCGATGCCCGGCAAGATTCTGCAGAACATGACCAAGGTCGGCGTCAAGAACCCATTGTTCCTGCTCGATGAAGTCGACAAACTGGGCATGGATTTCCGCGGCGATCCTTCGTCGGCGCTGCTAGAAGTGCTCGATCCAGAACAGAACCATACCTTCCAGGATCACTACGTCGAAGTCGATTTCGACTTGTCCGACGTCATGTTCGTGGCGACGGCCAATACGCTCAACATTCCGCCGGCGCTGCTGGACCGCATGGAAGTGATCCGCCTGTCCGGTTACACGGAAGACGAGAAGGTCAACATCGCCCAGCGCTACCTGTTGCCCAAGCAGTTGAAGAATAACGGAGTCAAGCGCGAGGAGCTGACCGTTACCGAGGATGCGCTGCGCGACATCGTTCGCTATTACACGCGCGAAGCCGGCGTGCGCGCTCTTGAGCGCGATCTATCGAAGATCTGCCGCAAGGTGATCAAGTCGCTGGTGATGAGGAAGCGCAAGAACAAGATCATCGTCAACGCCAAGAATCTCGACAAGTTCCTCGGCGTCCGGCGTTACACGTTCGGCATGGCCGAGAAGGACAACCAGGTCGGTCAGGTGACCGGACTGGCCTGGACCGAGGTGGGCGGCGAACTGCTGACGATCGAGTCGGTCGCCGTCCCGGGCAAGGGCAAGACGCTGACGACCGGCAAGCTCGGCGAAGTGATGCAGGAGTCCATCCAGGCGGCGCTCACGGTGGTTCGCCGACGCAGCAAGCAGCTTGGCATTCCCGAGGACTTCTACCAGAAGAACGACATTCACATTCACTTGCCCGAGGGTGCCACGCCCAAGGACGGACCGTCGGCGGGAATAGGCATGACTACGGCGCTGGTGTCGACGCTGACGGGAATCCCGGTGCGCGCCGATGTCGCGATGACCGGCGAGATCACGCTGCGCGGCGAAGTGTTGCCGATCGGCGGCCTCAAGGAAAAACTGCTGGCGGCCGTGCGCGGGGGCATCCGGCTGGCGCTGATTCCGGAGGAAAACGTCAAGGACCTTGCGGAAATTCCGGACGCCATCAAGGGCAAGATCGAAATTCGGCCGGTCAAGTGGATCGACCAAGTGCTTGAGCTCGCGCTGGAGCGGATGCCCGAGCCTTTGCGCGAAGAGAAGCCGGCCGAGCCCATCGCTGCGAAAGCGGCCGATGCGACCGACGCCGCCGTGGTGACGCACTAAGGCACCGAGAATCTCATTGACCCTGGCCGGAGGCGTAGGTAGAATCCGCGCCTCTCGGGGTGTAGCGCAGCCCGGTAGCGCGCCTGCTTTGGGAGCAGGATGTCGGGGGTTCGAATCCCTCCACCCCGACCAGGCACCGCGCACCCCGATGCTTGCTCGGAGAACCGCCCGTAGCTCAACCGGATAGAGCACCGGCCTTCTAAGCCGGGGGTTAGGGGTTCGAGTCCCTTCGGGCGGGCCATGACAGGTTTTTTCGGTGGTGGCTGTAGCTCAGTTGGTAGAGTCCCGGATTGTGATTCCGGTTGTCGTGGGTTCGAGTCCCATCAGCCACCCCACCAAATTCAAAGGGTTGCGGAACTAGGGTTCCCTTCCACCACTTCCGTGTGCCGTAAATGTGCCAAGACACCGTCCAGCACCTTTACATGTGGCACCAGATGATGAGCAGCAATGTGCGCATACCGCCGCGCCATCTTGCCATCCCGCCATCCGCCGATAGCTTCGATCACATCCAGACTCACACCTTTTTGGCGTAACCAAGAGAACGAGGTATGCCGTAGATCGTGCCACCGGAAATCATCAATTCCCGCTCTTGCTAAAGCCTTCTTCCAAGCTAATCCAGGTGCGGCTACAGGTTTTCCCTTGTAGGTGAAGGCCCGGATATGATGCTTGCCGAGCTGCCGTTTTAATACTTCGATGGCTGCATCAGAAAGCGCCACGCCGTGATCGTCGCCGTTCTTGAACTGCACCCCAGGAATGCGGATAACACGATGCTGCATGTCGATCCAACTCCATTCCAGGCGAAAGACATTGGCTTGCCTTAATCCGGTCGCGAGAGAGAACAAGACCGCTTCCCTCAAATGCTCCGGTAACTCTTCCAAAAGTCTTTGTGCCTGTTCGGGCGTAATCCAGCGAACCCTACCTGGCTTTTCCTTATACCGCTTCAGACACGGCACCGAATCGATCCACTCCCATTCCCTACGTGCCTTGTTCAGAATTGCCGAGACAAGAGCGGTGTAGCGATTGAGCGTGCCATTGATAGCGAGATGGTCAATCGGCTTTTCCGGTTTGCCTTTCTGCCGGAGAGCCTTGTTGCGATCCTCTCTATCCTTGACGATCTGCTCGCGCAGGAAATCCAGAACGCCGTTCCAGACCTCCCGCTTGATTTCAGTGAGCGCCTTTCCCTTCAGTCTGGGCGTGAGCCGCTTGATTCTGAGAGCATCGTCATAAGCCGTTCGCTTGGTTGTTTCATTCAGCCAACGTAATGCCGCTTCTTCCCAATATCTCGCAGGCTTTTC
>JAGVUA010000015.1 GCA_019136545.1 Betaproteobacteria bacterium
TTCGCGATTCTTTCTCCGCATCTCTTCCCCAAGTTTTCCATCATCAATCCGGCACTGATGAAGACGGTGTCGCGGGACTATCTCGTCTATTCCGCCGCCGACATCATCGCCCATTGCATCGAGGGCTATTTCACGGCGACGGTGCAGCCGCGCTTCCAATCGCGCCTGGTCGAGGCCATCATCAACACGGTCATTGAGACAACGGAGACGCTGCTGGCCGATCCGGACGACTACAACGCCCGCGCCGAGTTCGCCTGGGCTTCGACCCAGGCCCTGAACGGCCTCATCCATGCGGGCACTGCCGGCTACGGCTATCCTAACCACATGATCGAGCATTCCCTATCGGCCCTCTTCAATGTGCCGCACGGCGCCGGGCTTTCAGTGGTCATGCCGGCCTGGATGCGCTGGTATCGCGACCGCAATCCCGGCCAGTTCGCGCGCTTTGCCAAAAACGTATTCGGCCTCGACACTGCCGAGCAAGGCATTGCCGCGCTGGAAAAGTGGTTCGACAAGATCGGCACGCCGACGCGCCTCTCGCAGTTGGGCATCACGGCAGCCGACCTGCCGGCGACCATCGAGAACGTGCTGGGCAATGCCCAACAATTCGGTCTCGCCGAGCGCTATACCCGGGATGTGGTGACACTCATCCTGAACAATGCGCTTTAAGCGTTCGGGAACACGGACGATTTTCTGCAAGAAAAGGAGCACAACATGAAACAACGATCGCTTGGCCGCTCCGGCCTCGAAGTATCCGCACTCGGATTCGGTTGCATGGGACTGAGCTTTGGCATCGGCGCCGGCGTAGACCGGAGCGCGGGAATCCAGATGATCCGCAACGCGTTTGAGCGCGGCGTGACTTTCTTCGATACCGCCGAAGCCTATGGCGCGCAGAACGAGGAAATGGTCGGCGAGGCGCTGGCTGCCGTGCGCGATCAAGTGGTGATCGCCACCAAGTTCGGTTTCAAGAACGGCGACGTCGCGCAAGGCACGGACAGCCGCCCCGAGCGTATCCGGGCCGTCGTCGACACCTCGCTGCGGCGCCTGCGCACCGACTACATCGACCTGCTCTACCAGCACCGCGTCGATCCCGCGGTCCCGATGGAAGACGTGGCCGGCGCGGTCAAGGACCTCATCGTCCAGGGCAAGGTCCGGCATTTCGGTCTCTCCGAAGCGAGCGTCGAATCCATCCGCCGGGCGCATGCCGTGCAGCCTGTCGCCGCGTTGCAAAGCGAATACTCCTTGTGGTGGCGAGAACCGGAACAAGGGGTCATCCCGACGCTGGCAGCACTGGGCATCGGTTTCGTCCCCTTCAGCCCGCTGGGCAAGGGTTTCCTGACCGGCACCATCGACCCGAGCACCTCCTTCGGCGCAAACGACTTCCGCAGCGTCGTGCCGCGATTCACCGTCGAGGCGCGCACCGCCAATCAAGTCCTGGTGGATGCCATCAAGCGCCTGGCCGAAGTCCGCCATGCCACGCAGGCCCAGATCGCCCTGGCCTGGCTGCTGGCCCAGCACCCCTGGATCGTGCCGATTCCCGGCACGACGAAACTGCACCGCCTGGAAGAAAATTTGGCGTCGGTGGATGTGGCACTCAGCCCCGACGATCTGCAGGAGATCGAAAAGGTGTTGGCCGGCATCGCCGTCCAAGGCAATCGCTACCCGCCGCAGCTCGCCCAACTCGTCGGAAAATAGCCAAGCGGTGTGCGTCGTCCGCAGCAAGCAGGTTCCCAAAGAAAAAGAGCCGAGGATCGTCACCTCGGCTCTTTCTGAAATGATGGAGGCAAGCCCCTTAGCGGCCTACTTCCCTCCCAGCGACATCGACAGCATCAGATCGTTGATGCGCTTGACGAAAGTGGCCGGGTCGTCGAGCTGGCCGCCTTCGGCGAGCAGCGCCTGGTCGAACAGCACGGCCGCCCAGTCATCGAACTTGGCTTCCTCGTACTTCAGGCGCAGCACCACCGGATGCTTGGGGTTGATTTCCAGGATGGGCTTCATGTCGGGCGCCTGCTGGCCGGCGGCCTTGAGGATGCGCGCCAGATTGCCGCTCACGTCGTGCTCGTCGGCAACCAGACAGGCCGGGCTGTCGATCAGCCGGTGCGTCACCCGCACTTCCTTGACGCGCTCGCTTAAGCTGCTGGCGATCTTGTCGGTCAGCGCCTTGAACTCGCCGGCATCCTTCTCCTGTTCCTGCTTCTCGGCCTCGTCCTCGAGCTTGCCGAGATCGAGCCCACCCTTGGCGACCGAGACGAGGGGTTTGCCCTCGAACTCGGTGAGGTGCGAGACGACCCACTCGTCCACGCGGTCGGAGAGCAGCAGCACCTCGACGCCTTTCTTGCGGAAGATTTCCAGGTGCGGGCTGTTCTTCGCCGCATTGAAGGTCTCGGCGGTGACGTAGTAGATCTTTTCCTGCTCGGGCTTCATGCGGCCGAGGTAGTCGGCCAGGGAAACGGTCTCGTCGGTGGTGTCGGCATGCGTGGAAGCGAAGCGCAACAGGCCGGCGATCTTGTCCTTGTTGCTGAAGTCCTCGCCGACGCCTTCCTTGAGCACCTTGCCGAACTCGCCCCAGAACTTGGCGTATTTCTCCTTGTCGGCCGCCTCGTCGCTCTTCGCCAGGTCGGCCAGCATGCCGAGCACCTTGGCCGTGCAGCCCTTGCGGATGGCCTCGATATCCTTCGATTCCTGCAGGATCTCGCGCGAGACGTTGAGCGGCAGGTCGGCGCTATCGACCACGCCGCGCACGAAGCGCAGATAGAGCGGCATCAGCTGCTCGGCGTCGTCCATGATGAAGACGCGGCGAACATAGAGCTTGATGCCGTGCCGGGCGTGGCGATCCCAGAGATCGAAGGGCGCGTGCGCCGGAATGTAGAGCAGCTGGGTGTATTCGCTCTTGCCTTCGACGCGGCTGTGCGTCCAGGCCAGCGGCTCGTCGTAGTCGTGGCCGACGTGCTTGTAGAACTCCTTGTACTGCTCCTCGGTGATCTCGTTCTTCGGCCGCGCCCACAGCGCCGAGGCCTGATTGACGGTTTCCCACTCACCGGTTTCGACTTCCGCCTTCTTCTCCTCGTCCCACTTCTCCTCCTTCATGCGAATCGGCTGGACGATGTGGTCGGAATACTTGCGGATGATGGACTTCAGCTTCCAGGCCGAGAGCAGGTCCTCCTGGCCCTCGCGCAAGTGCAGGGTGATCTCGGTGCCGCGCGTCGGCTTGTCGACCATCTCGATGCTGAACTCGCCGGCGCCCTCGGACTCCCAGCGCACGCCTTGGCCGGCGGCCTCGCCGGCGCGGCGGGTCAGCACGGTCACGCGATCGGCGACGATGAACGAGGAATAGAAGCCGACGCCGAACTGGCCGATCAGGTGCGCATCCTTCTGCTGGTCGCCGGTCAGGCTGGAAAAGAACTCGCGCGTGCCGGACTTGGCGATGGTGCCGAGGTTGGCGATCACCTCGTCGCGGTTCATGCCGATGCCGTTATCGCTGATGGTGATGGTCTTCGCCGTGTCGTCATGGCTGACTTTGATGGCGAAGTCGCTGTCGTTCTCGAACAGCGCCGCATTGTGCAGCGCCTCGAAACGCAATTTGTCGCAAGCGTCCGACGCGTTGGAAATCAGTTCGCGCAGGAAAATTTCGCGGTTCGAGTAAAGCGAATGGATCATCAGGTGAAGCAGCTGCTTCACCTCGGTCTGGAAACCCAGGGTTTCCTTGGTGGCGGTATCGTTGGTCATAAGCGTCTCCGGATCGAATCGGGCGCTATTTGAGGGCGCCGATCCGGATTTCAAGACCCTGTTACACGTAACGGATTTCCAGCACCTCAAGCTCGCGCCAGCCGGCCGGGCTCTGGAAGCGCACCCGGTCGCCCTCGCGCGCCTTCATCAGCGCCCGCGCCAGCGGCGACAGCCAACTGATCAGGCCCTGGCCGGGATCGGCCTCGTCGACGCCGACGATCTGGTAGCTCGCCTCGGCCTCGCCGTCGTCGATGGTCACCGTGGCGCCGAAAAACACCTGCTCGACGTTCTCCTGGTCGCGCGGATCGACCGGCACGGCGCTCTCGGTGCGCTTGGTCAGGTAGCGAATGCGCCGGTCCATCTCGCGCAGGCGCTTCTTGCCGTAGATGTAGTCGCCGTTCTCGGAACGGTCGCCGTTGCCGGCCGCCCAGGCCACCACCCGCACGAGGTCGGGCCGCTCCGTCTTCACCAGACGCGCCAGCTCGTCGAGCAGGCGGCGGTGGCCCCGCACCGTCATGTAATTGCGCGTGCCAGCCGGCAGCGGCGCCGCCTCGGGGCCGCCCTCGTCGTCCTCTTCCTCGTCGGATTCCCTGACGAAAGCCTTGTTCATGCGCTGCGATCCCACGGTTGTCAGGCCGGCAATGCTACTAAATCGACTGCTCGATCGCCAACTCGCCGCGCGGAAGCGCGAACCCTAGGGCGTGTTCTCCATTAGGCCAGGCAGACGAAAACGCAAGCGAGATGGACGAACGACAGTAGACAAGCTTCGGCAAAGCGATCAGCCTCGTCCAGCAAAGCATCGCGAAAAACGCGCCGACTTCGAAGCGCTCTGAAGCCCTCTTCCCGCGACCATCGCAGGATAACGGGAGCGCTCCAGGATCACTGGTGCCGACAGTCTGACTCGAACAGACGACCTACCGCTTACAAGGCGGTTGCTCTACCAACTGAGCTATGCCGGCGCAAGGCGAATTGTAAGGCAATGCTATCCAAGGCCGAATTTCTCGCTCTGCCGGCCAAGAACATGCGAGTCGAGACCCATCGCTGACGCGAACTGCCGGCGCTGCGCCTCCGACGAGCGCAAGACATACAGCTACGTCAAGAATGGAATGCCGCCGAACTTGGTGCGCGTCGCGAAAATAGCGCCACCGCCCTTACCAACCCTATGAATCGACTGGCTTTCCACGAAAAACCAGCCCACTAGATATAGTGGCATGAGGCTTGCTGTACCACTAGAGTATTTTGTAACTCTATGATTTTATTAATGCCAAAGAAATTAGACTTCCAAAGTTTGGCAGACCGGGATATCCTTGCCAGCCATCGCTTGCGCACCCAGCTTCCTACCAACCACCATCGGACGACAAGATGACAACGGACACGCCGATCTCAGGAGACATCGTACCCATTCAGCAAATGGGCCTGCCGCTGCCGCAGGAGATTTCCGGCGAGGTATTGATCGAGAAATACGCCAAGGGCAACGAACGCAGCGTCCATGACGTGCGCAATCGCGTCGCCCGCGCGCTCGCTTCGGTGGAGGCCGAAGAGAAGCGCGGCCACTGGCAGGAACGCTTCCTCGACGCCCAGGAAAACGGCTTCGTGCCCGCCGGCCGCATCAATTCGGCCGCCGGCACCGACTTGTGCGCGACGCTGATCAATTGCTTCGTCCAGCCGGTGGGCGACTCGATTTCCGAAATCGTCGACGGCCGTCCCGGCATCTACACTGCCCTGCTGCAGGCGGCCGAAACCATGCGTCGCGGCGGCGGCGTCGGCTACGACTTCTCGACCATCCGCCCGATCGGCGCCCACGTCAAGGGCACGCAATCCCGCGCCTCCGGTCCCGTATCGTACATGCGGGTTTTCGACCGATCCTGCGAAACCGTGGAATCCGCCGGCTCGCGCCGGGGCGCCCAGATGGGCGTGCTGCGTTGCGACCATCCGGACATCGAAGATTTCATCCACGCCAAGGATCACGGCGACCTGACCAATTTCAATATTTCCATCGGCGTCACCGATGCCTTCATGCAGGCCGTCGAGGGCGGTCACGACGTCGAACTGATCCACCGGGCCGAGCCGTGCGGCGACATCAAGGAAAGCGGCGCCTATCAGCGTGAAGACGGGCTCTGGGTCTATCGCAAGCTCAAGGCGCGCGCGCTGTGGGACCAGATCATGCGCTCGACCTACGATCACGCCGAGCCGGGCATTCTGTTTCTGGACCGCATCAACCGCGACAACAACCTCAACTACTGCGAGACCATCGAGGCCACCAATCCGTGCGCCGAACAGCCGCTGCCGCCTTACGGCTGCTGCTGCCTGGGCTCGATCAACCTCACCAAGTTCATCAGGCGCCCGTTCGAGAAATCGGCGGAGTTCGACTTCGCGTCGTTCGGCCGCGTCATCGACGTTTCCGTGCGCATGCTCGACAACGTTCTCGACGCCACCCACTGGCCGCTCGCCCAGCAGCAGGCCGAAGCCGCCGCCAAGCGCCGCGTCGGCCTGGGCTTCACCGGCCTCGGCGATGCGCTGATCATGCTCTGCCTCAAGTACGACACGGCCGAGGCGCGCACCGTGGCGACCCGGATCTCGGACTACATGCGCGACCGCGCCTACCTCGCATCGGTCGAACTGGCCAAGGAGCGCGGCGCCTTCCCGCTGTTCAACGCCGACCTGTATCTCAGCGGCGGCAATTTCGCCTCGCGCCTGCCCGCCGAAGTCAAGGAACAGATTCGCAAGCACGGCATCCGCAACTCTCACCTGCTGTCGATCGCGCCGACCGGCACCATTTCGCTGGCTTTCGCCGACAACGCTTCCAACGGCATCGAGCCGCCCTTCTCCTGGACCTACACACGCAAGAAGCGCATGGCCGACGGCACCTTCAAGGAGTACGCGGTCGAGGACTACGCCTGGCGCCTCTACAAGCACATGGGCGGCGATGTCGGCCAATTGCCGGACTACTTCGTCACCGCCCTGGCGATTTCGGCGCAGGCGCACAAGGACATGGTCGCCGCCGTGGCGCCGTGCATCGACACCGCCATCTCGAAGACGGTGAACGTGCCCGAGGACTATCCCTACGCCGACTTCGAGCATCTTTATCTCGACGCCTGGAAGGCCGGCCTCAAAGGCCTGGCCACTTATCGGCCCAACAAGGTGCTCGGCGCCGTGCTTTCGGTCGATTCCGGCAGCCAGCAGAAGCAACCGCAGGACGTCACCATCGAAGGCGCCAACAAGCGCATGTCGATCGGCTCGCTGCCCGCGCCGGTACTGGCCAGCCTGCGTTGGCCGGGCCGGCCGCGCCTGGCCGACGGCAATCTCGCCTGGAGCTACATGATCGAGACGCCGCACGGCGAATTCGCGCTGTTCGTCGGCCAGACCGAGAACCCCCTGGCCCGGCCGGTGCCTTTCGAAGTGTGGGTCAACGGCACCGAACAGCCGCGCGGCCTGGGCGCCGTGGCCAAGACCATCTCCATGGACATGCGCGCCAACGACAAGGCATTCCTCAAGCTCAAGCTGGACGTACTGGCCCGCACGGTCGGCGAGGAACCGTTCGAAATGCCTTTCCCGCCGCTGGGCGAAAAGAAGCTGATGCCCGGCTCGGTGGCCGCCATGGCGCAGGTGATCCGCTATCGCTGCGAGCAGTTGGGCGCCCTCGATGGCGAAGGCGCCACGCCCGTACTGGACGCGATGTTCTCGCGCGACGAGCCCAAGACCGGCACCGACGGCACCCTGTCCTGGACGGTGGACATCGCCAACCCCGCCGCCAATGAAGAATTCGTCCTCGGCCTCAAGGAAATCACCCTGCCCGACGGCGTCACCCGCCCCTATTCGGTCTGGCTCTCGGGCAACTACCCGCGCGCGCTGGATGGTTTGACCAAGCTGCTGTCGCTCGACATGCGCGTGCTTGATCCGGCCTGGATCGGCATGAAGTTGCGCAAGCTGACCAACTACGCCGAGCCGCTCGGCGATTTCATGGCACGCGTGCCGGGCAGCCAGAAGCAGCAGAACTGGCCGTCCACCGTCGCCTACATCGCCCGCCTGATCATGCACCGCTACGCCATGCTCGGCATCCTCGACGAAAGCGGCTATCCCACCCGCGAGATGGGCATCCTCGAGACGCCGCGCGACCAGGGAGCGCTGAAAGTCACCCGAGGCTCGCTCTGCGCCGAGTGCGGCAACATGACGGTGATCCGCAAGGACGGCTGCGATTTCTGCACCGCCTGCGGCGCGGTGGGTAGCTGCGGCTGAGGCGAACCGCTAATCCTTGTCGGGCAACCAGCGCGCCAGCTTGGCGTACAGGTTGTCCGGCTCGACCGGCTTGGCGATGAAATCGTTCATACCGACCGCCTCGCAGCGGCGCCGGTCTTCTTCGAAGGCATTGGCCGTCATGGCGATGATGGGCGTATCGATGCCCAGTTCGCGGATGCACCGCGTCGCTTCCAAGCCATCCATCACCGGCATCTGCATATCCATCAGCACGAGGTCGTAAGACTCCGCCTGCATTCTTGCCAGCGCTTCGCCGCCATGGTTGGCGACGTCGACCACGAGACCTTCGCTCTCGAGCAGATCGAGGGCCACCTCCTGATTGATTTCATTGTCCTCGACCAGCAGCACGCGGCAACCAATCTTGAAATGATGCCCGTTGGCAGCAGCCATCGGGACGGCGACACAGCCGCGCTTGAGCCACGCGGTGAACCAGAAGGTGCTGCCTCGGCCGATTTCGCTGACGACCCCGGTATCGCCGCCCATCAAGCGCGCCAGGCGCCGGCTGATGGCCAGCCCCAGGCCCGTGCCGCCGTGCTTGCGGGTAGTGGATGCCTCGGCCTGCTCGAAAGCGTCGAAGATGCGAGCTTGAGCTTCGCTCGGCAGGCCGATGCCCGTGTCCTGAACTTCGAAGCGGACCTTCACCCGTTCCTCGCCCGTTTCCTCCAGGGTCGCGCGCAAGACGATTCGGCCCCGCTCGGTGAACTTCACGGCATTGTTGGCGAAGTTGATCAGCACCTGGCCAATGCGCAGCGGATCGCCCAGCAACGGCATATCCAGCAAACGCTCATCCAACTCCTCGACCACCTCGAGGCCCTTGGCCTTGACGCGATCCGACATCATGCTCAGGACATGATCGAGGCTGGCCTTGAGGTTGAGCGTGGTCTCCTCGAGCGTGAGGCGATCGGCCTCGATTTTCGACAAATCGAGGATATCGTTGATGATGCCGAGCAAATGCTTGGCCGAATAGGTGATCTTTTCGAGCTTCTCGGTCTGTTCCGGCGCCACCACCTCTCGCCGGAGCAAGTGGGTCAGGCCAAGAATGGCATTCATCGGCGTCCTGATTTCGTGCGACATGTTCGCCAGGAAAGTGCTCTTGGCCAAGCTGGATGATTCCGCGGCGCTCTTGGCCTGGCTTAACTGGCTGTTGGCCGAGCTCAGTTCCTCGGTACGCAGTCTGACGAGTTCCTCCAACTGGTCACGGTGCAAGGCGAGGTCATCCTGCGCTTGCCTGGCGTCCGAAACATCATGGGCGATGCCCAGCATCCCGATCAACTTCCCGTCGGGCAACCATACCGGTGTCTTGGTGGTTTCGAACAATCCGCGATAGCCACTATCGGCGAAGGTCAGCCACTCTTCATTGCTGGTGGGTCGGCCCGCCTCGATGGCCGCCAGGTCGTGCCGGCGGAAGAAATCAGCCAACTCCTTCGACATGAACTCATAGTCGGTCTTGCCGACGATCTCGGCCTCCTTGCTTCCGAAGAACCGTTCGAACAACGGGTTGCATGCCACGTAAGCCCCTTGCGGATCCTTGATCCAGACCAAATCCGGGATGGCATCCATCAAGGTGCGTTGCAAGACGCGCTCGTGTTCCGAGTCCCGCAGCGCCTGGCTGGCGGTCCGCTGCAGCGTGGCGATGGAAACCTGCAGGTCGTCGAGTTCATCGCGCCGCGCCGAGCTTGCCGACGAAGAAATCTCGACCAGCGGCCGATGGCGCAAGTCGTCGGCGGTCACGTCGCGCAAATCCGCGACGATCGCCGTCAGCCGCCGAGCCACGATCGCCTGATAGATCAGCGCCGACACGAGCGCAATCAGGAAAATCAACGCCACGTTGACGACCAGGCCAATCGCCCACGATCGCACCAGCATGAGGTGATCTTCGCCGAGATCCTTGGTGAGCACCAGGCTGCCGACCTCGTGGAGCCCGTCAGCATCGGCGTAGATCAGGGGGATCGTTCGTTCGAGCGCCTGATCCGGCGGCACGTCTTCGCCGTAGCGCAGCGTTTCGCCCTTGTCCAGATGCAGGCGCACGGCCGATACATCCGGATAGCTCATCAATGCCTTCAGTTGCGTGTCGACCTGCTCTCGATTGAATACCCAGATGCTCTGCGCCAATGGGGACTGCGCCACGACGCCGACGGACTGAATATGCAATTCGATATCGGCGACATGGCGCTGATAGTTGATGACGCCCTCAACGAGCGAAATCGCCAGCCCGGCGAGACCGCCAACGACGATCGCCCACCACCACAGTCGCCGCGCGATGCGGCTGCTGAGTCCGAAGAAGGCGCCGGATGCCGTCGGTTTGGCGTTGTGGGCTAGCTCGGACATGCGCCTTATTCGGCGGCAATTCCCACGAGGATGTGGTTGTAGGTGCCATCGGCTTTCATGTCCTTGAGCGCGCGGGCAAGCCGGGGTACCAGGGCCTGGTGCTTCTTGTGCAAGTACAAGTACATATCGACATCCTTGAGAGCGGGCGACACCGGGACAATCGACGACAAGCCGAGTCCGCGCACCAGCGCGACGCCATCCGTCCGCGTGTAGAGCGCGAGATCCACGCGTCCGCTGTCGAGCATATGAAACATCTGCTCTGGCTTATCCACCTTGGTCACGGCACGCGCGCCAGTGGCATTGGCTTCGAACATTTTCCAGCCAGTGATGAACGCCACGCTGTAAGGCTTGAGGCTGTCCCAGCCGTTATCCAGACTGATGGTGGCATCCTTGGCGAACGCCACGAAGCTGGTGCGCTCGTAACGCTCGGGAACCTGGAGCAGGTTGGAATACTGCGCCGTCAAGCCGGCGACGCGTAGCCCTTCGCCATCGACTTCGCCAGCATCGGCCGCCTTCAGGGAACGCTCGGACGGCAGGCTGACCATCTTGAACTCGACGCCGATGCGCCGGAATGCTTCCTGGGACAACTGTTGCAGAACCTTGCGGCCCAGGGGAGTATTGTTGGTGCTGACCGTGATGACCGGTACTTCGGCGAAGGCTGCGGCTCCCCATGACATCAGCGACAGAAAAACCGCCGCCCAGCGCGTTCGCCGCCAAGCGCCTCCCGCCACGGTTAGAATTTCATTTGCCTCCACAAATTGATCTTAGCATTTTCGCGCCCACCCAATCGCCCTTGCCGGCATTGCGGGCCGCAACAAGCATGGCCGCGCCGGCAGTCTCCATCTCCCTTCCAAGGAACCCGCCATGAGCCACCCCAGCCATTTGTTTGCCGAACTCAAGCTGCGCGACGTCACCCTGGCCAACCGCATCGGCATACCGCCCATGTGCCAGTACTCGGCCCGCGACGGCGTCGCCGCCGACTGGCACTTCGTCCACTACGGCAGCCGCGCCGTCGGCGGCGCCGGCCTGATGATCGTCGAAGCCACGGCGGTGCTGCCGGAGGGTCGCATCAGCCCCGGCGATCTCGGCCTCTGGCAAGAAGCGCAAGTCGAGCCGCTGGCGCGGATCGCCCGCTTTGCCCGCGATCATGGCTGCGTCGCCGCCTTGCAACTCGCCCACGCGGGACGCAAGGCCGGCGTCAGCCTCGGCTGGCAGCCGCAGCGCTCGCTGTCGACCGGCGAAGGCGGCTGGACGCCGGTCGCGCCCTCGCCGCTCGCTTTCGGCGAAGGCTATGCAGTGCCGGACGAACTCGACGAAGCGGGCATCCACCAGATCATCGGCGCATTTGCCGCCGCGGCCCGGCGCGCCCGCGAAGCGGGCTTCGACGCCGTCGAGATCCATGCCGCCCACGGCTACCTGCTGCACCAGTTCCTGTCGCCGCTCGCCAACCAGCGCCGCGACGCCTGGGGCGGCGCCTTCGCGCAGCGCGCGCGCTTGACGCGAGAGGTCGTCAAGGCCGTGCGCGCCGAATGGCCGGAACGCCTGCCGCTGATGATCCGCCTGTCGGCCACCGACTGGGTCGAGGGCGGCTGGAACGCCGAGGAGACAGTCGAACTCTGCCGCGAGCTCAAGACGCTCGGCGTCGATCTCGTCGATGTTTCCAGCGGCGGCCTGGTACCTTATGCGCGCATTCCGGTCGGGCCGGGTTTCCAGACCGAATTCGCCGCGCGCGTGCGCCGCGAGGCCGGCATCCCGACCGCCGCGGTCGGACTGATCACTTCGCCCGAGCAGGCCGACCATATCGTGCGTACCGGCCAGGCCGACGTCGTCCTGCTCGGCCGTGAAATCCTGCGCGATCCCTATTGGCCCTTGCACGCCGCCCGGACGCTGGGCACGGCCACTCCCTGGCCGCGCCAGTATCTGCGCGCCGCCCCGCAAGGCGCTACGGAACGCTGAGCGCTGAGCCGCGCCGGCGAAAGTCAGGCGTGGAGGAACGCCGCCCAGGCATCGGCAGCGACTACCGGCAGCGGCTCGTAGCCCGGCAGCGCCGCCAGACGCTGCCGGAAGGTCGGCCCCGACACGCGGCGCAGCAGCGCCTGCCCGGCCTCGGCGTTCATCGCGGCATGGCGCAGGGCCAGGCCGTAGCGCTCGGTCACCAACGGCACGAAGTCGAGGTCGTAGCGCGCTGCCGCCGCCATGATGCCGAACCCGGCATCGGCCGAACCGCCGGCCACCGTGGCAGCGACGGCATCGTGGGTGAATTCCTCATGCGCGTAGCCGTCGATGCTGCCGGGCGACACGCCGTTGGCGGCCAGCAACTGGTCGATCAGCGTGCGCGTGCCGGAACCGCGCTGGCGATTCACCATGCGCGCGCTGCGCGCCGCCACGTCGGCCAGCGAACGCAAGCGCAAGGGGTTGCCGCGCGCCACGATCAGCCCCTGGCGCCGGCGCATCAACGGCACCAGCACGTGCAGCCGCGGCTTCAGCCAGCGCTTCAGCCAAACCGCCAGGCGGTCGGCGGTCCAGGTCTCGGGCACGTGAAATCCGGCGATATCGCACTCTCCGCGGCCAAGCCCCGCCAGCGCCTCCTCGCTGCCTTGCCAGGTGACGTCGACCGGCACGCGGCGGCCGTGCTCGACCCAGTCGGCCAACGCCAGGTCATGGCTGGCATGCAAAGTCAGCCGTGGCGACACGCCTCCGGCGGCGCCCTGCCGCATCATCGGCGCCAGCAGGCCATGCATGCGCGTTTCCCAGACCGCGTGGACCTTGTCGAGCGCCAGGCGCGCCGCGCCGTCCATCTCCACCAGCGATTCGCCGAGCGCCGTCAGGCGCGTGCCCCGGCCGCGCTCCATGACCACCAGTGCCAGCCCGAATTCTTCTGCACAGCGCCGCAGCAGCCCCCAGGCGGCGCGATAGGACATGCCGGCGGCGGCGGCGGCCCGGCCCAGCGCCGGCGTTTCCAGCAGTGCCGTGAGCAGTTGCAGCAGGCGGCGGGTGTCGGCCTCGCCGAGATCGAAGCCGAGATCCCAGCTCCAGCGCAGGCGCGGCGCCGACGAAGCCTTTCCCCGATTTGTTGCAGGTTTCGACATATTCGGATTCCTTGGCCGCTACTTTAACCTCCCGCAACCCAACCCCCTCAAGGAACATGAGAGATGTCCATCGCCAATCGCCTCTGCCAAGCCTTGTTCGCCGCCATCGCGCTGCTGGTCGCCCATGCCGCCAGCGCCGAGGATCGCTTCATCACCGTCGCTTCGACCACGTCGACCGAACAGTCCGGGCTCTTCGGTCACCTGTTGCCGGCCTTCGAGAAGGCGAGCGGCATCAAGGTGCGGGTCGTCGCGCTCGGCACCGGGCAGGCGCTCGACATGGCGCGGCGCGGCGATGCCGACGTCGTCTTCGTGCACGACAAGGCCGCCGAGGAAAAATTCGTCGCCGAAGCTTACGGCGTGAAACGCCAGGAAGTGATGTACAACGATTTCATCCTGGTCGGTCCCGCGAGCGATCCTGCCAAAGCCCGGGGCCGCGATATCCTCGAGGGCCTGCGACGGGTCGAAGCGGCTCAAGCGCCCTTCGTTTCGCGCGGCGACAAGAGCGGCACCCATGCCGCCGAACTGCGCTACTGGAAGGCCGCCGGCGTCGACCTCGACGCGAAGAAGGGCCCATGGTACCGCGACACCGGCTCGGGCATGGGCCCCGCGCTCAACACCGCCGCCTCGATGAACGCCTACCTCCTGGCCGATCGCGGCACCTGGCTGAACTTCAAGAATCGCGGCGAACTCGTCATTCTCGTCGAAGGCGACAATCGGCTGTTCAACCAGTATGGCGTCATACTCGTCAATCCGGCGAAGCATCCGCATGTCAAGCAGGCCGACGGCCAGAAGTTCATCGACTGGGTCGTCTCGCCCGCCGGCCAGCAGATCATCGCCGAATACAAGATCGGCGGCGAACAGTTATTCTTTCCCAATGCGGCGAAATAGCCCTTGACCGGTACCCCATCCCATGACGATCATCAAAGACCAGTTCTACATCAACGGCGCATGGCGTCCGACCGCCGGCCATGAAGCCATCGACGTCCATTCGCCGACCGATGGCGCACTGCTGGCGCGCATCCCCCAGGGCGTGGCGGCGGACGCCGACGCCGCGGTCGCCGCGGCACGCGGGGCTTTCGAGGCCTGGGCCGCGACGGCGCCGGCGCAACGCGCGAATTATCTGAAGAAGATTCAAGAGGGCCTCAAGGCGCGCAGCGAGGAGATCGCCCGCTGCATCACGCTCGAAATGGGCATGCCCTACAAGTCCTCGCTGCGGATCCAGGTCGGCACGCCGACGGCGACGTTCGGCATGTATGCGCGCATGCTCGGCGATTTTCCGTTCGAGGAACAGGTCGGCCATTCCAAGGTGTTGCGCGAACCGGTGGGCGTCGTGGTCGCGATCACGCCCTGGAACTATCCGCTGCACCAGATCGCCGCCAAAGTCGCGGCGGCCCTGGCGGCCGGTTGCACGATCGTGCTCAAGCCCTCCGAAGTCGCCCCCTTGAATGCCTTTGCCCTGGCCGAAATCGTCCATGACGCCGGCGTGCCCCCGGGAGTCTTCAATCTCGTCACCGGCTACGGGCCCGACATCGGCGAGGCGCTGGTGGGCCATGCCGAGGTGGACATGGTGTCGTTCACCGGCTCCACCCACGCCGGCAAGCGTATTTCGCAGCTGGCGGCTGCGACCGTCAAGCGCGTCGCCCTGGAACTGGGCGGCAAATCGGCCGGCATCGTGCTTGACGACGCCGACTTCAAGGTCGCGATCCAGGCCGTGGTGGGCAACTGTTATCAGAACGCCGGCCAGACGTGCACGGCGCAAACGCGCCTGCTGGTTCCCGAGCGCCGTTACGATGAAGCCGCCGGACTGGCCGTCGCCGCCGCCCGGGAGTTTTGTCCCGGCGATCCGCTGGATCCGGCGACCACGCTCGGGCCGCTGGCTTCCAAGGCCCAACAGGCGCGCGTCCGCGATTACATCCGCAAAGGACAGGCAGCCGGCTGCGAGCTGTTGACCGGCGGTGCCGACCCGCTTCCGCAGGTGCCTCCAGCCGGCTATTACGTCGCGCCGACCCTTTTCGGGCGCGTCGATCCGCAAGCCGTCATCGCGCAAGAGGAAATCTTCGGCCCCGTGCTGTCGATCATCACCTACCGCGACGAGGACGATGCCGTCAGGATCGCCAACGGCACGCCTTACGGGCTGGCGGGCGGCGTCTGGTCGGCCAGCGATGCGCATGCGGAAAGCGTGGCGCGCCGCCTGCGCACCGGGCAGGTCGACATCAATGGCGGCCCTTTCAACCTCCTGGCGCCGTTCGGCGGCTACAAGCAGTCCGGCAACGGTCGCGAACTGGGCAAGTACGGCCTGGAAGAATTTCTCGAGTTCAAGGCCTTGCAGTTCCGGCCGCCACCCAAGGCTTGAACCGCCGGTGCACGCAGACACGGATTCCCGCGGCAGATCCGCGCGGATATGAACGAGCTCGCCGGCAGCATCAGCCTGGCGCTCGGCCTGATCGCCGGCGGCGAGTCCCGACTGGCCGGCATCGTGCTCCTGAGCCTGCAAGTCAGCCTCGGCGCCACGCTGGTCGCGTGCGCGCTGGGCATGCCGCTCGGCGCGCTGCTCTCGGTCGGGCGCTTTCCCGGCCGCCGCCTGCTGATCGTGCTGTTCAACGGCCTGATGGGCCTGCCGCCGGTAGTGGTCGGCCTGCTGGTCTATCTGCTGCTCTCGCGCGCCGGCCCGCTCGGCCAGTTCGGACTGCTGTTCACGCCGACGGCGATGGTGATCGCCCAGACGGTGCTGGTCACGCCGATCATCGCGGCGCTCACTCGCCAGGTCGTCGACGACGAATGGCGCGAACAGCGCGAGCAGTTGCGCAGCCTCGGCGCCAGCCGGCTGCGGGCGGCGCGCACGCTGCTTTGGAACGCGCGCTTCTCGCTGACCACCACCGCGCTGGCCGGCTTCGGCCGCGCCATCGCCGAGGTCGGCGCGGTGATGATCGTCGGCGGTAACATCGACGGCGTGACGCGCGTCATGACCACCACTATCGCGCTGGAGACCAGCAAGGGCGACCTGCCGCTGGCGCTGGCGCTGGGCGCCATCCTCATCGGCGTGGTGCTGACGATCAACGCCGGCGCCTATCAACTGCGCCAGTGGGCGGAAAGGCGGTGGGGTTGATGGAACCCTGGCTCGAACTCGACCGCCTCGGCCTCGCCGAAAACGGCGTGCGCATCGTCGAGGACATCAGCCTGAAAGTCAGCCGCAACCGCACGGCGATCCTCGGCCCCAACGGCGCCGGCAAGAGCACGCTGCTGCGCCTCATGCACGGCCTGCTGCGCCCCGGCACCGGCCGCATTCTTTGGCCGCTGGCGCTGACTCAGGCGATGGTGTTTCAGCGGCCGGTCATGCTGCGCACCACGGCGCTGGCCAACATCGAATACGGCCTCGACCTGCGGGGCGTGCCGGCAACCGAGCGCCACGCCAGAGCGCTGGCCGCGCTGCAGCGCGTGGGCCTGCCCGAACTGGCGCGACGCCAGGCGCGCCGCTGCTCCGGCGGCGAGCAGCAACGCCTCGCCCTGGCGCGGGCCTGGGCGCTCGAACCGCGGGTGCTGTTCCTCGACGAGCCCACCGCCAGCCTCGACCCCGCCAGCAGCCGCGAAGTCGAACGCATCGTCAACGAAATCGCCGCCGCCGGAACGAAGATCGTGCTGACCACGCACAATCTCGGCCAGGCGCGGCGGCTGGCCGACGAAGTGATCTACCTCGAAGAAGGCCGCGTGCTGGAACAAACGCCCGTCGACGAGTTCTTTCGCCAGCCGCGAACGAACGCCGCCGCGCGTTTCATCCGCGACGAAGGATAGGGCATTTATCCAAAACGCTTGAAACTTTTGCCGATTTGCATCACTCTAATGGCTGTTTCCAAACCGTAGGAGATGTTTCGCATGCAAGGCAACCACGAAATTCTGCGTACCGGCTCCGTCGCCGATTCAGCGCTGCAGCAGAACCGCGTCCTGCGCAATACCTATGCGCTGCTTGCGCTTTCCATGGTGCCGACCGTACTCGGCGCGCTGGTCGGGCTTCAGCTGAACTTCTCGTTCCTGGCGGGCAGTCCGGTCATGGCTTTCCTGCTGTTCCTCGGCATCGCCTGGGCCTTCATGTGGGGCATCGAGAAGAACAAGAACAGCGGCCTCGGCGTCGCGCTGCTGCTCGCCTTCACGTTCTTCATGGGCCTGATGCTCTCGCGCATCCTGCAGGTGGCGCTCGGCTTCAGCAACGGCGGTTCGCTGATCGCCATGGCCGCCGGCGGCACGGGCGCGATCTTCTTCGCGCTCGCCGGCGTCGCCTCGACCACCAAGCGCGACCTGTCCGGGCTCGGCAAGTTCCTGTTCGCCGGCCTGATCCTGGTGCTGGTGGCGGCGCTGGCCAACGCCTTCTTCCAGATCCCGGCGCTGGCGCTGGCGATCTCGGCGATCGCGGTGGTGCTGTTCTCCGCCTACATCCTGTTCGACATCAACCGCATCGTCCAGGGCGGCGAGACCAACTACGTGTCGGCAACGCTGGCGGTGTATCTCGACATCTACAACGTCTTCGTCAGCCTGCTCAACCTGCTGATGGCCTTCACGGGACAGCGCGACTGATTCTGACGAAAGTCAGTCTTGGCGGAACGCCACCTGCGGGTGGCGTTCCGCTTTATGGGCGCTCGAACAGCGCGATCGACTCGACGTGCGAGGTATGCGGAAACATGCTGGCGATACCGGCGCCGCGCAGCGCGTAGCCTTTCTCGTGCACCAGGATCGCCGCATCGCGCGCCAGCGTGGCCGGGTTGCACGACACGTAAACGATCCGCCCCGGCGCATCTTCACCCAAGGCCTTGACCACCTCGACCGCCCCTTCGCGCGGCGGGTCGATCAGCAGCTTGTCGAGTTTGCCGAGCGCGGCGATGCTGTCCGGCGTCGCCTCGAACAGGTTGGCGACGTGGTATTCGCAGCGGTCGGCCAGCCCGTTGAGTTCAGCGTTCATGCGCGCCCGCTCGACCAGTGCCTTGGCGCCTTCGACGCCGACCACGGTGGCGCCGAGCGCGGCGATCGGCAGCGTGAAATTGCCCAGCCCGCAAAACAGGTCGGCGATGCGCTCGCCGGGTTCCGGTTTGAGCAGGCTCATTGCCCGGCGCACCAGCATGCGGTTGATCCCGTGATTCACCTGGGTGAAATCGGTCGGCCGGAAACGTAAGCGGGCGCCGAAGTCGGGCAGGCGGTATTCGAGCGGCGGCGCCTCGACCGGATGGAACAGCGTCGCCGTGTCCGGTCCGCCCGGTTGCAGGTACCAGACGATGCCATGCGCATCGGCGAAGCGGCGCAGTTGCGCTTCGTCGTCCGGCGTCAGCGGCTCCAGATGGCGCAGCACCAGGACACGCTGATCATCGCCGACGGCCACCTCGATCTGAGGCAGCCGGTCGGGACGGGACATGCCCGTCACCAACGCCTTGAGCGGCTCGATCAGGTCGGAAATCGATCGCGGCAGGACTTTGCAGGAATCCATCACCGCCACGTAGCTGCTGCGCTTCTCGTGGAAGCCGACCAGCACGCCGCCCTTCTTGGCCACGTGGCGCACCGACAGGCGGGCACGATGGCGATAGCCCCAGGCCGGCCCGGCAATGGGCGGGAAGACGGTGTCCGGCTTCAGGCGCGCCAGGTGCCAGAGGGCGTCTTCGAGCACGCGCTGCTTGGCTGCCGTCTGCGCCGCCGGCTCGAAATGCTGCATGCTGCAGCCGCCGCAGATGCCGAAGTGCGGACATGCCGGCGTCACGCGCTGGCTCGACGCCTTGACGACGCGCACTACCTGCGCCTGCTCGTAGGTCGGCTTGCGGCGATAGCTCGCATACTCGACCCGCTCGCCCGGCAAGCCGCCTTCGATGAAGATCGCCTTGCCATCGACATGCGCGACGCCGCGGCCTTCGTTGTCCAGCGATTCGATCAGGGCTTCGGGCATGGCGGAAATGGGACTGGCGCAAAGGGGCGTGATTATAATGGCCCGATGAATCCCACCTCCATCACGCTGCTCGGCGGTCTGACAACCGACCAGTTTCTCGCCGAGTACTGGCAGAAGAAGCCGCTGTTGGTGCGCGGCGCCATTCCCGGCTTCACCGGCCTGCTATCGCGCGACGACATGCTCGATCTATCCTGCCGGGACGATGTCGAGTCGCGCTTCGTTTCTCAGGCAGGCGGCTGGACGATAGACCGCGGACCGTTTGCGCGCGCGGCGCTGCGCCGCAAGACCAAGCCCTGGACGGTGCTGGTGCAGGGGCTCAACATGCTGTTGCCGCAGGCCGACGAGATGATGCGCCGCTTCAGCTTCGTGCCCTACGCGCGCCTCGACGACCTGATGGTCAGCTATGCGACCGACGGCGGCGGCGTCGGCCCCCATTTCGACAATTACGATGTCTTCCTGATCCAGGGCATGGGCCGCCGCCGCTGGCGCATCGGCAACCAGACCGACCAGACCCTGATCAAAGGACTGCCGATCCGCATCCTCAAGGACTTCCGGCCGGTGCATGACTGGGTGCTCGAGCCGGGCGACCTGCTCTACCTGCCGCCGGAGTGGGCGCACGACGGCATCGCCGTCGGCGAGTGCATGACCTATTCGGTCGGCTTCCGCGCCACGCCGGCACAGGACATGGCCGAACAATTCCTGGTCTACCTCCAGGACCGCGTCAAGCTGCCCGACCGCTATCGCGATCCCGATCTCAAATCGCAGAAGCATCCCGCCAAAATCGGCGCCGCCATGGTCGATCAGGTCGCCGAGATGCTCGGCCGCATCCGCTGGAACCGCGACACCGTACGCGACTTCCTCGGCAGCTATCTCACCGAACCGAAGGCGCACGTCTTCTTCGATCCGCCGGCGCGTCCGTTGAACGAAAAGCGCTTCGCCGCGGCGCTCGCCAAACGCGGCATTCACCTCGACGCCCGCAGCCAGCTGCTGTTCGCCGATAGCCGTTTCTATATCAACGGCGAGTCAGCCACGGTGGCACGCTGCGACCGGGCGACGTTCAAGCGCCTGGCCGACGAGCGGCGTCTGCCTGCGTTCTCGCTCGACGCGGCCAGCCTGGCGACGCTTCACGACTGGTATCGTTGCGGATTCGTCCATCTGTCCTGAACGCCAGGCAGGCCGTGACGCAAGTCAAGCCGCAAAACGATTGTTATGGATATAATTCCTGATTGGACGGATACTCCCGCCCAAGGCTAAAAAGGGTTTTGCTTCAACTCCTCCATCGATAAAAGGGATCCCACAAATGAAACATTCTCTCCTCGTAGCTGCGCTCGTCGGTCTCGCCGTTGTCGGCTGTGGCAAGAAGGAAGCTCCTCCCGCCGCCGCGCCGGCAGCGCCCGCCGGCCAGGCTGGCATGAGCGGCATGTCCGGTATGTCGGGCATGAGCGGCATGTCCGGTATGTCGGGCATGAGCGGTATGTCGGGCATGGAAGGCCAGAAGGGCATGGAAGGCATGGGCGGCATGTCCGGTATGTCGGGCATGGAAGGCCAGAAGGGCATGGAAGGCATGTCGGGCATGAGCGGCATGCAAGGCCAGGCTGGCATGTCCGGTATGTCGGGCATGGGCGGCATGGAAGGCAAGAAGTAATTCTTCTTCTTTCGCCGATGGAAAAGGGCCAACCGCAGTTGGCCCTTTTTGTTTGGCGGCCCTGCGCGCCCCGCCTTCAGTAAAGCTGGCGCCAGTCGCAGCCGTTGTCCTGATCGGCCAGGCCGATCCAAGCGGGCTCACAGCCCAGCACCCGCGCCAGCGCCGCTCGCGCCAGGTCCGGCAGGTTGTTTTCCTGGCTCAAGTGCGCGGCAATCACGTGCTTGATGCGGCCCGTGTCCACCTGGGCCAGCAGTTCCGCCGCCGCGGCGTTGTCGAGATGGCCGTAAGGTCCGGCGATCCGGCGTTTCAGATGCGCTGGGTAACGACCGCCTGCGAGCATGTCGACGTCGTGGTTGCATTCCAGCACCAGGGCATCGCAGCAAGCCAGCATGGCCACCATGTGCGGCGTGACGCGGCCGGCATCGGTAAGCACGCCCAGGCAGGCCGATCCGTCGGAAAACGCGAATTGAGCGGGCTCGCGCGCGTCGTGCGGCACCGGAAACGGCCTGATCTCGAGATCGCCGATCGCGAACGGCGCATGGCTGTCGATCACGCGCACCGAGACGCCCTCGAAACGGGCTGCGCTCATCGTGCCGTGGGTAAGATAGACCTCCAGGCCATGGCGCCGGGCGCAAGGCGCCACGCCTGACAGGTGATCGCTGTGTTCATGGGTGACCAGAATGGCGTCGATGCCCGCCGCCTCCAGGCCAAGCCGCTCAAGCCGCGCAGCCAGACTGCGCGGCCCAAAACCGCAATCGACCAGCACGCGGGTTCTCCCTGCCTCGACCACCAGGGCGTTGCCCCGGCTGCCGCTGCCCAGCGAGGCAAACCGCACGCGTGTTACTTCAACTGGTCGAGCAGCAGGCGGAGGATTTTGCCACCGGTCTCGGAAGTCTCGGGCGCGCCGTCGCCGGTCAATACCTGAACGTAGCTCGAGTCTCCCGCGCCCTTGACCAGGACGCGATAGCGCTGGCTCTTGGCCGGATCGGGCTTGCTGCGCCAGAACGCCAGCTTGGCCAGGAAGCCTTCATCCTTGTCCTTCTTCCTCCCGTCGATCTCGGGGTCGACATAGCGAACGAAGTACAGCCCCTGGGAGCGATCGCGATCCTCGACCGTGAAACCGACGCGGTCGAGCGCCAGGCCAACCCGGCGCCAAGCCCGATCGAAGGCGTCCTGAACCTCGAGGGTGCCGACACCGCCCTTGGCGGTGACCAGCTTGGCCTTTTCCACCTTGGCGGCACCGGTGTCCGCCAGGATGGTCTTGGCCCGCACCTCGTCCATGCCGAAGCGAACCATCAGCCGGCGCAACATCTCCGCCTCGAGTTCGGGATCGGCCGGACGCGGCTGCCAGCGCGTCTCGCTCTTGCCTTCGTTGGTGTAGATCTCGTACATGCCGCGATGGCTGATGTAGATCTCGGTCTCGCCGTTCGCCCCCACCTCGACGCGGGTGCGGAACTTGTCGCGCTCGGCGGTGGAATAAAGCGAATCCAGCACCTTGCCCAGAGCGCCGCGAATGGCATCCTGCGGCAGCTTGGCGCGGTCCTCGGCCCAGTCCGTTTCCATGACGCCGGCTTCCGGGCGCTCGACGTTGATGATGAAGCCCAGTTCCTGCCAGAACTCCTTGAGGCTCGGCCATATTTTTTCCGGAGTGCCGGGCACCACCAGCCAGCGCTGATTGCCGGACCGCTCGATACGCAGGTTTTCGACCTTCGGCAGCACCTCCTGTACGGTGGTGGTCCGCACCTGGCCGGCGCGCTCGCCGACATAGGCCGAATAGGTCGCCGTACCCTTGGGGCTGACATCGGGAACCGCATAGCGGTCATCGCGCGTCGGCTGGGTCAGGTCGGGCGGCACCTCGAGGGTCGGCAGCTTGCCGGCCGACTTGTAATCGATCTTCTTGGTTTCCAACATCGAGGTGCTGCAGCCCGCAAAAAGCGCTGCCAATGCGACGATCAACGTAATGTTGTATTTCATGCGTTCCTCGCGGAATCAGATTTGGATGCCGGCTTCGCGCATGGCCGAACGCACGCGTTCATGGCAGTCGGGCGACAAATGGGTCATCGGCAGGCGCAGCCCATGCTCGGCCAGCCCCATCTCGGCGCATGCCCACTTGACCGGGATCGGATTGGCTTCGAGGAACAGGTGGCGGTGCAGGCCGAGCAGGCGGAAATTGATGGCGCGGGCCGTCGCCAGGTCGCCGGCGAGCGCCGCGGCGATCATGTCGTGCATCAGACGCGGCGCCACGTTGGCGGTGACCGAGATGACCCCGCGCCCGCCCAGCAGCGTCAACGCCAAGGCCGTCGCGTCGTCGCCGCCGAGCACCGCGAAGCCCGGCGGCGCCCGCTTCAGAAGATCGGTGCCGCGCTCGATGTCGCCGGTGGCGTCCTTGATACCGGCGACGCCCGGCACTGCCGCAAGACGCAACGCGGTATCGTTGCCGAGATCGGCGCCAGTGCGGCCCGGTACGTTATAGACGATCATCGGCAGGTCGACCGCCTCGGCAATCGCCTTGAAATGACGGTAGAGGCCTTCCTGGGTCGGCTTGTTGTAGTAGGGGACCACCGACAGATGCGCGTTGGCGCCAGCGCGCCGCGCAAACCCGGCCAGTTCGATGGCTTCGGCGGTGGAGTTGGCGCCCGTTCCGGCGACCACCGGCACCCGGCCGGCGACCTGTTCGACCACGGTTTCGATCAAGCGGCAATGCTCGTCGAAATCGACGGTGGGCGACTCGCCCGTGGTACCGACCACGACGATGCCGTCGGAACCTTCACGCAGGTGCCAATCGACCAGGGTCCGCAGGCGCGGTAGATCGAGACTGCCATCCTCATGCATCGGGGTGATGATGGCGGGCAGGGAGCCTTGAATCAGTGTGTTGGCCATAGCGATCCGCAGAAATCCAAAAACGACATTTTACGCGACTAGAGTTCCGCCAGTACCTTGATGTGGGCGGCGACACTGCGCGCCAGCGCCGACAGCGAATAACCGCCCTCGAGCATGGAGACGATCCGGCCTTGCGCGGTGTCCCGCGCCACGTCCTTGAGTTGCTCGGTAACCCATGCGTAGTCGGACTCCACCAGCCCCAGCGACGCCATGTCGTCTTCGTAATGCGCGTCGAAACCGGCGGAGATGTAGATCAGCTCGGGCGCGAATTCGCGCAAGCGCGGCAGCCAGACGTCGGTCACCACTTCGCGGAAACCTTCGCCCCGCATGCCCGCCTTGACCGGCACGTTGCACATGTTGGCGGCCGGATGCTCGGTGCCGCTGTAGGGATAGAAGGGATGCTGGAAAGTGCTGACCATCAGCACCTGGTCGTCGCCGGCAAAAATCTCTTCGGTGCCGTTGCCGTGATGGACGTCGAAATCGATGATGGCGACCCGCTTCAGGCCCCACTGCTCGACGCCGTGCCGCGCGGCGACGGCGATATTGTTGAAGAAGCAGAACCCCATGGCCCGGGCCCGCTCGGCGTGATGGCCGGGCGGCCGCACGGCGCAGAAGGCGTTCGGGGCTTCGCCGCGCATGACGAGATCGGTGGCCATGACGCCGGCGCCCGCCGCGCGCAGCGCGGCCTGCCAGGTGCCCGGGCTCATCGCAGTGTCGGGATCGAGATGATGGATGCCGTGCGCCGGCGAACTCGCCTCGAGCATTTCGACGTAGGGTCGCGGATGCACGCGCAGCAATTGCTCCATCTCGGCCAGCGGTGCGTCGTGATAGGCGAGATAGAGATCGAGTCCGGCTGCGATCAGCCGATCCTGAATCGCGCCCAGGCGTTCCGGACATTCCGGATGATGCGACCCCATGTCGTGACGCCAGCAGTCGCGATGGGTAATGAAGGCCGTGGTCATGTCGGGGATTGACTTACAATGAAACGGATTCGTGATTATGACTCGATTCCCCTTCGCTTGTCCTCACCCCACCGACGCTCCATGCATGCTCCCGCTTCCGACGGCCCCCTGGATGCCGTCGTTGCCGCCGCCGGCGGCATCATCCTCGGCAAGGAACGGCAGATCCGCCTCGCCCTGGCCTGCCTGCTGGCGCGCGGCCACCTGCTGATCGAGGACGTGCCGGGCGTCGGCAAGACCACGCTGGCGCACGTGCTGGCGAAACTGCTCGGGCTGGCATTCCAACGCATCCAGTTCACCAGCGACATGCTGCCGGCCGATATTCTCGGCGTGTCGATCTTCGACCGCGCGCGCGGCGCCTTCGATTTCCATCCCGGCCCGATCTTCGCCCAGGTCGTGCTGGCCGACGAGGTCAATCGCGCCACGCCGAAGACGCAGAGCGCGCTGCTCGAGGCCATGGAGGAACGGCAGGTGACGGCCGAGGGCCGCACCCGGCCGCTGCCGGCGCCCTTCTTCGTCATCGCCACACAGAACCCGGCCCACCAGATCGGCACTTTTCCGCTGCCGGAATCCCAGCTCGACCGTTTCCTGATGAGAATCGCGCTCGGTTATCCCGATCGCGCCGCCGAGCGCGAGCTGCTGGCCGGCGCCGACCGCCGCGAACTGCTGGCGGGCATGTCGCCCGGCCTGACCGCCGAACAGTTGATCGGCCACCAGGAGTCCGTCCGCCGCGTTCACGTGGCCGATGCGCTGATCGACTACGTGCAGGCGCTGGCCGGCCATACCCGCGTTTCGGCGGACTGGCAGGCGGGCTTGTCGCCGCGCGCGGCGCTGGCGCTGCTGGCCGGCGCGCGCGCCTGGGGCTGGCTGGCGGGCCGCGACCACGTTCTGCCGGAGGACGTGCAGGCGGTGCTGCCCGGTGTCGTCGGCCATCGCCTGCGACCGGCGGATGATCTGCCCGCCGCCAACGCGGTCCAACGGCTGATCGAGGCCGTGCCGATTCCCTGATGGCGCTGCCGGCCGCGCTGCGGGAGCGTTTCATCACCTGGGCCTTGCGCGTCCGTCCGCCGGAACCTTCGCCCATCGTTCTCTCGC
Organism: Betaproteobacteria bacterium; assembly: GCA_019136545.1. Lineage (GTDB taxonomy): Bacteria > Pseudomonadota > Gammaproteobacteria > Burkholderiales > Rhodocyclaceae > Fen-999. The sequence continues at coordinate 25,891 of JAGVUA010000015.1, forward strand.
AGCGCCGCGTGTACGTGCTGCCCACCCGCGCCGGTCTGGGTTATGCCGCTGCGCTGCTGGTGATGCTGATCGGCAGCATCAACTACAACCTCGGCCTCGGCCACGTCCTGACCTTCCTGCTCGGCGGACTCGGCGTGGTCGCCATCCTGCACACCTTCCGCAATCTCGTCCGGCTGAAAGTCAGCCATGGCCGGACGCCGCCCGTATTCGCCGGCGAGATGGCCGTCTTCCATCTGCTGCTGGGCAGCGACGTCGAACGCCGGGCGCTGCGACTCTGGCTGCCCGAGGGCGGCGACGCGCGGGTGGACGTGCCCGCCGACGAACCGGCCGACGTCCGGCTCGCCTTGCCCGCCGAGCGGCGCGGCTGGCTGGCCCTGCCCAGGATCGGGCTGGAAACCACTTGGCCGCTCGGACTGATTCGCGCCTGGGCCTACTGCGCGCCGGACGCCCGCTGCCTGGTCTACCCGCGTCCCGCCGCCAAGGCGCCACCGCTGCCCTGGGCGCAATCGCGCGATACCGGCAAACACGGCGGCGGCGGCCGCGGCCGCGACGACTTCGCCGGCTTTCGCAACCACCAGCCTGCCGATCCGCCGCGCCACGTCGCCTGGAAGCACACCGCGCGCCGCAGCGAGGAGGCGCCGCTGCTGACCAAACAGTTCGAAGGCGCAACGACGGCCAGCCGCGTCTGGCTCGATTGGCAAGCGACGCCGGAAGGCGATGTGGAGGCGCGCCTCTCGATTCTCACGCGCTGGGCGCTCGAAGCGCATGCCTCGGGTTTCGAATGGGGCCTGCGCCTGCCGGAAACTCATCTCGCCCCCGGCAGCGGTCAAGCGCACCTCGACACAGCCCTGCGGATGCTCGCCCTTCATGGCCGCGACGCGCACTGAAACGCCGGCGCTGGCCGCCGCGCAGACCGGCTGGCTGCTGGCGATCGGTTTCGTCGCGCTGGCGCCGCTGGCGCCGCATCTGCCGGGCTGGCTGGCCGGCGCAACGCTGGCGGCCCTGGTCTGGCGCGGCTGGCTGGCCTGGCGGCAACGGCCGCTGCCATCGCGCTGGCGGCTGACGCTCCTGGTCCTGGCCGGCAGCGCCGGCGTCGGCTACCAGTTCGGCAGCCTGTTCGGCCAGAATCCCGGCGTCGCCCTGCTGGTGCTGTTCCTGGCGCTCAAGCAATTGGAAACCCGAACCGTCCGGGACGGCCTGGCCATCGTCTTGCTCGCCTATTTCCTGGCGCTGGCGCAGTTCTTCTATTCCCAGACCATCCCCGCCGCGCTGGCGACCGCGGCGGTCGCCATCACCGCCACCGCAACGCTGCTCAGCCTGACGGATGCCCGGCCGGCGCCGGCGGCGCAACTGCGCCGCGCCGCCGTCATACTCGGCCAGGCCCTGCCGTTCATGCTGCTGCTGTTCGTGCTCTTCCCGCGCGTCCAGGGGCCGCTATGGGGCCTGCCCAAGGATGCCGGCAGCGGCCTGACCGGACTCTCCGACAGCATGGCGCCGGGCGCCATCAGCCACCTGTCCCGGTCGGACGCCATCGCTTTCCGCGTCCGCTTCGACGACGCCATGCCCGAGCGCGCGCAGTTGTACTGGCGCGGCCCGGTGTTGTCCGAGTTCGACGGCCGCACCTGGCGGCCGCGGCGCGAATTGCCGCGCGCCACGCTGCCTTACGCGGAGCCGGCCAGCGGCGGCATCGGCTACGAAGTCACGCTCGAAGCGCACGGCAAGCCCTGGCTGTTCGCGCTCGAACTGCCCGGCGCGACGCCCGAACTCGCCTTCGCCACGCTCGATTTCCAGTTGCTGGCCAAGGCGCCCGTCCTGGCCCGACAGCGTTACCTCGCGCGTTCATATCCCTTGCTGCGCGCCGGCGCCGACGAATCGCCGGCGCTCAGGCAACAAGCGCTGGCCTTGCCGGCCGGCAGCAATCCACGCATCCGGCGGCTGGCCGCCAGCTGGCGCGCAGACGCGCGCAGCGACGGAGATGTGCTGAGACAGGCGCAGGCCTTTTTTCTGCGCCAGGGGCTGATCTACACGCTGAATCCGCCGCTGCTCGGCGAACACAGCGCCGACGAGTTCCTGTTCGATACCCGCCAGGGATTCTGCGAGCATTTCGCCAGCGCCTTCGCCGTGGCGATGCGCGCCGCCGGCGTGCCGGCCCGCGTCGTCACCGGTTACCAGGGCGGCGAAGTGAACCCCGTCGACGGCTGGCTGACCGTTCGGCAATACGACGCCCATGCCTGGACGGAAGTGTGGCTGGCGGGGCGCGGCTGGGTGCGCGTCGACCCCACCGCGATCAGCGCGCCGACGCGCATCGATCTCGATCTGGCCGCCGCCGTGCCGGCCGGCGATCCCTTGCCGCTGCTGATGCGCGCCGAGTTCTCGTGGCTGCGCGACCTGCGTTTCCGCTGGGATGCCGTCACCAACACCTGGAACCAGTGGGTGCTGGGCTACACCCCGGAACGGCAGCGGCAATTGCTGCAACGACTCGGCATGCCCGCGCCCGACTGGCGCGCGATGACGGCCCTGCTCGCCGCGCTGTGCGGCATCGCCCTGCTGCTGCTGACCGCCTGGATCCTGCGCCGGCAGCGCCGCGCCGATCCGCTGGCCCGTCAATGGGAGAAGCTTTCGCGGCGCCTGGCGCGCCGCGGCCTCGGCCGGCAAGCTGCCGAGGGGCCGTTCGACTACGCCGAGCGCGTCGCCAGGGCGCTGCCCGCCGTAGCCGCCGAAATGCGCGGCCTGGCCGCCCTGTACGCCCGGCTGCGCTACGCGCCGCCGGCCGCCGATCGCGCCAAGACACTCGACCAGTTGCGCCGCCGCGTGGCATGCTTCCGGCCATGAATCGTCTGCTCGCACCGATCATCCTGCTGACTCTGACCGCGCTCGCCCGAAGCGCCCTCGCCGAACCGGGCTACGCGGAACGCGAGGACGTGCACGCCTTCATCGCCGACATGAGCGAACGCCACGGCTTCGACGCCGAACGCCTGCGCGCGCAATTCCGCAAGGCCAGACCCAATCCTGCGGTCATCAAGGCCATCAC
>JAGVUA010000066.1 GCA_019136545.1 Betaproteobacteria bacterium
CGGAGGGTGCGATCCGGTATAATCGCGGGCTTTCCTATCCCTCACATTCCGCACTCTCTATGGAACTCGCCAAGAGCTTTGAGCCCGCCGATATCGAACGTCGCTGGTCCCCCGACTGGGAAGCCAGGGGCTACTTCAACGCCGGCCTCGATACGAACAACCCGAATGCCTTCTGCATCCTGCTGCCGCCACCCAACGTGACCGGCACGCTGCACATGGGCCACGGCTTCAATCAGGCGATCATGGACGCGATGACCCGTCATCGGCGCATGTGTGGCGACAACACGCTGTGGCAGCCGGGCACCGACCACGCCGGCATCGCGACGCAGATCGTCGTCGAACGCCAGCTCGACGCGCAGGGCATTTCGCGTCACGACCTCGGCCGCGAAAAGTTCGTCGAGAAGGTGTGGGAGTGGAAGGAGTACTCGGGCAACACCATCACCCGCCAGATGCGTCGCCTTGGCACCTCGCCGGACTGGACGCGCGAGCGCTTCACGATGGACGATGGCCTGTCCAAGATCGTCACCGAAACCTTCGTCCGCCTGTACAAGGAAGGTCTGATCTACCGCGGCAAGCGGCTGGTGAACTGGGACCCGGTGCTGCACACCGCCGTTTCCGACCTCGAAGTCGCGCAGGAAGAAGAAGACGGTTTCATGTGGCACATCCGCTACCCGCTGGCCGATGGCTCGGGTTCGCTGACGGTGGCCACGACGCGTCCGGAAACCATGCTCGGCGACACCGCCGTGATGGTGCACCCGGAGGACGAGCGCTACAAGCATCTGATCGGCAAGACGGTCAAGCTGCCGCTCACCGACCGTGAAATCCCGATCATCGCCGACGCCTACGTCGACCTCGAATTCGGCACCGGCTGCGTCAAGGTCACGCCGGCGCACGACTTCAACGACTACGCCGTCGGTCAGCGCCACAAGCTGGACATCATCTCGATCCTGACGCTGGACGCCAAGATCAACGACAACGCGCCCGAGAAGTACCGCGGCATGGACCGCTTCGACGCGCGCAAGGCCGTCGTCGCCGACCTCGAAGCAGCCGGCGTGCTCGTCCAGATCGACAAGCACAAGCTGAAAGTGCCGCGCGGTGACCGCACCGGCGTCGTCATCGAGCCGATGCTGACCGACCAATGGTTCGTCGCCATGAGCAAACCCGGCGCCGATGGCAGCAGCATCGTCGGCAAGGCGCTCGAATGCGTCGCCTCGGGCGAGATCAAGTTTGTTCCCGAAAACTGGGTCAATACCTACAACCAGTGGCTCAACAACATCCAGGACTGGTGCATTTCGCGGCAGCTCTGGTGGGGCCACCAGATTCCGGCCTGGTACGACGAGCAAGGCAATGTCTACGTCGCCCACGACGAGGCGGAAGCGAAGGCCCAGGCCGCAGCCAAGGGCATCAGCGGCGCGCTCACCCGCGACCCGGACGTGCTCGACACCTGGTACTCCTCGGCGCTGTGGCCGTTCTCGACGCTGGACTGGACGCCCGAGTGGCCGGCCAAGTCGAACCCGGCACTCGATCTCTACCTGCCGTCCACCGTGCTCGTCACCGGCTTCGACATCATCTTCTTCTGGGTCGCCCGGATGATCATGATGACCAAGCACATCACCGGCAAGATTCCGTTCAAGCACGTCTATGTGCATGGCCTGATCCGTGACGCCAGAAGATGAGCAAGTCCAAGGGCAACGTGCTCGACCCGATCGACCTGATCGACGGCATCGGCATCGAGGATCTGGTCAAGAAGCGCACCACCGGCCTGATGAACCCGAAGCAGGCCGAGCAGATTGAGAAGCGCACGCGCAAGGAATTCCCGGAAGGCATCCAGGCCTTCGGCACCGACGCCCTGCGCTTCACCTTCCTGTCGCTGGCCAGCCCCGGCCGCGACATCAAGTTCGACCTGCACCGCTGCGAGGGTTATCGCAACTTCTGCAACAAGCTGTGGAACGCGACGCGCTTCGTGCTGATGAACACCGAAGGCCAGGATTGCGGCATCGATCCGAACGCCATCCCCGACATGAGCCCCGACGGTCTGCATTTCTCCTTTGCCGACCGCTGGATCGTCAGTAAGCTGCAACGCACCGAGGCCGAGGTCGCGCAACACTTCGCCGACTACCGCTTCGACCTGCTCTCGCGCGCCATCTACGAGTTCGTCTGGGACGAGTTCTGCGACTGGTATCTGGAACTGGCCAAGGTGCAGATCCAGTCCGGCGACGAGGCCGCCGCCCGCGCCACCCGCCGTACGCTGCTACGCGTGCTGGAGACCGTGCTGCGCCTCGCGCATCCGCTCATCCCCTTCATCACCGAAGAGCTGTGGCAGGCCGTCGCCCCGCTGGCGCACAAGAAGACGCACGAGTCGATCATGCAGGCCGCCTACCCCAAGGCCGACCCGCTGCGTTACAACGAAGCCAGCGAAGGCAAGGTGCAGCGCCTGAAGGACTTCGCCTACGCCTGCCGCAACTTGCGCGGCGAGATGAACCTGTCGCCGGCACAGAAGGTGCCGCTGATCGCCAGCGGCAACGCCGAAGAGCTGGCGAGCTTTGCGCCGTATCTCAAGTCGCTGGCCAAGCTCTCCGACATGCAGATCGTGAGTGCCCTGCCGGATGACGCCAACGCGCCCATCGCGGTGGTCGGCGAAACGCGGCTGATGCTCAAGATCGAGATCGACGTGGCGGCTGAGAGCGAGCGTCTGGCCAAGGAAATCGCCCGCCTCGAAGGCGAGATCGTCAAGGCCCACGCCAAGCTCGGCAACGAGAGCTTCGTTTCCCGCGCGCCGGCTGCCGTCGTCGAGCAGGAGAAGAAACGCCTGGCCGACTTCGAAGCCACCGTCGATAAGCTCAAGACCCAACTCGAACGCCTGAAGCGTCAGGCCTGAAACTTGAACACCATGGATAACAGTACGAAACCCATTGTCACCAGCACGCCGGAACTGCAGCGCGAAGTCGCCGAACTGCTCGTCGAGTGTCTCAACCTTGAAGACGTCAGCGCAGAAGAGATTGACCCGGACGCGCCGCTGTTCGGCGACGGTCTGGGCATGGACTCGATCGACGTGCTCGAAGTCGCGCTCTCGGTGGGCAAGAAGTACGGCGTGCAACTGAAGGCTGACAGTCCCGACAACAACCGCATCTTCGGCTCGCTGCGCCAGCTCTCGGATCACATCGCGGCGCAGCGGACGCGCTGATGATCCCCCGCCTGCTGCGCGGGCTGGGCATCGCCGCGCTGCTCATCGCCTACGCGCTGCTGGCGCACTACAGCAACGACCCGGCGCGCGACCCCGCGCTGGGCGCGACCATCTCCATCACACCACTGCTGCTGATCGCACTGGTATTCGCCTGGCGATCGACGCATCGTCTCATTCTCCTCGCGGTCGTCGCGCTCGCCGTCGGGCTCATGCTGGCTGCGTGGCCGCTGCTGAAGAGCCATTTCGGCCTGATCTACTGGCTACAGAACGTCGGCCTCTACCTGATTCTTTTCGCCACCTTCGGCCGTACCCTGCTCGCCGGTCGCCAGCCACTGTGCACGCGCTTTGCCGAGACGCTCTACGGCCCGGTATCGCCACTGCACGCGCGCTACACCCGGCTGGTCACGATTTCCTGGACGCTGTTCTTCGCCGTCATGGCGCAGATTTCGACCCTGCTCTTCTTCTTCGCGCCGCTCGCCGACTGGTCGATCTTCGCCAACTTCCTGACCCTGCCGCTGGTCGGATTGATGTTCCTCGTCGAGTACCTCATTCGCCGCCGCGTCATGCCCGATAGCGGGCATATGCGCTTCTTCGACGCCATCCGTGCCTATCGCGAGGACACGCAGAACCGCGCGAAAGACGACGCAAAGCGCGACGCAGCCAGCCGATAGGCATCAGACCACAGACATGACGACCCTGCCGCTGCTCACCCACGCCTCGCCCGACAGCATCGTCGCCTGGCGCGAAGGACAGGCCGTCACGCGCAATACCTTCCTCGCCGAAGTCCGCCAGCTCGTCGCACTACTTCCCGCCGATACGCATCTGCTCAATCTGTGCAGCGACCGCTACCGCTTCAGCGTCGGCCTGGCTGCGGCCATCGTCGCTGGCAAGACCTGCCTGCTGCCATCCAGCCATGCGCCTGAAGCCATTCGCCAGATCAAGGCCTTCGCACCCGACGCCTTCGGCCTGTGCGACCGCGAGGACTGCACCTTCGATCTGCCGCTGCTGCGCTATCCTCCGCTGGAAACGACCGCGGACAGTGACGAAGCCGTTCCGCAGATCGACGTCCGGCAGCGCGTCGCCATCCTGTTCACCTCGGGCTCGACGGGGAATCCGCAGCCGCACGCCAAGCACTGGGGCACGCTGGTCGCCGGCACGAAGGCCGAAGCTGCGCGCCTAGCCTTGCCGCCCGGCACGTCGACGAGCTTCGTCGGCACCGTGCCGCCACAGCACATGTACGGACTCGAATCGACCGTCCTCATTGCCTGGCAGACCGGCAACGCGCTCAGTGCAGCGCATCCTTTCTATCCAGCCGATGTCGCGACGGCGCTGGCGCAGCTGCCCGCGCCGCGTGTGCTGGTGTCCACGCCCGTGCATCTGCGCGCCCTGCTCGACGCTGGAATCGCACTGCCGCCGATAGCCCGCGTGCTCTCGGCCACCGCGCCACTGACACCCCGGCTCGCGCAGGAGGTTGAGACGCAGATCAGGACACGACTGATCGAGATCTACGGCAGCACCGAGACCGGCGTCATCGCCTCGCGGCGAACCACAGAAACGGCGGGCTGGCATCTCATCCCCGGCGTGCGCCTGGTGCCCGAAGGCGAACGCACGCGCGCCGAAGGGGGGCCGGTCGAGCCACCCATCGTGCTCAACGACATCATCGAGTCGCTGGACGAGGAACACTTCCTGCTGCACGGTCGTCTCGCCGACCTGATCAATATCGCCGGCAAGCGCCATTCTCTGGCCAGCCTCAACCACATCCTCAACACCATCCCCGGCGTGCGCGACGGCGCCTTCCACATGCCCGACGAAAGCGATCCGGAACGTATCACCCGGCTCGCCGCCTGCGTCGTCGCGCCGACGCTCGACGCACCCCGCCTGCTCGCCGCGCTGCGCGAGCGCATCGACCCCGTCTTCCTGCCGCGCCCGCTGGTCTTCGTCGACGCGCTGCCGCGCAACAGCACCGGCAAGCTGCCACGCCAGGCGCTGGAGGCGCTGTTCCGCAATAATGCACTTTCGGCTTCCGTAACCGCCGAGTAGCCGTCGCAGCCAGCGGCAAGGCCAGAAGTGGAAAGCAAGCCAATCGCCGTGCGGTTCTCCAGCCACCCTGCCACGACTGGCCCTATGGACGCCGGGCTCCGGACGGGCATGCCACAGATGACCTCTGGATGCGGCGCGCAGGGCATCGATCATCCAGGACTCGGCAAGCCACGCACGTACGCACCGGATGCCTGCGCGGAATTGGTCAACGGCATCCGATACAATTCGAACTTCGCTCTTGCCACCGCACTCATGACTTCCGGCCCATCACCTTCGCCCGTCCGTTCAGCCGGCCCGTCCCCAAGCGACCGCTGGACTGTCCCGACCGACCATCCCGCTTTTGCCGGCCACTTCCCCGGCCGGCCGATAGTGCCCGGCGTCGTGTTGCTCGACCGCGTGCTGATGCTTATCGCCGAGGCGACCGGCCATGCGCCCGAGGCGTTGCCCCTGCGTTCGGTCAAGTTCCTGAGCCCGGTGCTGCCGGGCGAGACGGTCGTCTTTTCGCAGCGTGTCGCGGCGAGCGGTGCCATCGTCTTCGAGATCTGCGTCGAGGCTTGTGCCGAGACCGCAATCAGGGGCCGACCCGTGGCGAGCGGCAGCTTCGCGCCCGTCGGACTCAGCGGTGAGGTGGCCGATTGAACGCACCACTACCGCAGACCCCGGCCGCCTGGGCGAGCCGGCCAGAGCGCAGCAACCGCGCCATGCTGCGCCTGATGACCTGGATTTCACTGCGTCTCGGGCGCATGCCGGGGCGCCTGGTGCTGCACGGGATCACACTTTACTTCCTGCTCTTCTCGCCGGCCAGCCGCCGCGCCTCGCGTGACTATCTGCGCCGTGCGCTGGGCCGCGCGCCGCGCTGGACGGATAGCTACCGCCATTTCTTCAGCTTCGCGGCGACGGTGCATGACCGGCTCTATCTGGTGAATGACCGCTTCGACCTTTTCGACTTCGAGGTCCAGGGTGTCGAGCGACTCAACGATTTGCTGGCTCAGGGTCAGGGCCTCTTCCTGATCGGCGCGCATCTGGGCAGCTTCGAAGTGATTCGTGCCCTCGGACGCAAGAATACCGACCTGCGCATCGCCATGCTGATGCATCAGGAGAACGCGCAGAAGATCAACGCCACGCTGGCCGCTATCAACCCCGCGGCAGCGCTGGACGTCATCGGCCTGGGGCAGATCGACTCGATGCTCAAGGTGCGCGAGCGGCTGGACGAGGGCCACATGGTCGGCATGCTGGCCGACCGCACACCGGGCGACGAACCGCTGTTGCCGGTGCGCATCCTTGATACGGAAACGCGCTTGCCAAGCGGCCCCTTCCGCATGGCTGCGCTGCTGCGCCGCCCGGTGGTCTTCATGACCGGGCTTTACCTGGGCGGCAACCGTTACGCCATCCACTTCGAGCCGCTGGCCGACTTCACTGACGTTCCCGCCGGGCAACGCGAAGCAGCGGTGGAGGCAGCAATCACACGCTACGCCGCGCTGCTCGATCACTACTGCCGCGCCGCGCCCTACAACTGGTTCAACTTCTTCGATTTCTGGCCCGCAAACCCATGACCTTCCGCTCCTCTTGCTGCGCCGCGCTGGCGACGATTCTGTGGCCCGTTATTAGTCAAGCCGCCGACTGGGACCTCGACCAACTCATGCAGACGCTGGCGCAAACGCGTTCCGGCCACGTGCGCTTTGTCGAGACCAAGACCATCGCCATCCTCGACAAGCCGGTGGAGTCTTCCGGCGAGCTGTTCTACACGGCGCCCGACCATCTGGAAAAGCGCACGCTCAAGCCCAAACCCGAAACCATGGTGCTCGACCAGGGCCTGCTGCAAGTCGAGCGCGGCCGCCAGAAACACAGCCTGCGCATGCAGGACTATCCCGAACTCGCCGCCTTTATCGACAGTATCCGCGGCACGCTGGCCGGCGACCGCCAGGCGTTGGAACGCAACTTCCGCCTGAGTCTGGAGGGCAACCGGCAGAGCTGGAACCTGCACCTCGTGCCGGCCAACGACAAGATGCTGGCGGTGGTCAAACGCATCGAAATCGCCGGCGAGCAGGAGATGGTCAAGCGCATCGACATCAGCCAGGCTGACGGCGACCGGTCGTCGATGCGCATCGAGCCGCTCGCGCAAGAAGCTGCCGCACCGTGAATCTCAAGTCGCCTTCCGCCCGACTCGCAGTCGCCAGCTGGCTGGCCTTTCTCGCCGCCTGCGTGCTGATCATCAGCCGCAGCCAATTCACCACCGACCTCTCGGCTTTCCTGCCGCGCAACCCGACGCCGGCGCAGCAGGTGCTGATCGAACAGATCAAGGACGGCCTCGCCTCGCGCATGATCCTGGTCGGCATCGAG
>JAGVUA010000105.1 GCA_019136545.1 Betaproteobacteria bacterium
GCTTGACCACGTCCATGCCGACGCCGCGCCCCGAAACCTCCGTGACCACGTCCGCGGTCGAGAACCCCGCCTCGAAGATGAGCAGCCAGACCTCCTGGTCGGACATCTGGTCGTGCACCTGCAGGCCGCGCTCTTTGGCCTTGGCCATGATGCGCTGGCGATTGAGCCCGGCGCCGTCGTCGTTGACCTCGATGACGATATTGCCGCTCTGGTGGTAGGCGCGCAGGGTAATGGTGCCGGTCGGCTGCTTGCCCTTTTCGGCGCGCACGTCGGGCATCTCGATGCCATGATCGAGACTGTTGCGGACCAGGTGGGTGAGCGGATCCGTGATGCGCTCGATCAGGCTCTTGTCGAGTTCGGTTCCTTCGCCGACCAGCTTCAGCTCGACTTTCTTGCCCAGTTTCTGGGAAAGTTCGCGCACCACGCGCGGAAAGCGCGAGAACACCACGGAAATCGGCATCATCCGGATGGACATGACCGCTTCCTGCAGGTCGCGGGAATTGCGTTCGAGTTGCGTCAGGCCGTTGTGCAGGCGTTCGAATTCGACAGGATCGACGCCGGAGGCCGACTGCAGCAGCATGGCCTGCGTGATGACGAGTTCGCCGACCAGGTTGATCAACTGGTCCACTTTCTCGACGCCCACGCGAATGGTGGCGTCGCCGCCGCTTTTGGCCGCCGGTGCCGGCGTTTGCGATGCGGTCGGTTTGGCAGCGGCGGCCGGCTTTTCGACGGATCGCTCGACGGCCGCTTCGGCCGTCGGCGCCGGTTCGGCGGGCATTGTCGTGTCGGGCGCGCTCGCCACCGGGGCCGGTGATGCTGGCGGCGCGTCGAAGAAGCCATAGCTGCCGTCGGCGGCGTCGGTGGCCGGCGCAGCGGCACCGATGGGCTCACCGATGGGCTCGAAGAAGCCGTAGGCATCGGACCCGGCGTCCCGCGACGGATGACTTTCCACGGTAGCCGCGTTCTCCACCGGCGCCGCCGATTCATCGAAGAACCCGTAGGCGGTCTCGCCGGCATCCCCCGCGCCCACCTGGCCCAAGGGCGAAATCCGGATGCTGTCGGTGCGCGCCACGAATTCGATGACGCTGCGCAGGGTGTCGCTGTCGACTTCGCCCGTCAGTTCGACATGATAGGGTTGCCCTTCCGCGGCGGCGGCCGCGACGAGTCGCGCTGCGCCGAATTCACCCAGTTCTTCCAGCAAGGCATCCACGGCCAGCCGGGTCGCCGCCGGATCGCCATCGACGACGAAGCGGATATCGTGGCCGACCGGCATGTCGACCGGCCCAGCTTCAACGGCCGCGACGGACATGTCGTCTTCCACCGGCGTGGCGGGCGCGACATCCCCCGTCAGCGCGCGCAGGCGCGTGCAGGTCTGTTCGACGGCGGCCGGATCGACTTCGCCTTCCCCTTTGTGCGCGGCCAGCATGCCCTTGAGCACGTCGCCGGCATCGAGGAAGGCGTCGATCATTTCCTCGCGCAACCTGAGTTCGTCCTTGCGTATCCTGTCCAGCAGATTCTCCAGCACGTGCGTCACTTCGGCCATGTCCGTAAAGCCGAAAGTGCCGGCCGATCCCTTGATGGAATGAGCCGCCCGGAAAATCGCGTTCAACTGTTCGTTGTCGGGATTGGCGATGTCGAGCCCCAGGAGCAAGGACTCCATGTTCGCCAAATGCTCTCCGGTTTCCTCGAAGAAAACCTGATAAAACTGGCTCAGATCGATGGACACGTCAGCCTCCCTGGCCCATGAGTCATCGCGGGCGGCCTCAGCCGATCACCTTCTTCACCACCTCGATCAGCTTCTGGGGATCGAAGGGCTTGACCAGCCATCCCGTGGCGCCCGCGGTTCGCCCCTGTTGCTTCATGGCATCGGACGATTCGGTGGTCAGCATCAGTATGGGTACGGTCTTGTATTGCGGCATGGCGCGCAGCGACTTGATCAGCGTCAGGCCGTCCATGCGCGGCATGTTCTGGTCGGTCAGGATCAGGTTGAACCCCTTGGCCTTGGCCTTGTCGAGACCATCCATGCCATCCACCGCCTCGACGACTTCATAGCCCGAGCTTTTCAGGGTGAATGTGACCATCTGGCGGATGGAAGCGGAATCATCGACAGCGAGGATCGTCTTTGCCATTTGCGCAAGCTCCTAGAAAAGTTCGACTTCACCCTGGCCAAAGTTTTGCTGGCCGACGGGGTTTGAATTACCAATGTGGGTCATTTCCGCGAGACTGGCGGCGAGCTTCTCCGTCTCTTCCCGCAGCGCGACGATGGCGGCGCCGGCGTCCTTGCGCTCGGCATCTTGCCGGAGCGTTTGTCCCAGCACCGACAGCTGATCGAGCACGCCGACCAATGCCGTCACCCGCCGGCCGACATGCCCCATCAACTGAGAAACCATGTCCTGAAATTGCAGCGCGGTTACGGCCCGATTGACTTCAGCGGAGACTTTTGACGAGCCATCGGCCAGCCGTTCGATGGCCACCTTGCGCACGCGATTCTGGTCTTCCATCGCCTTGACGATTTCCTCGACCCGCGTTTTCGATTCGAGCGCGAACGTCATGTCCTGGCTGGCCATGCGCTGGATCGCCTCCTCGGTTTGATGCACCGAGCCCTGCATGGTCTGCATCAGGACGTTGATCTGCTGGCTGAACTGCGTCGTCCTGGCCGACAGGTCGCGAACCTCGTCGGCGACCACGGCGAAACCCCGGCCCGCCTCGCCCGCGCGCGCCGCCTCGATGGCGGCATTGAGCGCCAGCAGGTTGGTTTGCTTGGCGATGGCGCCGATCTCGGACAATATGCTTTGCACGCGCCGGGCATGCAGGGCAATGCCGTCGGTCATCTCGACCAACTCCATGCCGAGCTTGCTGTTATTGACGATATTGTCGACCACCTGCCCCATGACTTGCGAAGTCGTGGCGACGAACTCATCGAATTGCCTGACGGACTCTCCCTCGCCGACGGAGCCGGTCACGCTGACGGCGACGTTGCGCTGCTCGTCGGTCAAGACGTTCATGCCCTCGAAACTGGTGGTCAAGTCGCGAATCGCATCGCCCAGCAGGGTCTGGGTGCGCTCGACGTCTCCCTGGATACTGGAAAACTGCACGGCGCATTGGCGCACGCATTCATCGAGCAGTTCCGTGAATTCGTTGATGAGTTCGCGTTCCTGGCAGCAACGCCGCTCGCCCCAGCCGTCGTCGCCCTGCGCGCCACGGCCGGACATCAAGCCGGCGCCCAGCCAGCCCGCCGCGACGGCAATGATCGTCACCAAGCAGTCGGTACCGACAATATCGGGAAACACGACGGCACCCAGCCCCACCAGCAGGGTCCAGGCCGCTCCTCCCAGAATGAACTTGCCCATTGAGCCCACCATTCAGCGTCCTGCTTGTTATTTTTCCATCTTAGCGTCGATTGCCTTGTTCCGCCATGGCTGAATCGGTTGCCGCTTCCACCGCTTCCTCGGCCGTCTCGATATCGGCGGCCTTGCCATCGCGCAGTATCGCTTCCTCCGTCCGCTTGTTGAGGATGACGATACTGATGCGCCGATTGATGGCACCATAAGGGTCCGTCTTGTCGTACAGGACGGTCGACGCGAGACCGACGACGCGGATCATCTTGCCGTCGTCCATGCCGCCCGCCACCAGCTCACGCCGCGAAGCATTGGCGCGGTTGGTGGACAGCTCCCAGTTGCCGAAGCCCCGGTCACCGGCCGCGTAGGGCGTCGCATCGGTATGGCCGGACAGGCTGATGCGGTTCTCGACCTTGTTGAGCGCCCGGCCGATCTCGCGCAGGATGTCGCGGGTGTAGGGCTTCAACTCGGAGCTGGCGGAGTCGAACATGGGGCGATTCTTCTCGTCGACGATCTGAATCCGCAGACCCTCGGTCGTCAGGTCCAGCAGCAATTGATTCTTGAACTGTTTGAGCGCCGGCGCCGCTTCTATCAAGGCTTCCAGTTCCCCTTTGAGCGACTCCAGGCGCTGCATTTCCACGCGCTCGAAGTCGGCGCGCAGCCTTTGTAGGTTGATGGTTCGCCTTTCGGCCGGCGTTTCGCCGCGCTTGACCTGTCCGTAGGTGCGAGTCAGGTCTTCGCCGCCGCCCTGGATCACGGAAGAAGAATCACCGGAGCCCGAGCCGCCGAAAAGGGCAACCTTGAGCGGCGTCTGGAAATAGTCGGCGATTCCCTTGAGATCGCCCTTGGCGGTCGAGCCGAGCAGCCACATCAGGAGGAAAAAGGCCATCATCGCCGTGACAAAGTCGGCATAGGCGATCTTCCACGCGCCGCCGTGATGGCCACCACCGCCCTTTTTGACGCGCTTGACGACGATAGGTTGTTGGCTATCGTCGCTCATTTGCCTTTGCGGCCCTTCAGATCCTCTTCGAGCTCCATGAAAGTCGGGCGATCGGTGGAATACAACACTTTACGGCCGAACTCCACCGCAACTTGAGGGGCATAGCCATTCATGCTCGCCAGCAGGACGGCTTTGATGCATTGGTAGATCTTGCCGCCCTCCTCGGCCTTCTGCTCGAGCTGGCCGGCGATGGGCGCGACGAAACCATACGAAACCAGGATCCCCAGGAAAGTGCCGACCAGGGCGCCACCGATCATCTTGCCCAGCACCGCCGGCGGTTCGCCGACGGAACCCATCACGTTAACCACGCCCATGACGGCGACGACGATACCGAAGGCCGGGACGCTGTCCGCGGTCTTGGACATCACATGAGCGGGCACGAGGGCCTCGTGATGATGCGTTTCGATCTCGATGTCCATCAGGTTTTCGATCTCGAAGGCATTGAGATTGCCGCCAACCATCATGCGCAGGTAGTCGGTGATGAAATCCAGCACGTGATGGTCGGCGGTCACGCTGGGGTATTTGGAAAAAATCGGGCTGCTTTCGGGGTTTTCGATATCCCCTTCGATCGACATCAGGCCTTCCTTGCGGACCTTGCCCAGAATCTCGTACAGCATCGCCAGGAGCTCCATGTAGAGCGCCTTGTTAAGCGAGGAACCCTTCAACACGGAAGGCAGCGCGGCAACGGTGGCCTTGATGGCCTTGGCGCCATTGCCGGCGACGAAACCACCGATGGTCAGGCCAACGATCGCCAGGTATTCCATCGGCACCCAGAGCGCGGCGAGGCTTCCGTGCACAGCATAGGTGCCGACCGATGCCGCCAGAATCACCACGTAACCGATCAACAGGAACACTGCCGGCCTCCCCAATCCGTATCGTCGCGGCCAGAATTGCAGGTCGCGACCCGGTCGCAACGACCGCAATCAATTGTCGAACGCCGGCTGCCCAGCGAATCCCCCCAACTGGCCGGCAAAATCCCTGCTATTGGTGCAATTGAGGCGAGCGGCGGGCGATACCCCCCGCACCCCGCCGGCGATCGCGGTCTACCGCGAGACCGATCAAGCCACCGCGGCTTCGGCGGCGGCGCGGCGCGTCTTGCCGGCACGCGCCGGCATGTGGCAAAGACCGCAGACATAGCCACGCGTTGGATCGTAGGCATGAGCAACGAACTCACCGCCACATTCCTTGCAGGTGGCCATCTGCAACATGCTCGCTTCGAAGAAGCGCACCATGGTCCAGGCCCGGGTCAAGGAGAGCACGGTATCCATGCCTGCGCGAGCCACTTTCTCGGAGTACATCCGGTAGGCCTTGATGATCAACTCGAGCCCCGTCAACTTGGTGTTCCGCTCCAGAAAGCGGAAATAGGCCATGAAGAGGGAAGCATGGACATTGGGCTGCCAAGTCATGAACCAATCCGTCGAAAAAGGCAACATGCCCTTGGGCGGAGAAACGCCCCTGACCTCCTTGTACAGCTTGAGGAGCCGTTCGCGGGAAAGATTCGTCTCGGCCTCGAGCATCTGCAGCCGAGCGCCAAGCTGAATGAGTTCTACGGCGAGGCGAATATCT
>JAGVUA010000026.1 GCA_019136545.1 Betaproteobacteria bacterium
GTGATCGTCTCGAACTGCCCGGCGTCGGCGTAGTCATTGAGCCGGCGGCTGTCCCAATACCAGCCGGCGGAGCGACAGGCGAGGTCGGCGCGCTCGAGCATGGCCGGGTTTTTCGTCAGGGAATCGTCGCGTAGCAGCGCGCGCGAGCATGCTAGATAATTGTCGTATCCGGTGATCTGGATCAGCCCGCGGCCCTTGTAGTAGCGCCCAGGCGTCGTTTCGGCAAGTTCGGCCAAGGCGATGGCATCCGGCCGCGTGTTGCCGAGGTCTGCGCGGTTGTCATAGGCGGCGCCGCTGGCGATCTCTTCGACGTAGCGCAGGCTCCCGGACTCGTGCGCCAGTTGCGCCAGGAAAGCCGCCTGCCGTTTTGGCGTCGAGATTCCGAATTCGTCCATCGTCGCATTCAGCGGCCCGATGAAATTGGCGATGCGCGCCGGCGTCGCCGACGGCATGATCCGCTGGAGTTGGCCGGCAGAAATCATCAGTCGTCCCCGAAATACCGATGCTTGCTCATGCGCTCTTCGCGTGCGGCATGAACGATGCGCCGCTTGATCTCGCTTACCGGGTCGGTCGGATTCCCGCGCGTCTGCTCGAGCTGGGTTAGCAGCACCACCTGGCGCTGCAGGATGCGCATGGCGCTCATCATGTTCGACACGCGCTCTTCCAGCCGGGCGAGGCGTTCCTTTTCTGTCCTCATTGGGTTTTCCTGATTACCGAAAATATGAAACTTTCGACCAGCACGTCGGCATCCTCGACGATCATCCTTGTCTTGAATTTCATTTCGGGCGGCGGATCGTCGTCCTTATGGCCTGCGGTTCCTGAGAACACGGCCTTTCCGGCAGCGTCATAGGCCGTAAACCCGGCCGGGCGGCCATCGGCGAGGCCGCGTGCGGGCTTGAACGGGTGCGCTGCGATGGCGCCGTCCTGCGGCGCGGCGAACGGCGGCGCGGCGAAGTCGCAATCGGCCAGGGACGTGCCGTCGGCATCGCGCACCCTGACCCGGCCGCCGGCGAGCAGGTTAGCCATGGCGGCGGCAAGGATGTTGGCCGCGGCGACCTCAATCTGCATCCTGTTCCCCTTCGAGCGCGACTTCGCGGACCTCGATCGATCCGTCGGCCAGGCGGCGGCCGACCTTCATCGTCGGCTTGCCAGGGCCGGGAAGCTGGACGGTGAGCTGCGGCGGCGGGGTCTCACGGCCGGCAAGAGCGACGATGGCGGCGCCGAGTTGGCGCTGGCCGTCGAGCACGGCGGTGGCGAGCGGGTCTTCCGCCGGCTGCGTGCCGGCCTGGTCGTCTTCTTCCAGACCGAGGCCAGTTTCGCGTGCTTCGTCGGCGGCGCGCTCGGCGTCAATCTCTTCCGGATCATCGCCGCGCTCGGTGATGACGCGGCCTCGGCTGGTGAATCCGGCCTCGACGGCGATCTGCTGCGCCTGCACGTCCTGCGTCGGGTGGATGTAGGCCCAGCCCTGCGGCACCCAGGTGACGCGCCTCGCCTCGCGGGCTTCGTCGGCGGTGAGCACGCCGGCGAGCAGCGCGGCATCGGCCCAGGCGTTGCGCACCTTGCGGCAAAATTGCGGGATGAGGATGTGCCATTGCCGCTGCTGGCAGTGGCGGCGGAACTCGTTGAGGATGACGCGCAGTGTGCGGTCGGAAACGTCGGAGAGGTCGCCGGTCAGCAGTTCGTACGGCAGCCCGCTGCCGGCGGCAACGCCCTGGTATTGCTGGCGGGTGAAATCGCGGTAGCCGGCGCCGGCGTCTGGCGGTTCGCTGAACTTGACCGATTCGCCGGGCAGCAGTTCCTGCATCGTGCCCGGTTCGAGCGCGGCCATCGGCGTGCCGTCGTGGTCGGCCTTGACCGGCAGGCCGGTGAGCGGGTCGAGTGCGGCATCGGCGCCGGACGGCGGGCGCTCGAGGAATCCTGCGAAAAGGTTGGCGAGCTTCTGGCGTTCGAGGACAGCATCATCGAAGTCGCCGACCCCGCGCAGGCGGGCCAGGATCGGCGCGAATTCGGAGACGCCGCGCAACTGGCCAGGCCGGCTAGGCTCGAAGACATGCAGCACGAACTCGGCCGGCACGCGGACGGTGGAGGCGGTGTCGCCGCGGCCGTCGCCGGGGTGGTTGCGCAGCATCCAGTAGGCAACGCGGCGGCCGATGCGGTCGAACTCGATGCCCTGGACGATCTCATTGCCGTTCGGCGCGGTGCCGTCGGTAGCCGGGAGCAGGTCTGCCTCGATGACCTGCAATTGCAGCGGCACCGGCAGGCCGTCGATCGGCAGGCGCGGGCGCAGGCGGATGAAGACCTCGCCGGATTCGATCCAGTTGCGCGCGACCATCGACTGCAGGCCGTAGAAATCGAGGATGTCGTCCGCGTCGCAGACTTCGGTCCAGTCGTCCCACAATTGCCGCAGGCGCACTTTCAGGGCGGCATCGTCAGTTTTTGGGCGGGCGAGGATGCCGGTTCCGACCAGGTTGGCCGACCAGCGTTGCGGGATGGCGCGCCCGGCCCAGTCGTTACGGGCGACATCGCGGGCGCGGTTGCGCAGCGTGTTGGCGCCCGTGTTGGCGCGGTTCGGCCCGCTTCCGGACGGATACCAGCCGCGCAGGCGGCGGCCGGCGCCGGCAGCGTCATGCGATGGCGCAAGGGCGATGGCGACCGGCGCCATGGCGGTTTTCGCTTGTGGCGTTGCCGCCGCGGGCGCCGGCCGGTTGCGTGATCGGCGCGCCATCAGAAGCCCCGCCCGCCGTGGTAGAGCCGCGTCTGGCGCCGCCGGGCGGCGACGGTGCCGGCACTGGCCCGCTCGGCGTCGAATTGCGCCTGCAGCGCGTTGCGCGCGGCGAGCAGCTCGTCGACGCTACGGTATTCGACCACCTTGTCGCCCTTGCGGACCATGCGCTCGCCAGTGGCCAGCGCCTCGGTAAGGGCGTCGATATCGATTTGTGAGACGGACATGCCTGGGCCTCAATGGGGAGTGCTTGGCATGTTGGCTCCGACAGGCGGCTGGCGCCTGTGGGCGGATTTCAGGGACGCTTATGTTTCACGCCGCATTTCCGGGCTGTCGACAGGATATGCGGCGGGATTGATGTCTACTTCTAGTTCGGCGTCAAGTCGGCCCGGACGTACTTCACGTCGGTCTCGTTAATCTTGTCCGAGCACCATGTCTGCGCTTCCCATCCATCAAACTGCTCGGCTTCCGGGTCAACTTGTAGCCAAATCACTTCTGGGGCCGACTTGTGCAGAGCGGCAATCCGCGCCTTTTCGTCGGCTTCAAAGGCTGCGTCGTCGTAATCGTCGAGCGCAGCCTGCCAGCCAGGACTACATATATCGCAGTAGCCAACATTGCCGCCGTGCGGGCACGGACTCATATCACCCATGTCAGTCTCCTTTCCTCGTGTCGGCAGACGCCGAACCCATCATTCCAGCGGACGCGCCGCGATGAATCCGCGTCGCTCCGCTGAATTCAGACGTTAGAGCGCATGTTCCACCGCTCGATGGCCTGTTTCTTGTCGCGGCCAATCCGCTCGATCATCCTGCTTGGCCCTGGCGCTTCAGCGCACCAATGCCGCACCGAAACGCTGATCGGGTCGCTGTACTTCGTGCCAGCCCAAACTCGTCCGTTGTCGTGGAATTCGGTAATCCCTCCGCCGCAAAATGGGCACGGTAGCAGCCGCTTCAAATCGTCGTCCTTCTCTTCTTCTGCTTGCATGGTCTATCTCCGTTTCCGTTTCTCCGTGCGCTCTAACCCGTCGTTGCAGGCGCGACCGCCTATCGGCGGCGGCCTGAACTCATGCGTTAGGTGCCTTGTACCGTGCCTCCTGCTCTTCCAGTGTCGCCACGATGATTTCGCGCTGCTTGTCGTTCATTTCTGCCACCAGCGAATCTGGCAACTTCTTTAGGTATCCGAGGCACGTCGAAAGCCCGCTGAGAGCCAGACCCAACTTCTCCGGCTCCGGCATGTCGCAAAGCGCAGCGATCATGTCCGAAACCCCGACCTCCACCTCCACTTCAGTTTCAATCCAGACCTTTGCCTTCATTTCTCGTTCCCTTCAGAAGTCGGCGCTGGCGAGACGGCACCTAACCCGCCGGTCGAGGTCGCGCCTTCGGCGCTGGACTCGCCGCAAGCGGCTCGCCCCTCACCTAGCACGTTAGAAGGCATCAGTGTTTTCGTCCGTTTACAGATTTCTCAATCGCATCGGCTTGCTGTCGGAGCGTTTGAGCCACGGCATTCTTGATTTGTGCACTAGGCATGTGATTGATCGACGACTGAATCATGTTGAATGACGCACCGATCACTGCGCCCATGTTTTTGCCTACGCAGAGAGCCGCCATCTTGCGGGTCAGATCTTCCATTTCTTTTTCCATTTTCATGTCCTTTCTCCGCGTCGACCGCGGCACTTCTAACTATTCAATCAACCCGACCGGCCTGACGGCAGTCGGGTTATCTTAGGCGTTATATTTCACAATTTCCACCGATCAAAACCCCTCGAACCCGATCTGCCGGATCACCTCGGCGTCGCTCTTCACGCGCCGCTCGCCGGTGAGGACGAGCGGGATGAGCCCGAGCTGCTCGGCGCTGCGGATGTCGTTCTTCACCTGCTGGTAGGTGACGCCTGTCAGCAGGGCGATGCTGTGCAGCGAGCGGCCGGCGACGCGCAGCTCGGCGGCCTTGCGGATGCGCCGCCAGCGTCCGAAGTCGGCCAGTCCGGGGATGGTCAGCGTCTCGCCGCCCCACTCCTCGACCAGGCGGCGGAAGGCCGTGGCGCCGAGCAGCACTTCCAGGCGATGGCCGGCCACCGCCTTCTCCGGGACGTAGAGCGTCTTCGCTCCCCAGATTCCGCACACCAGCACGGTGTTGGAAAACCCGATGACGGCGCCGAGGTCCTCGGCCATGCCGTTCGGCTTGCGCTTGAATGCGGTGTCTTCGGCCATGGCCTCTATCTCAGGTAGGTTGATCGGGCGGTGCGGCGGCGCACCGTGGCGGGTGTGGTGGTCGGCGCAGCAGACGGCGTGCCGGCCGCCGGCGCGCCTTCGGGCGCATCCTGGATGCCGCCGTTGCGGGCGATGCGCGCCTCGGCCTCGGCCCATTCAGCGCGGGTCAGCCGGTGGAGGTGCAGCTCCGGGTGGTGGGCTGCGGCGCAGGCGTAGACGTAGGTGTCGAGCGGTTCATTCCGCGCGCCGCGCTTCTTGAGGTAGCGGTTCGTCCGCGGGTCGAAGGTCTCCGAGACCATTCCGGCGAAGAAGGACTTGTCGAGCTGGTCGCTGAAATGCACGAGGCGCTGGTCGCGGTCGAGATCGGCATCGGACCCGAGGCGGCGGAACAGCCAGTGCTTGGCGGCGACGGTGCCGACCTGCCAGGTATGCACGCCGCGCTTTTCGGTCTTTCCGTCCGACTTGATTTCCTCCCACTTCGGGCGGCCGAGCACAGGCGCGTTGTTGGCCTTGGCGCCGAAGATGACCATCGGCCGCTGCACGGGGTCGGCGGAATCCTGGTTGGCGAGCGCCCAGGCCTTGACGAACGGGGTACGGTGGCCACGGCCGTCGACGGCGGCGGCGGCGACGCGCAGCCGGGCGCCGCTGGCGTGCTGCACCGGGCGGTTGAGGAGCGCGGTGAGCGCGGCCCAGACTTCCGGCCGGGACGGGTCGCCGGTGAGGACGACGTAGTCGATGGTCCAGGAGGCCATGCCCCGGCCCCAGCCGACCAGATGCACCTCGAGGCGGTCGTCCTGGGTGTCGACGCCGGCGGTGATGTAGCAGACGGCGTGCGGGGCGACGCGCAGGTCGTAGGGTTCGGCGCGCTCGGCGAGCAGGTTCTGCTTGATGGCGCGCAGGGCGGGGTCTTCCCAGGCCTCGGCGAGGCGGTCGTTGATGAAGGTCTTCAGTAGTAGAGGCAGTTGGTGCGGTAGCCGCGCATGGGCCGGCCGGCGGCTTCGGCGATCCAGCGGCCGCGCGCGAGCATCACGGGCTTGTAATGCTCCTCGATCTCGCAGCCGCATTCGGGGCAGACCAGCCAGGCGCGGGCGACGCGGCCGCTGTGCGGGTCGAGCGACCAGTGCAGGTCCGGCCATTCGTAGGCGTGCCGCTCGCCGCAGTGCGGGCACGGCAGGTAGAAGCGGCGCCTGTCGCTGGCTTCGTACTTCTCCGTGGTGCGGCACAGGCCCTTGATGCCGGGCGTGCTGACGTACATGGCCTTGGCCACGGCGGGGAAGGCGCTGGTACGGCCGCGCAGCAGCTCGACGGGGTCGTCGCCGCTCTGCAGGCTGGCGGCGAATTCGGTGAATTCGTCGACGAGCAGGATTTTGACCGAGGTGGACTTGAGGCGCTTCGGGTTGCCTGCGTGCTCGACGTAGAGCTGGCCGCCG
>JAGVUA010000002.1 GCA_019136545.1 Betaproteobacteria bacterium
CAAATGACGGTCAAGCTGATTGCGCCGATCGCCATGGAAGAAGGCCTGCGCTTCGCCATCCGTGAAGGCGGTCGTACCGTCGGCGCCGGCGTCGTCGCTAAAGTCATCGAGTAAATTACGCTTGCGCCGCAGATGAAAGGGCAGTAACATGCTGCCCTTTCGCATTTCGCGCCCATTTTTGGCGTACCGCTCTTTAAGGGATTGTCATGCAGAACCAGAAGATTCGTATTCGTCTCAAGGCGTTCGATTACAAGTTGATCGACCAGTCCGCTCTTGAGATCGTCGATACGGCCAAGCGTACAGGGGCCGTGGTTCGCGGCCCGGTGCCGTTGCCAACGCGTATCGAGCGCTTCAATGTGCTGCGTTCGCCGCACGTCAACAAGACTTCCCGCGACCAATTCGAGATTCGCACCCATCTACGTTTGATGGACATCATCGATCCGACCGACAAGACGGTCGATGCGCTGATGAAGTTGGATCTGCCGGCCGGTGTGGACGTCGAGATCAAGCTGCAATAAGTTTAGGCGGTACCTGCGGCGGTGCCCTTTGCGGCGGCCGCAGTCGAAAGTGGTTTGGTAGTTTCGATAAACGGGTCCCGGCCAATCGTAGCCGGGGTTAGGAGAAAAAATGAGTCTAGGCCTTGTAGGGCGCAAGGTCGGCATGACGCGCGTATTCGCCGAGGATGGTTCTACCGTCCCGGTGACTGTGCTCGATGTGTCGAACAACCGCGTCACGCAGATCAAGACGCCTGAGACCGATGGCTATGCCGCGGTTCAGGTGGCATTCGGCAAGCGCCGCCCGAGTCGGGTTGGCAAGCCTCTAGCGGGTCATCTTGCCAAGGCTGGCGTAGAAGCCGGTCACATCCTGAGAGAGTTCACCGTTGAGCAGGACGAACTGGCGAACCTGAAGCCGGGGGATACGGTTTCTGTGACGATCTTTCAAGCGGGCCAGAAGGTTGATGTCTCCGGTACGACCATCGGTAAGGGCTTTGCCGGATCGATCAAGCGCCACAACTTTTCGTCGAACCGCGGTTCGCACGGTAACTCTGTGTCGCACAACTCTCCGGGTTCAATCGGCATGGCGCAGGATCCCGGCCGGGTTTTCCCCGGCAAGCGCATGGCCGGCCATCTCGGTGATGTCGCCAGCACCATGCAGAACCTCGAAGTCGTGCGTGTGGACGAGGTGCGCCAGTTGCTGCTCGTCAAGGGTGCGGTACCGGGTGCCAAGGGTGGCGATGTTGTGGTCCGCCCCGCGGTCCGTGCGAAGTAAGGGGTTGGCCATGGAATTGAAACTGATCAACGATCAAGGCCAGCAGGCCGCCACGGTCTCCGCGTCGGATGCTCTGTTTGGCCGCGACTACAACGAGACACTGGTCCATCAAGTGGTGGTTGCCTACCAGGCGAATGGCCGTTCCGGCAACCGTGCCCAAATGACCCGCGCCGAGGTTCGGCACAGCACCAAGAAGCCGTTCCGCCAGAAGGGCACGGGCCGCGCTCGCGCCGGCATGACCTCGTCGCCGCTGTGGCGCGGTGGCGGCCGTATTTTTCCGAATTCGCCGGAAGAGAATTTTTCTCAGAAGGTGAACCGCAAGATGTACCGTGCCGGCATTGCTGCGATTCTTTCACAGCTTGCCCGCGAGGATCGCCTTGCCGTGGTGGACAACTTCTCGGTCGATGCGCCGAAGACCAAGCTGGTCGCGCAGAAACTGAAGAGCATGGGTCTCGATTCGGTACTGGTGATCACGGATAGCCTCGACGACAACCTTATGCTGGCGTCGCGCAACCTGCCGAACGTGCTGGTTCTCGAAGCCCAGCAGGCCGATCCCGTTTCGCTGGTTCGCTTCCCGAAGGTACTGCTGACCAAGGGCGCTGTGGCCAAGATGGAGGAGATGCTGGCATGAGTACGCCCAAGTTCAACGAGGAGCGCCTAATGCAGGTTCTGCTGGCGCCGCAAATTTCGGAAAAGGCCACCGCCGTCGCCGACAAGAACGAGCAGGTGATCTTCATCGTTGCGCCCGACGCGACCAAGCCCGAGATCAAGGCGGCGGTCGAGCTGCTGTTCAAGGTGCAGGTCGAGTCTGTCCAGGTGGCGAACATGAAGGGCAAAGTCAAGCGCTTCGGCCGTAGCATGGGTCGCCGCAGCGACGTGAGGAAGGCGTTTGTCTGCCTCAAGCCCGGCCAGGAAATTAATTTCGCCGAAGGAGGGGCCGCGTAAATGGCGCTCATCAAAGTCAAGCCGACCTCCGCCGGCCGTCGCGCCGTTGTCAAGGTCGTCAACCCCAATCTGCACAAGGGGCAGCCCTTCGCTGCGCTGGTCGAGAAGAAGACCAGCAAGGCTGGTCGCAACAACCATGGTCATATCACCACCCGACATCAGGGCGGCGGCCACAAGCAGCACTACCGGATCGTTGACTTCAAGCGCAATAAGGATGGCATTGCCGCCAAGGTCGAGCGCATCGAGTACGACCCCAACCGTTCGGCCAACATCGCCCTGCTGCTCTATGCCGATGGTGAGCGCCGCTATATCGTGGCCACCAAGGGCATGACGGTTGGCCAGGAGGTCATATCTGGTGCCGAGGCGCCGATCAAGGCCGGCAATACCCTGCCGATTCGAAACATTCCTGTGGGTACCACCATACACTGCATCGAGTTGCAGCCGGGTAAAGGTGCCCAGTTGGCTCGTTCCGCTGGTACTTCGGTTCAGTTGTTGGCGCGTGAAGGGAGCTACGCGCAGGTTCGTCTGCGCTCTGGCGAAATTCGGCGCATTCACGTCGAGTGTCGCGCCACCATCGGAGAAGTCGGCAACGAGGAGAACAATCTGCGCAAGATCGGCAAGGCGGGTGCCCAGCGTTGGCGCGGTATTCGCCCGACTGTGCGTGGCGTTGCGATGAATCCGATCGACCATCCGCACGGTGGCGGCGAAGGCCGTACAGGTGAGGGCCGAGTTCCAGTGAGCCCATGGGGACAGCCGACAAAGGGCTATCGTACGCGGACTAACAAGCGCACCGACAGTATGATCGTCCAGCGCCGGCATAAGCGATAAGAGGTCAATATGGCACGTTCAATTAAGAAAGGCCCGTTCGTTGACGACCATTTGCTGAGGAAAGTCGATGCAGCGCGTGCGTCTAACGACAAGCGCCCGATCAAGACATGGTCGCGTCGCTCGACAATCCTGCCGGATTTTGTCGGTCTAACCATTGCGGTGCACAATGGTAAGCAACACATCCCGGTCTATGTTTCCGAGAATATGGTCGGACACAAGTTGGGCGAGTTTGCGCTTACCCGGACCTTCAAGGGACACACTGGCGGCAAGAAGGCCGCGGTGAAGAAGTAAGGATCGATGATGGAAACCAATGCAATTCTCCGCGGTGTCCGACTGTCGGCCCAGAAAGGACGACTGGTTGCCGACCTAGTGCGCGGCAAGCCCGTCGATCAGGCGCTCAATATTCTTACTTTCAGTCCGAAAAAAGGCGCCGGGATCATCAAGAAGGTGTTGGAGTCCGCGATTGCCAACGCCGAACACAACGATGGTGCCGACATCGATACATTGAAGATTAGGGTGATTCACGTCGAGAAAGGTGTCGTGCTCAAGCGGTTCACCGCCCGGGCCAAGGGGCGTGGCAACCGCATTGTCAAGCCAACCTGCCACATTTACCTGACCGTCGGCGACTAAGGAGTATCTATGGGACAGAAGATTCATCCGACCGGTTTCAGGCTTTCGGTCACGCGAGACTGGTCTTCCCGCTGGTATGCCACCTCCAAGGCATTCCCGCAAATGCTCAGGGAAGATATCGAGGTTCGCGACTATTTGCGCAAGAAATTGGCTCATGCCTCTGTGGGCCGAGTGGTTATCGAGCGGCCGGCGAAGAATGCGCGCGTGACGGTCTATAGTGCGCGTCCGGGTGTGGTCATCGGCAAAAAGGGCGAGGATATCGAGCACCTGAAAATTGACCTGCAGCGCCGTATGGGGGTGCCGGTGCATGTGAATATCGAAGAGATTCGCAAGCCGGAGACCGACGCCCAACTCATCGCCGATTCAATCGCCCAGCAGCTTGAGAAGCGCATCATGTTTCGCCGCGCCATGAAGCGTGCGATGCAGAATGCGATGCGGCTTGGTGCCCAAGGGATCAAGATCATGAGTTCGGGCCGTCTTAATGGAGCCGAAATTGCTCGTACCGAATGGTATCGCGAGGGTCGTGTACCACTTCATACGCTGCGCGCCGATATCGACTACGGTACGTCTGAGGCCAAGACCACTTATGGCGTGATCGGCATAAAGGTCTGGGTGTTTAAAGGCGAGATGATGGCGAAGAATGAACAGACCATCGGTGCCGAGATTCAGCCGGAAGAACCGGCACGTCGTTCGCGTAGACCTGGTGGGCCGCAGCGCGAGGAGGGTGCAGGCAAACCGGCAGCCCGTCGTGCTCCCTCCAACGCGGCGCGTAAGCCGCTTGCGGCAGACGCTACCAAACCGGATGCGGCTCCGGCGGCAGACCCGGCGACCAAGGCGCCGGTCAAGCGTGTCCGCAAGCCAGTTGCCAAGCCGGAAGCCAAGGAGTAATTAGCTATGTTGCAACCTGCACGCAGGAAATACCGTAAGGAGCAAAAGGGCCGCAACACAGGTATCGCGACGCGTGGTGCCAAGGTGAGTTTTGGCGAATATGGCCTTAAAGCCATTGGCCGTGGCCGCCTGACTGCTCGTCAGATCGAGGCCGCCCGTCGTGCCATGACCCGCCACATCAAGCGGGGTGGGCGCATATGGATTCGCATCTTCCCGGATAAGCCGATTTCCAAAAAACCGGCGGAAGTTCGCATGGGTAACGGCAAAGGTTCTCCCGAGTATTGGGTTGCCGAAATCCAGCCGGGCAAGGTTCTTTATGAAATGGATGGCGTGGATGAGGCGTTGGCGCGTGAGGCTTTTCGCCTTGCGGCGGCCAAGTTACCGCTCGAAACCACGTTCGTTACGCGTCATCTGGGATAAGACATGAAAGCGAGTGAACTCAGGCAGAAGAGCGACGTCGAATTGAGCAAGGAGTTACTGGGCCTGCGCAAGGCTCAGTTTTCCCTGCGCATGCAACTGGCGACCCAACAGCTCAACAACAGCAGCCAACTTGGCAAAGTGCGCAAGGATGTGGCGCGCATTAAGACCATTCAGTGTGAAAGGGCGGCTAAGAAATGACTCACGCTACCGAACAGAAGACCCGCCGGACTCTTCAGGGTCGCGTGGTTAGCGACAAGATGGCCAAGACGGTTACCGTACTGGTTGAGCGCCGCGTCAAGCACCCGGTGATCGGCAAGGTGATGATCCGGTCCAAGAAGTATCATGCCCATGTCGAAGGTTTTGATACTGTAACCGGCGATCTCGTGCAGATCGAAGAGTGTGCGCCTATTTCTCGCACCAAGGCTTGGCGCGTAACCCAGGTTGTGGAAAAGTCGCGCGCGGTTTGACGCCGAAAGTTATTTTTGTGGTTGTTGACAAGTAGGCGGCGAAGCAATAAAATCCAATGTTTCTGCTGCCCTTGGATAAAAGCTCTTGGGCAGCGTTCCACCCGAACGGGTTCCAAGACTGACCGCGGCAAGCTTGCGGATTAAGTTGGAGAAAAGTAATGATCCAAATGCAGTCGTTGCTGGACGTCGCCGATAACACCGGTGCGCGCGCCGTCATGTGCATCAAGGTTTTGGGAGGATCCAAGCGCCGTTATGCGGGGATTGGGGATGTCATCAA
>JAGVUA010000054.1 GCA_019136545.1 Betaproteobacteria bacterium
GCATAGCCTTGGCGCTTGTTGCTGGAGGTATCGATCAGCGGCTTGCCCGGCAGGTTGTTGCTGTTCTCGATGAACTTCTTGTAGTCGCTTTCCATGTAACTGTAGGTGGCCTGGATCTTCCAGCCGTCCACCGGGATCAAGGTCCCCTCCAGTTCCAGTCCCTTCAGCGCCACCTCGCCGGCATTGGTCAAATAAGAAACCGTCGTTCCCGGTACCAGCTGGGTAGTATGAAGATCCTTGATCTTCGAATGCCACAGCGCGGCGTTAATCTGGGCGCGATTGTCCAGGAAGCTCTTCTTGATGCCCACCTCCACCGAAGTCGATGTCTGCGGCTTGTAGGGCTTCAGCGCGGCATCGTTGAGCACCTCGACGTTCCATCCGCCGCTCTTGAAGCCCTTCGCGACCCGGCTGTAGATATTGGTGGTCTCGTCAAGCTTGTAGGCCAGCGCGGCCATCGGCGAATTGCCGGTAAAGGTCTTGCTGCCGGTCTCCTTCAAACCGTAGCGGTTGGCGACCTGCGGGCCGTCGAATCCATTGGTGTAGAACGCATGGACCCAGCCGTCCTTGGTTTCTTCGGAACGGCGCATGCCCACCGTCGCGGTCAGCTTGTCGGTAACGGCGTAGTCCAGTTGGCCGAACAGCGCCTTGGACCTGCTGGACACGCCGTAATCGGAACGCTGCGTAAATCCGAACAAGCTGAAATCCTGGGGTCCCCGGGTCCAGCCATCGTCCTCGAAGTAGTAGGCGCCGAAAACGTATTTCAACTTGTTCCAGTCGCCGATCCACTGCACTTCGTGCGACTTCTGGTCATAGTTGGTTTCGCGGTCGTAATAGATATTCATGCCCCAGGTGCGGCCGGGGGCATAAGCAATCGAGTTTAGCGGCGTGCCGTCGATGTCCGAACGATCGTTGTAGGTCAAGTCGCGCTTGGTGAAGATGTACTTCAGCGTGTTGTGATCGTTCAGCTTGTAGTTGAGCGTGAGCGCATGGCCTTCGACGTTCGAACGCTCCCATAGGCCGGCATAGCCATTGAGGCTGATCTTGCTCGGGCGAGAGGTTCTGACGTAAGGCGCCATGGCATTGGCAATCGCCCCGCCCAGGAAGGCGCCGAAGGTGCTCTGGAAAGTGCCGCCGGCCGAACCGGAGAGGGAATACAAGGTCGTCGGCGCGGGAGTGTTGTCGATGTCCGACTTGTCGTATGTGTAGTCGAGCTTGAAATCCTTGGTGAAATCGAGTGTCGCGGCTACCCGATAGGCCTCCTTGTCCCTCGCGGCAAGATCGGGGCCCGTGCGGTTCTTCATCCAGCCGTCCCGATCCTCCTTGCGCATGCCGACGCTGAACTTGGCGATGCCCATTTGCGGCAGATCGAGCGCGATGCGTTCGACCGAATGACCGTAGTTGCCGACTTCGAATCCGATCGAGCCGCCCCAGACGCCCGACGGGCGGCGACTCACCATGTTGACGGCGCCGGATTCCGTATTGCGGCCAAACAATGTTCCTTGCGGCCCGCGCAGCACCTCGACGCGCTCGAGTTCAACGATGTCGAACACCGCGCCCTGGGCCTTGCCGATATAGGCGCCATCAACATACATCGCCACCGCCGGATCCACCCAAATCGCCGGCTGGCTGGTGCCGCTGCCGCGAATGTAGAGCGTCGTGATCAGGTCTGAGCCGGGGTTGGAGCGGAACATCATCGACGGCGCCACGGCATTCAGGTTGGCAATACCTTCGATGCCGCGATTCTCGAGCTGCGCCCCGCTGATGGCTGTGATGGAAAGCGGTATCTCCTGAAGCTTCTCCTGGCGCTTTTGCGCGGTGACGATGACTTCCTCGATTTGCGACTGAGCCATGGCCGAGCCACCATACGCGGCGGCAAGCAACAGCGGCAGCGTGCGGACAATGTGCCTCTGCATTCTCTTGCTCATCTGATCTTCCCTTCCTTTCTGTTATAGGACCTTCGTAATTAAACGAACCGGCAAGCTGCATCCCCGATTTTGTTGTCGCAACAAGCGGTTGGCGCTCGAGTACGACCTGCATGGCCGGTCACCGCTTCGTCCGGCCAATACCCGACATGATGTTCAACTCAGGGGGTGCGCGGCATCGTCAATTTGGACGATCCTGGTCTTTGCGGGAGCGGCTTGGTTGCGTCGACGCAACAAGCCCGCTAAAGATTTTTCAGCGTGGGTAGTAACCGACGCCGACGATGTAGCGATCGACTTTTTGGATGAAAGTGCGCTTCGACTCGATCTGGCGAGTGACCGGATTCCGCCACGTATAGTCGATTTCGGCGCGATCGGCGTTCTGCAGCTTCTGCCGCATCTCGACGACGATGTTGCGTCCGTTGGCATCGGTGAGCTTGCTCGCGTCGCCGCCGACCAGATGCGGGAAAGACCCATGCGCCTTGGTCTTCATGTCCACCATGTCGACGGCGAACACATACAGGTCGTCTTGAACGAAGGGGCCGTTGAGATCGTTGAAATCGACCAGTGCGCGCTTGCTGTCCTTTTGCACTGCGGCAGCCGCCTGATCGAGCAATGTCCTTGCCTGGCCTTCCGTCGCACGGGGGATGTAGAAACCCACCGCGATGATTCGCTCGCCTACGCGCTGGAAGAAGGCCAGCTTCCGTTCCTCGCGCTTGTCGAGCCGGTTCAGCCAGCGATACTCGACATGACCGCTGCCTTTTTCGGCGGCGATCTTGAGTATTTCATTGAAGAAGGGCTTGCCCGCGGAATCGCGCATTTCCGCGACGTTGCGGCCGACCAGCACCGACGAGGATCCGCCGCTGGCAAGAAACTTGCCGTCGGTCGCCAGCACGTATACGTAAAGCTCGCCGTCCTCGAATCGGCCCGACACGTCGAAATCGGTGAGCGCCTTCTCGCCGCGACGCCGATAGTGCGCCACCGCCTTGGCCAGCAGCGCCTTGGCGCGATCGACCTTGGCGACGTCGAGTTGCTCGACTTGGCCGGTCGGCACGCGCTCGTCCGCCCTTGCGGCATGCACGGTCAGGAGGCAGGCCAACCCCAGGATAATGGTGCGTATCGCCGACTTGATATCCATGACCCCGCCTCCCCGACAATGTGATGGAAACTGTCTAGTTCACCGCTAGCCTCGACCGCCTTGGGCGATCCAAAGACGCGCCAAGTCTGCCGCGCCATCCGTACCGGTGACGCCACGCAATACCTGCACGGCCTTGGCGTGATTGCCGGCCTGAAGATACGCCATGCCCAAGTGCAGCTTGGCATCTTCAGCACGCTTCAATCCCCCCTTGGCGATGCCTTGCTCGATCATGGCGATCCCCTTGTCGAAGTCGCCGTTCGTAACGAAAGCATAGCCCACCTTCACCAAGGCTTCGCCATCCTTGCCCGACGCTGCGGCCTTTTCGTCATCCGCTAGCGTCTTCCGGTCGTCGTCGGCCTGTTTGTTCGCCAGATCGCGCAAGCGCTTGTGCCGCTCGGCTTCCGCCCCCGTGCCCAATACGCCTTTGGCGAAACCTTCGGCCACGACTTTCTTGGCCTCCGCCGGCAGGCCCGCCTGAAGCGCTAGCTGCGCCATCTCCATGAAATCGCCGCCCTCGCGAAGATTCCCCGTCGCCAACATGAGGCGATAGACATCCAGCGACAAGCGGTCCGAGAAGCCCGGCTTGCGTTGGATCCTGGCCAGCAGGTCCGCCCAGTATTCCTTCTTCGGATGATGGATGACGAGCTTTTCCAAGGCCGTGACATACCCGGTCTTGTCGTTCAATTTCAGATAGCAGTTGGCCAACAGCTGCAAATGGTCTTCTGCCGGCGCCCGACCGGCCTTTTCGTCAGCCGCGACGAAATCCATCAGGGCCTTGGCGGCCTCGGCATAGTCGCCGTTCAAGTATTGCGCCTGAATCAGGAGCGTGCGCATCGAGGCCGAGTTGCCGCCCGCCTTGAAATAACGCTGGGCCCAAGCGACCGATTTGCCGTACTCCTTGGCGCGATAGAAGGTTCCCGCCACGGCTTCCATCGTCTTGATCTGCTCGGCTTCCGGCAATTTCCCCGAGTTGATCACCGCCTCGAACGACTTGGCCGCAAGCTCGGTATCGCCGGCACCCGACGCCGCGCTGCCGCGCATGCGGTCGAGAATGTAATTCTCGTAGGCCGTCTTGCCTCCCACCGCGTCGGCCTCGCGGATCTTGGCCAAGGCCTCCTTGTACTTCTGGGCCTTCATCAGCTCCTGGGCCGCCTGCAAAGGCTTGCCCACTTCCGGACGCAGCGTTTCCTGCGCACGAACGCTTGCCACTCCTACGCCCGCCGGTGTGACGGAACCCATCCACAAACCGAGAACCAGCAGGCCCAGGGCAAAGACATTCACGCGCTTCATAGGTCAACCTCTTGTTCGGTTGGGGCGGGCGCCAGGGTTCGCGCTGCCGCCGGAATCATTGATCACTGAACAAACTGCTCGTTGCCGACCAAGCCGATTTTTACCACGCCCAGCCGCTGCGCCGACGCCATGACCATGGCGACGGACTTGTAGCTCACCAGCTTGTTGGGACGCAAGTGAACTTCCGGCTGATCGGGCAACTCCGAGAGCGTCTTGAAGCGAACTTCCAACTGCCCCCGGTCCGGCACCACTTCGCCATTCCAGAGCACCGTGCCATCGAAATCGACGTCGATACGAACGACTTCCGGCGGCTTGACGGGAGGCGGCGGATTGCCGACCGGCATGTTCAACTTCACGGCATGCGTCTGGATGGGAATGGTGATGATCAGCATGATCAGCAGCACCAGCATCACATCGATCAGCGGCGTCGTATTGATATCGACAAGCACTTCCGGATCGCCAGAACCGCTGCCGGAACCTACATTCATGCCCATGCTTCGTTCCTCTGTTGGTTATTGCCGAACCGGCGGCTCGGTAATGAAGCCGACCTTGGCGATTCCGGCGCGCTGACAGGCCACGACCACCTTGCCGACCGACTCGTAGCGCGCGTCCATATCGCCGCGGATGTGGACTTCCGGTTGCGGGCTCAGCACGGAAACCTTCTTCAGCCGCTCGACCAGAACCTCGATGTCGCCGAGATATTCCGTGTTCCAGAACAGGTCGCCGTCGCGGCTCACGGAGATGAGGACATTCTCGGGCTTGGTCTGCGTCACGACGTTGGTCTCTTTCGGCAGCTGCACCGGAATCGACTGCGTCACGACGGGAATGGTGATGAGGAAAATGATCAGCAGCACCAGCATGACGTCGACCAAGGGCGTCGTATTGATGGCCGACACCACTTCGTCTTCATCGCCACCCTCGGCGGGACCGACGGTCATGCTCATGATCTAGCCCCTTCGGGTTTGCTTGCTGATCATCACCATGTGCAGTTCGCCGGAGAAGGCGCGGACATTTTCCATGGCCACCTTGTTGCGACGAACCAGCCAGTTGTAGCCAAGCACGGCAGGCACCGCGACCGCCAGGCCGATGGCCGTCATGATCAGCGCCTCGCCGACCGGACCGGCCACCTTGTCGATCGATGCCTGGCCGGCGATACCGATGGCCGTCAGCGCGTGGTAGATGCCCCAGACGGTGCCGAACAGGCCGACGAACGGCGCCGTGGACCCGACCGTGGCCAGGAAAGCCAGGCCGTCCTGCAGCCGGTTCTGGACGTTCTCGACCGCGCGCTGGACCTGCATCGTGATCCACGTGTTCAAGTCGATCTGATCGAGCTGCGAGCCTTCGTGATGCTGCCCCGCGCCCAGCGCCCGCTCGGCGATGAAGCGGAACGCATTGCCCTCGGCAAGCGTATTGACGCCATCCTGGAGGGAACCGGCGCTCCAGAACGTTTTCTTCGCCGCCTTGTACTGCCTGAACAATTTGTTCTGCTCGACCAGTTTGACCACCAGAATGTACCAAGTGCCCATCGACATGATCACCAGGATCACCAAGGTGCCTTTGGCGACAAAGTCGCCGGTCTTCCACAGGGCATCCAAGCCATAGGGGTTCTCCACCGTTTCCGTCGCCTTGGCCGACGGCGCAGGCGGCGCCACCGGCGTGGCGTTGTCGGCAGAGGCGCCGCCGGCCGTCGCCGCGGGGCTTTGGGCATTGGCCATTTCGGGAATGGCACAGACCCCTGCCGCGCCCGCAACCACCAAGGCGGCGACCAGAACTCTGAAATGTTTGATGATAGACATGACTCCTCCTTCGTTGCGTGCGGATTACTACGGTTTCACTGCGTTTATTGAAGCTTCCAGGTGTATTTCAGGCTCGCCCAGGACTGCTCCGGCTTGCCATCGACGGTACCGGGCTTGAACTGACAGCGCCCCAAGGCATTGCGCGCCGCCTCGTCCAAACGAGCATAGCTACTCGAAGACTCGATCTCACTCTTGACCACCCGGCCATCGACATCGATCAGGAAGCGCAGCACCACGGTACCTTCCTCCTCGAGACGCCGCGAGGCCGAAGGATACTCAGGTTCGGCGCAGGAGCGCTTGGCGTCGATGACGGGAGGAAGCCTCACCGCCGGTTTTGGTGGCGCCGCCACGACCGGTGCCGGCGCCGGCTCGGGGGCCGGTGGCGGGGTACGGGCGATGGCGGTAATCGCTCCCGGATTGCCCTGCTGCACCACCGCAACATTGACTTCGGGCGGCGGAATGAAGGGCGGCGGCGGCGGCGCCAGTTTCGGCGGCGGTGGGGGCGGCTTGTCGGGAGGCGGCGCTTTCTTGACCTCCTCGATCAAGCGGGTTTCGAGCGGCCCCTTCACGACCTCGACCACCTTGCGGGCCAAGCCGTTCATCAGCCCGTATATCAGGGCCACATGGAAAATCACGACAAACGCGATGCCGGCCAGATGCTTCGCCGGATTTCGCTGCTGCTGCGCGTAATCGAGTTGCGCGTAAGTCATTGCTGCCTCCTCGGCCTGCTGCACACTGTGGTGCTTCGTCTTGGCTTGATCATAGCTTCACACATCGCGAGGGTGCCTGAACCGATGCTGCCACCCTGCTTCGGCTACGATGCCCGATTATTGCAAGAATGGTGACATTGCCAAGCACCCGGATCATCGTCCGAATGAACGATCATCGGCATGTGTTCACCCCGTCGGCGAATTCGCCTTGGTTCATGCCTGCCATGGCAGGCGTATATGCAGCGTTCACCGATCATGCCGACGCGTCGACCTGAAACAGCTTGCGCAGTTCATTCTTCAACACCTTGTTCGAAGCATTGACCGGCAACTGCTGCGCGAACCGGACGAAGCGCGGCACCTTGTAGTTCGCCATGTGCTCGCGGGACCAGGCGATCAAGGCTTCGGCGGCCAGTTGGCAGTTCGGTTTGGTCACGACCCAGGCGCACCCCACCTCGCCGAGCCGTTCGTCCGGCACGCCGATCACGGCCACCTGGGCGATCGCCGGATGCGCCGACAACATGGCTTCCACTTCCGCCGGATAACAGTTGAAGCCGCCCACGATGAACATGTCCTTCAGCCTGTCGGTAATCCGCAAATAACCGCGCGCGTCCACCACGCCGATGTCGCCGGTATGCAACCAGCCATCGGCGTCGATCGCTTCGGCCGTGGCACGCGGATCCTCGAAATAGCCTTTCATGACGTGATAGCCGCGCAGGCAGACCTCGCCCGCCGCGCCAGCCGGCACGGGGTTGTTGTCGACATCGACAATGCGAAGTTGGGTACCGGGGATCGCCTTGCCGCTGGTGGTGGCGATGGTCGTGGCATCGTCGCCGGGATCGCAGATGGTCGCCAAGCCGCCGCACTCGGTAAGGCCGTAGGCCGTGGTGACGACACGGATGTTCAATGCCTTGCGCATCCTTTCGATGAGGATGGGAGGAATCGCGGCCGCACCCGTCACCGCCACGCGCAGACTGGAAAGATCGGCCTGCGCAAGCCGCGGATGCGCCAGCATGGTCAGGTACAACGTCGGCGGCCCCGGCATGACGCTGATGCGATCGCGCTGGATGCGATCGAGAATGTCGTCGGCGTCGAACACCGCCTGCGGCAAGATCGTCGCGCCCGCGATCAGGCACGTCAGCCAGCCCGCCTTGTAGCCAAACGAGTGAAAGAAGGGGTTGACGATCAGGTAGCGATCGCCGCGCACCAGACCGATTACCTTGGCATACTCGGTGAACGCGCGGACCGCCGCGCCATGCGTCGACATCACGCCCTTGGGCCTGCCGGTGGTGCCGGAAGTGAACAGCAAGTCGGCCAGGTCGCCCGCCGCCACGTTCAAGGCCGTCTGCCGCGCCGCGGATTCCTCGACCCCGACTGCGCAATCCAGGAAGGCGGACCAATCCATGTCGCGACCGCCGGCATGCCGAGGCATGCCGCCGACGACGATCACATGCTCGAGGGTGGCGGGTCGCTGGTCGCGCAGCATGTCGGGGTAATAGGCCCCCAGGAAATCGCCGACGCAGAAAAGCACGCGCGCACCGCTTCGGGCGAGAATATCCGCGGCTTCGGCGCCCTTCATGCGGGTATTGATGGGAACCAGCACGGCGCCGGCGCAATGCACGCCCAGCGCCGCGACCACCCATTCGGGCAGATTCGGCGCCCAGATGCCGACGCGATCCCCCGGCTCGACGCCCAGCGAGATCAGCGCGCGCGCGGCGCACAAGGCCCAGTGCTCCAGTTCGGCATAGCTGATGACGATGCCATTCTGTTCGATCGCGGCCAGCGTCGGATGTCGATGCGCGGCGGCGAACAGCAGCGTCGGGATGGTGTTCGGCTTCACGTGAAGACCTCCTGGGCAACCAGCGGCGGAATCACTGATCGCCGCGACCTTGGCGAGGTTCTGTGCCAAACCGGCAGCCCTCGCCGATCGAGCATGCGCGATTCATCGGCGATGCCTGCACGTAGTTCCGCACGCGGTTTGACATGTTCCATGCAAGGGATGCTCGCACCCGGCCGGGTGTCCTACATCGTCTGAGCAGACTAGCGGCGACCGCGGCGCCCCGGGCTATCGCCCGCGTTCAAGCACCGGATCGAGCAGGCCCTGGAGACCTGTTGCCGCGTGAGGCCCAAGCAGCATTTGTTCGAAAATACCCCGCCCCGTCCGCGGCAGGTCTACCGACAGCGTCAAGGTAGCGCGACAGGGGGTTTGCTGGTGGATTTGTTCCATGGCATTGGGATCCAGCGCCGTGCAATCGAGTTGCTGATGATGCGAGGCATACTCGCCGTGATAACTGCCGTGGCTCCAGGTCGGATGGTTATACCCCGCTCCTTGGAGATACACGACGCCTTCGACCTCGAGATCGAGGCTCAATGAACGGCCGTCCGGCAATACCCCGGTGATCGTCGCCCGCGCGACCTGCCTGGTGCCGATCCGAAAGTCCAGGCTGAAGCCGACATCGGCCAAGGGAAGCGGGCCGCGGCCATTCAACGGCAGCAGCACCGCGCTGCGGTTCCAGGGCTTGCCAGCGGCATCGTCATTGGTGTGGAAAAAAAAGAGATGGTCATCGAACTGCATGGGCGCCCACAGCCAGAACCATTGCGGCATGGCCCCCCCGGGCGAGGGCTGGGCATCCCGCGCACCGATCGGCCGCACCCCCCACGAGCGGTCGCGAACGCCGCCCCAAGCATCGACGGCAAACGTCTCGCCGGCGCAAGACAGGCGGCCGCGCCAACGCCCGCCCTGGGTCATGCGGGTCAGGTCGAGGATGGTGCGCGGGCCGCTGCGATAGATGAATCGCGGCTCCTCGATCGGGGCCGCAAGACCTTCGAACACGAGGTCGGCGCCAATGCCATGATCGTTCGGATCGACCCTGACCGCCAGGCGTCGCAGCGGCTCCAGCACTTCCACGGAAATCGGCGCCACACGGGTATCCAGGCGCTCGGAATGCAATTGTCTCGAGGCAATGAGACTTTCCTGGATACCGGCGCGCTGAATCATGAACGCCGCGTCCATGAGGTCGAGGTGGGGGTATACGCCAAGGGCCGCCACGAAGTAGGTCGCGCCGTCGGGGCTATAGCCCCCAAAGTAGTAGCGATCGTAGAAGTTGCGGTCGGTGCCCGCCGTCGCGACCGGTTCCGGCCGCTGATGAACTGGATAGTCGTCGCCCTTGGTCAGCATGTTCGAGTTCCTTGCCTTGGCGCCTTCGCACGGCTCGCCATTGTCGCGCTCGACGAACGGATCCGGATAGTCCCGGTGGACGATGTCGGCGACAGCCGCCGCTAATAAAAGGTGTCGCTGGAGGCCCCGACCATGAACGATTCCGTTGAACAGTTGATGCAGGGAAATACCTGGGCGCAATTCTGCGATGCGCTGAAATCCGCGGGACAGCAGATTCTGCGCCCGGAAGCGCCCGCCACGCCCCTCGACCGCGCGGAAGGCTATCGATACCTGTCGCGGCTGGTGCGCGTCGCGCTCGAGATGCACGTCGAATTCGACGATCCCGACTTTCCCGGATTCATCGTGCCCTCGCATGAAACCATCAAGATTGGCGCCGACAATCCCGACAATCTCTACATGTCGGCGCGCCTCGACGGGCGCCACGAATACCGGGTCAGCGGCCGGCGCGGCACGGTCGCCACGCTGAATTTCGCCACCAAGAAAGGCGGTTATGCCAATCGGGATGGGCGCATGGACGGCACCGGCTTTCTCGCCGCCAAGGACATGGCCTTCGAGGCCGACGGCAGTTTCGAATTGATCCTGAGCCAGCAGCCCAAGCCTGGCAACTGGCTGCCGATGGCGGCAGACAGCAACCAGTTGCTGGTGCGACAGACCTTCCTGGATCGCCGAACGGAGCGACCGGCACAAATGCGTATCGAGCGCATCGGCGGCAAGGCCAAACCGCGGCCGCTGGACCCGGCGTCGCTGCACGACAAGCTGATGCGTGCCGGCGCCTTCGTCGGCAATACCGCGCGCTTGTTCGCCGATTGGGCGCAGACTTACCAGGCTGCGATCAACACGCTGCCACCCGCCGACCAGGCGATTTGCCAGGCCGCCGGCGGCGACCCCAACATCTTCTATTACCACGGCTATTGGCAACTGGCCGACGACGAGGCGCTGCTGATCGAAGTGGCGCGCATTCCCGATTGCGACTTCTGGAACCTGCAGGTCGACAACTACTGGATGGAGTCGCTGGACTACCGCTACCACCGCATCCACCTGAACAAGCACGATGCCGTCCTCGACGCGCAAGGCCGCGTCGTCATCGTCGTCGCCGAGCACGATCCCCGGCTGCCCAACTGGCTGGAAACCGCCGGCCACCGGACCGGCACCCTGTGTTTTCGCTGGGTCGGCGCACGCGAGCACGTTCATCCGACCACGCGCGTGGTCAAGCTCGCTGACTTGCGGAGCTGAATCAACATGGGCTTCGAGATCGCGGCATTGCTCGACGAAGCATCCCGACGCGCCGGCGGACTGAGCGATTTTGGCGACGCGGCATTTCGTCCGGCGCTCGAGCACCTGCTCGCCTGCCTCGACCGGGAAGGCGGGCTATCGGCGGCTGGCCGCACCATGCTGGCGGCGCGCATCGTCGAACTGTTGAAGAACCGTCTGATCCTGGAGGATTACATCGGGAAGCATCCGGAAATCCTCGATGAAAGCAACGACGACCCGATCGTCATCGTCGGGCTGCCGCGCACCGGCACGACGCTGCTGCAGCGCATCCTCAGCTGCGACCCGCGCCTTTATCCAATGCTGTGGTGGGAGTGTCGATATCCGGCGCCGCTGCCGACGGACGCCGCGTCCGGCGAAGATCCCCGCGTGGCGCTCGCCCGTGCCGAGGTGCGGGCGATGATCGAGGCCAACCCGGCATTGCTGGCGATCCATCCGTTCGACGCCGAGGCGGCCGACGAGGAAGGCATGTTGATGGAGCATTCCTTCATGAGCTTCTTCGATTCCTACGCCGACATTCCCGGCTACACGAGCTGGCTGTGGTCCCACGACCAGACGCCGGCCTACCGGCACCTGAAGCGCATGCTCAAGTTCCTTCAATGGCAAAAGCGCCGGCGCGGCATCGCGGCGCAGCGATGGGTGCTCAAGGCGCCGCACCACTTGCGCCAGATCGATGTGCTGTTCAAGGTCTTTCCCGGCGCGCAAGTGATCCAGACCCATCGCGACCCGCTGGAAACGATCCCGTCGATCGCCAGCTTCGTCTACAACCTGTGGGCGGTGTATATGGAAAATCCGGACCCCGTTCGTGCCGGCCGGCAGTGGTCCGATATTTTTTCCCGCGGCACCGCAGAAACCATGGCGTTTCGCGACGCGCAAAACGCCGAGCGCTTTCTCGACGTGTGGTTTGCCGACACGCTGACGCAGCCCCTGGCGGTGGTCCGGGCCATCTACGCCTTCGTCGGCCTCGAACTGCCGCAAGGCGTGCAGGAAAAAATGCAGGGCTACCTGGAGGACAACCGGCGGGAAAAACGCCCGGCGCACAGTTATGCCGCCGAGCATTTCGGCCTGTCGGCGGCGGGCATCGCCGAAGGCTTCGCCGCCTACCGGCAACGCTACCTCCTCCACCGCCCGGCTTAGGACGTCGGCGGGTCGCCCGTTGCCGCTCCGGCGAAAGTCAGCCGTGGCGGCACGCCGACGACGGCGCCCGCCACACCCCGGTCAAGCGACGATCAACGGCAGAGGCAGCCGCCGTCCACCGCCAAGGCCTGGCCGGTGACGAAACTGGCCTTGTCCGAGCACAGCCAGATCACCGCTTCGGCGATTTCGTCGGCAGTGCCCATGCGCTGCATGGGCGTCATCGCCTCGATCCGCGCCTTCATTTCGGGATCCTTCATCAGCGGATCGGTCATGCCGGTGGCGATGACGCCCGGACAAACGGCATTGACGCGGATGCCCAGGGCGGCGTAGCGCAGTGCCGCCGAGCGCGTGATGCCGACGACGCCGTGCTTGCTGGCAACGTAGTCGGGCATCCCCTGCCCGGACAGGCCGGCGATCGACGCGGTATTGACGATGGCGCCGCTCTTCTGCTTCACCATCTGTTCCAACTGAAACTTGACGCCATAAGCCACGCCGTAGAGATTGATCTCGATGGTCCGCCGAAACAGGTCGAGATCGAAGTCGGGCCGCGAATTGGAAATGCCGGCGTTGTTGAACGCGCAGTCCAGGCGCCCGAACTCGGCCACCGTGCGAGCCACCAGCGCCTGGACCTCCTGCTCGCTGGCGACGTTGCATGCCATGAACGCGGCCTGGCGCCCGGTCTGGCCGATCATCGCGGCCGTCTCCTCGCAGGAGGCCGCATTGACGTCGGACACCATGACCTTAGCGCCCTCGCGGGCGAACGCCAATGCCGACGCGCGCCCGATGCCACTGCCCGCGCCGGTGACCAGGGCTACCTTACCTTCGAACAGCGAAGTCGACATTTCCTTCTCCTCTTGATGACAAATCGCGCTATGAAGTGTGATGCATCGTGGCCGCGCCGGAGCGGCGCGCTCAGGCCGCCGGCGGCTTGACGACGTACTGGCTGGTCGGCACCACGTCGATCATGTGCTGGCCGTTGGCCTCGTCGAAATCGATGAAGCGGCTGCAACTGTCCATCATGGCCCGCACATTGCGTTGCAACTTGTCCGCGTCGCCGACCGCGTCGAAGAAGACCTGCGGATCGCTCATCGCCTCGGGCGGGAAGCACTCCTCGACCAGCGCGTCGATGCGCGGCGCGGCATAGGACAGCGGGCGTACCACGACATTCTGGACATACAGGAAGGTACTCTGGGTATCGATCGCCACCTGGGTATGCGAGTTGTGCCAGACGTCCAGCCAAGCCTCGTGGCTGAGCCGTGGCGGGCGCCTGAGGAAGGCCAGTTGCGAGAACCCCCAGGTGCGCTCCCCCGGACGCGCCGGATGGCGGGTATTGCGTATCGGCTGCGACTCGGTGACCAGATAGCTTTCCGAGCGCCCGACCGCGGCGGCGACGACCAGATCGAAAGGGCGGCGAAACTTCTCGATCGCCGTATCGACCCAAAGCGACAAGAGTCCATCCATTTGCGGTCGCGTACTGATCTGCCGAAGGCCTGCCGCGGGCGCCACGTCCGCGTCCGCGACATTGACTTGCAGGCCGCGCGCGCCGAGCCGCAGCAAGCTGTCCGAGACCTCGCCGCGCAGACGACGGCTGAAGATGGCGCTATCTTCGTCGTTCGCACGCCACAGCGTGTAGATCACTTTTTCCATGCCACCCTCCAGGCGCAGACATGCACATCAACGTCAATCGAGGCATTGTTTGCAAGTCTCACCGATCGAGAATCGTCCATTTGGACGGTTTGACCGATCCCGAAGCCGTCTAGTGTTGTTTCGAATCAGCCACCTTCCCCGCATTCGCGCTTGCCATGAACGAAACGACCGATACGGACAACCACGCCGCTCGATGCGCCTCCCCTCGAGTGCTCACG
Source organism: Betaproteobacteria bacterium (assembly GCA_019136545.1). GTDB lineage: Bacteria > Pseudomonadota > Gammaproteobacteria > Burkholderiales > Rhodocyclaceae > Fen-999. Next base: position 14,300 of record JAGVUA010000054.1, read on the forward strand.
CGGGTCGAGGATCGCGTCCTGCACATCGTCATCAACCGGCCCGAGCGCCACAATGCGCTCGACTCGGCAACCCACGCGCAACTGGCCGACGCCTTCGACCGCTTCGCCGCCGATGACGGGTTATGGATCGCCGTGATCCGCGGCGCGGGCGAACAGGCGTTCTGCGCCGGTGGCGACATCAAGGCGATGAACGATGCCGCGAAGGGCGGGGAATCCTATGTCGCCCCGCCCAGCGGCTACGGCGGCCTGACCAGCCGCTTCGACCTCAACAAGCCGGTCATTGCCGCCGTGAACGGACTGGCCTTGGGCGGCGGATTTGAAATTGCCCTGGCCGCCGATATCGTCATCGCCGTCGAACATGCGCGGTTCGGCCTGCCGGAGCCCTTGATCGGCGTGGCGGCGCTGGCCGGCGGCCTGCATCGCTTGCCGCGCCAAATCGGCATGAAGCGGGCCATGGGCCTGCTTCTGTCGGGAGACAGCATCGACGCGCGGACCGCCCTGGCGTGGGGCTTGGTGAACGAGGTTGCCTCGGCCGCGGAATTCGACGCCGTCATCGCGGCGTGGTTGGCGAAGTTGCTGCGCGCGGCGCCGCTGTCCTTGCGCGCCACCAAGGAATGCGTGCGCGACGGCCTCGACCTGACCCTGGAGGCGGCCATCCGCCGCCAGGATGCGGACGGCTATCCCGCCCTGAACACGCTGCGCCGGAGCCACGACGTTCTCGAGGGCATCGCCGCCTTTTCCGAAAAACGGCCCCCCCGGTGGCAAGGACGATGAACGATACACAACGCTTGGCTGCGGCGCTCGGCGACTGGCTGGCGACGCATCGCCCCGGCGCTCGCGACATTGCCGTCACCCACTTGCGCAATCCGTCGCAAGGCTATTCCAACGAAACATGGCTATGCGACGCCTCCTGGCAAGAGGATGGCGGCCCACGCCGGAACCTGCCCCTGGTGCTGCGCGTCCAGACCACGGCGGTCGGCACCTTTCCCGACTGCGATCTCGGCAAGCAGTATCGCTGCATGACGGCGCTGCAGGACCGAGACATTCCCGTCCCGCGGCTGTTCGGTTTCGAGCCCGATGCCGAACCGCTCGGCGCGCCGTTCTTTCTGATGGAGCGTGTCGACGGCGACGTGCCGAACGAAAACCCGCTGTATCACCTCGAGGGCTGGCTGCACGACCTCGACCCCGCCGATCAGGCGCACCACTGGCTGCAGGGCATCGACGCCATCGCCCGGCTGGCCCGGATCGATCCTCATGCCTGCGGCCTTGGCTTCCTGGCGGCGGCTGACTGGCACCACGATCCGCTGGGACAGCAACTGGACTACTTCCGACGGCACATGGACTGGGCGGCAAGTCTCAACCGCCCCTATCCGCATCTGCAGCGCGCCTGGGCATGGCTTCATGCCCATCGGCCGGCGCCGGAGCCGGGAGGCCTCTGCTGGGGAGATGCCAAGCTCGGCAACTGCGTCTTCCGGAACGGCCGACTGGTTGCCATGCTCGACTGGGAAGGCTGCCACCTCGGCAGCCCGGTCATGGATCTCGCCTGGTGGATAACGATCGACCGCTGCCTGAGCGAGGGTTACGGCGTGCCGCGCCTGCCCGGACTGCCCGGGCGCGAAGCAAGCGTGGCCCGTTGGGAAGCGGCTTCCGGTTTGCCGGCTACCGACCTCGCCTATTACGAAGTCTTCAGCGCGTTCAAGCTCGCCAGCATCATGGCGCGCATCGGCACGCTGTTTCAGCAGCGGGGCTTGCTGCCCGAGGGATTTGAAATGGATATCGACAACGGCGCCGCCCGCGTCCTGGCGAAGTTTGGCGAGCTGCACGGCCTTGGAAGCGCGCCATGAGCGGCAGCATCGGTCCTTTGCTCAACGCCGACGAATATTTCAATCATCAGATCGTCGAAACTTTCGCCTCGGTCTCGCAAAGCGATTATTCATGGACCGAGAAGGTGTGCGGCATGGCCGCAGCGCGCGACGGTTCGCTCGCCATTGGCTTCGGCTTCGGCAAATATGCGAATCGCAACGTGGTCGATGCCTATGGCGGCATTTCGCGCGGCGTCGAGCAATGGACGGTGCGCGCCAGCCGCGACTTGTCGTCCGATCCGAACGGCATCGATGTCGGCCCGCTGCGCTACGAGGTCATCGAACCGCTGCGCAAGATCCGCGTCGTCCTGGAACGCAACGCGATCCAGCCCGTCGCCTTCGACATCGTCCTGGAAGGCATCGTCCCCTGTATGCTCGAGGAACGCGAGGACCGGCGCACCCTGACCGGCTATCGGCGCAGCGCCGACCAGATTCGCTACCATCAGACCGGCACGGCGCAAGGATGGCTGGCGGTCGATGGCCAGCGCCAGGACATCGGCCCCGATACGTGGATCATGACGCGCGACCACTCGTGGGGCTTGCGGCCGGCGGTCGGCGAGCCCATGCGCGATTTGCCGCCCGATCCGATGGACTCGGACTTGGCGCAGGTCCTGGCGATCTGGAATCCCTTGTACTTCGTGCGGCCGGATGGCGGCACTTACGCTTTCCATCAGTACTACCTCTGCTACGCCGGCGCCGGCTTTCGGCATGAGCGCATGCAGGGCGGCTTCGAGTTCGCCGACGGGCGTCGCGAACCGCTGCGCGCGCTGGAGCCGGTACTGAAATTCGATCCGGTCAACCGACGCTTCAAGGAGGGCGAGTTTCGCCTGACCATGGGCGACGGCCGCCAACGAATCCTCAGGGCGCGCGCCATCGGCGCAACCGGCTTCCACCTCGGCGCGGGGCTTTATCACGGCTTCGACGGCAAGCACCACGGCAGTTACCGCGGCCGCCTGGCGCTGGAGGGAGAGTACTTCGCCGACTGCTCCACGCCGGAGGCGGTCGCGCGCTTGAATCAGTTCCGGGATTGCCTGATCGTGGTCGAGGACGCCGAGACCGGCGCGGTCGGCTGGGGCAACTGCCAAACCTATGTCACGGGCGCCTGGCCCGATTTCGATCTTCCGGCGGCGCGCACGAGTGCATCGACATGCGCTTCGCCAACAGCGCGCGACGAGGCGCCTCCTCCCTTCGCATCCCGCACCTGATCAGCGATGGCTGGCCCTGAAAGTCAGCCGTGGCGGCACGCCGAGGTAGCCGCCGCATCAGGCGCAGCTACCCCGCCGCCGCAGCTATCCCATGGACCGCGCAAGGGTCGGGCTTGGAAAGGCCGGCTCAGCCCATCCTGCCGAGAATGGCGCCGCCGGTCGGCACGCCGACGCCGGAGGTCACCAAGGCATGCGCCACCGGCTTGTTCGGCTGGTTGACCGACGTCCCGCGCACCAGGCGCACGGCTTCGACGATGCCGTTCACGCCATGGATGTACGCCTCGGAAAGCTGGCCGCCGTGCGTGTTGGTGGGCAGCCGGCCGCCTGGCCGCAGATTGCCGTCCTTGACGAAATCCGCTGCCTCGCCGTACTTGCAAAAGCCCCAGGACTCGAGCTGCCAGAGCACGATCGGCGTGAAGGCATCGTAGATCACGGCCGCGTCGATGTCCTTGGCGCTCAAGCCGCACTGGGCATAGGCCTCGTCCGCCGCCAGGTCCATCTCGGGGATGCGGGCGATTTCCTCGCGATAGAACGAAGTCATCTCTTCCTGACCCCGGGCGGCGCACTGGGCCACGCCGCGAATCAGCACGCCGGGCTGCTTCAGGTGCTTGGCGCGCTCGGGCGTGGTCACCACCACCGCGCAGCCCCCGTCGCTTTCCTGGCAGCAGTCGTACAAGCGCAGCGGTTCGCAGATCTTTTTCGCCGTGTCGTATTCCTCGCGCGTGAACGGACGCTGGTAGAAGAAAGCCGCCGGATTGTTGACCGCGTAGGCGCGCGTCGCCTGGGCCACTTCGAACAAGGCGTCGCGCGAGCAGCCGGTGAGATGCATGTAGCGCTGAGTGAACATCGCCACCCACGAAGCCGGCGTCAGCAGGCCGAAAGGCATGTACCAGCTGTAGTGGATGGCGCTGCCGGTGATCAGGTTGCCCGACACGCCACTCGAGTAGCGCTGTCCGGAACGGCCGTTCAGGGCCCGATAACAAACCACCGTTTCGGCGACCCCGGTCGCCACGGCCATGGCGGCCTGCAGCAGCGTGCCGGTCGCGGCGCCGCCGCCGTAGGGAACGCGGCTATACAGCTTCAGATCGCCGCAGCCGACGGCGCGCGCCACATCGACTTCCTCGTTCTGGTCGATGGTGAAGGTCACCATGCCATCGACGTCGGCAGGCTTCAGGCCGGCGTCGTCGAGGGCCTTCTTGACCGCCTCCGCCGCCAGCGCCAGTTCGGAGCGCCCGGAATCCTTGGAGAACTCCGTGGCGCCGATGCCGACGATCGCGGCCTTGTCAGAAATGCGTGCAGCCATTGCTCAAGCCTCCTTCGGCAGCGCCACGCGGACGATGCCGGACATGTGAGTGCCCCAGACGTTGTTGTCGCCGCTGTAGGCGATATCGACCGTTCCCGCCGCATCGTCCTTGGCGTTCACTTCGGCGGTGATGGTCATGACGAATCCCGGCAGATTGGGCGCGCCCAGTTTCACGTCGATGCGCTTGAGGGTGCAGTCGGGACCCGCCCAATCCGTGACGTAACGCCCGATCAGGCCGTTGCTGGTCAGGATGTTCATGAAAATGTCGGGCAGCCCGCCCGCCTGGGCCGCGGCTTTGTCGTGGTGCACCGGCGTGAAATCGCGCGATGCGATCGCGCCGCCGATGATCAGGCCCGATGTGATGTCAATTCTGAGCGGCGGCAGCTTCTCGCCGATGGCGACGCTGCCGTAGCGCCTGGTGGTCTTGTTCATGAATGGTCTCGCTATGCTGTGAAATGCTCAGGCGGGATAGAAATTGGGCAGCACGGTCTTGTCGTCGACGCGTTCGACCTTGCCCCGCACCTTCATGCCGATGAATACCTGTTCCGGTTCGCAACCGGCCAGGTTGGCGATCAGGCGCGTGCCTTCGCGCAACTGCACCACGGCGCAGAGCAGCGGGTAGGGATAACCGGGAAACTTCGGATAGTGCAGTTCGGTGAAGCTGTAAACCTCGCCTTCGAGGCTCGATTCGATGGCATCCCATTCGGTCGAATTGCAGTCGCCGCACATCGGCCTGGGGGGATGGCGCAAGGTGCCGCAACCCTTGCAGCGCTGAATCATCAGTTTCCCCTGGTCGATGGCCTCCCACCACCAGGCATTGTCGTGGCCGCGCGGCGCCTGAATGCGCGTGGGCGGCGCCGGCTTGTCGGCGGCGCCGGCGGTGCTGGCCTTGGCCTCGGCGGTTTCGGCGTTGGGCATGAACTTCAGCACGCGGAACACCTGGCGGCCGACGTCGGCACCGTGCTGGTCCGTGAATTTCGTCACGGTTTCGATGAAATAGCCGACACCGCGCGCCGTGGTCTTGCGCTCGGAAATATTGTCGATGACGGTATGCGCGGTGACTTGGTCGCCCGGCCGCAAGTCGCGGTAGAAATCGGTGGAAGTATTGGTGCCCAGCACGCCGACGAAGCCGTGGGCATCGAAGATCTTGTGCAACTCGCGCTGCAGATCCATCTCGGGCCGCTGGCACATGGCATAGCCTTCCATGGACCAGATCTGCAACATCGTCGGCGGCGCGATGATGCCGCCCTTGCTGGACTTGGCCGCGAACGCCTGGTCGCAATAGACGGGACTCTCGTCCCCGGTCACCTCCGTCCAATGGCGGATCATGGCCGGATTGACATCGTCCTTGCCCCTGGTCGGCGCGCCGACTTCGCGCCCGACATAGGCGCGAATCTTCGCTTCAAAGTCCCTAGTTTCTTCAGGCGTCATGCTTGATTCCCCATGTTGTCGAACCGCAATACCGCGCGGCAAAAGTCAAAACCATTATCTCGGCGGCGCTCGCCGGCCGTTTCGCCGGCGCCCTCCCGCGCTTCATCCGGTCAGCGCCGCCCGTCGGCCCGCCTGGCGCCCGAAGAAGCTGGAATCGCCCAGAGACATGCCGGAGCTGTAGCCCTCGCCCCAGCGCGGCAGGCCGCAGGCCGTGCGCCCCGCCGCGAACAGTCCGGGGATGGCCTCGCCCGCAGGAGTCAGCACTTGGCCATCCGTCGACGTCCACAAGCCGCCCAGCGTGAAAAAAGTCGCCGGATAATCCTGCGCACAGAAACTCAGCGCGGCGAAAGGAGCCTTGGCCAAGGGCCTTAGGAAGGCTTTCGCCTTGTGCCAGATCGGATCCGCTCCCGCCGCGGCATGGCGGTTGTAGCTTTCGACGGTGTGCGTCAGTTCACCCTTCGGCAGCCCCAGCTCGTGCTCGACTTCCAGCCACGTATCGCCCGTTGCCGCGATGTCGATGTTCGGGTTGGTCACGGGCCGCGCAAAAATCTCCTCGTCCACCAGCAGCCATGCGCGGCCATTGGGCTGGCGCAGCATGTAGTGCGTCACGCGGCCGTGATAGGCATCTTCGTTGATGAAGCGCTGGCCCGCTTCGTTGATGAAAATGCCCTTGACCAGCGACTCGGGAGGAAAAAACGGACGGGTGGCGAAAAACTGGTCCATGTGGATCGCCGCGGCGCCCACCGATATGCCCATGCGGATACCCGAGCCATCGTCATTGCCGCCCGTCGTCGGGTTCGGACAGCCTAGTGCCTGCGGTGCGTACGTGCGCACCATGTCGTCGTTGCAGATGAAACCGCCGGCGCAGAGGATCACGCCCTTGCGAGCGCGCACGGTGCGAAGCTCGCCATCGATGCGCGCAACGATACCATGGACCGCGTCATGGCGATCCGCCACCAACGCCAACACCCGGGTGTTGAAGTGCGCGGTGGCCCCGAGATCCAGTGCCCTGGCAATCAGTTTCTCCATGATCAGCTTGCCGGCGCCCCAGCCGGGCAGCTGCGCGGCGTGGCCACGCGGCGCCGGCTTGGCTTGCTGGGCGAACGGCCAGGCCGCCTCGCTGCCCGACCAGATGAGCGTGTCGTCGGTCAGCGGTTCCAGCCACTTGCCGGGCAGATAGGTGCCCTTGAACGGAATGCCTTGTTCGACCAGCCAGTGGAAATGCGCAACGGCGTTATCGGCGTAGCACCGTACCCGCGCCTCATCCGCGCCGGGTCCGCCGGCCATCATCAGATACTTGAAGAAATCCTCCGTCGCGTCGTCGAAACCCGCCGCGCGCTGTGCCGGCGTGCCGCCGCTGCCGCCGAGATAGAACTCGCCCCCCGACAGCGCGGCGCTACCGCCTGCCGCCGCCGCCACTTCGAACACATCGACGCGCGCCCCGGTGTTGCGCGCCTCGATCGCCGCGCAGGCGCCCGCGATGCCGAATCCGACGATCAGGACATCGGTCTCGGCATCCCATCGCTCGACATCATCGAGCGCCAATGGCCGGGACGGCGAACAGTTGATAGGCAAGGGACTTCGCTCCAGGAGTTGGCTACTGCCGAAGCATGGAGCGCAAAGCCGGCGGTGTCATACCTCATTCAGATTAGGGCTCAAGCGCCGGACGGCGGCTGCCGGGTCTTCAGCGTGGCGGCAGTGGCCGCGCCCGGCACATCGATCCGCTTGCGGCCGGATTCTTCGGCCGGAAGCGGCGACGTCGCGACCATGGTGGCATGACAGCGACGCGCGAGCGCCTGATACGTTCGGGTGCCGGTGCGCTTGGCCTCGACTTCCTGCTCCGAAAGCGTGCGCACCACCTTGGCGGGTATGCCTGCCACCAGGCTGCGCGGCGGAATGTCCGTACCTGCCTTGACGAAAGCGCAGGCACCGACGATCGACGACTCGCCGACATGGGCGTTGTCCATCACCACCGCGTTCATGCCGATCATGGCGTTCGCGCCGATCCGACAGCCGTGCAGCACGGCGCCATGACCGATATGGCCGTTTTCTTCGACGATGGTTTCGGTCCCCGGAAAGCCATGCATGACGCAGGTGTCCTGGATGTTGACGCCGGCCTTGATCACCAATCGGCCGAAGTCGCCGCGCAGGCTTGCGCATGGGCCGATGTAGCACCCGGGACCGACCACGACGTCGCCGATCAGGACGGCGCTCGGATGAACGAAGGCCGTGGGATCGACCACGGGCACCACCCCGTCGATGGCGTAGACGACAAGCGAAGCGCTCAGGGACATGCGTCTCTCCGAGAAGGTCGCAACGGCCCCTGCAGCACGGCGACGATGGCCTCTTCGAGCGTGTTCAGGAATAGCCCGGTATCCATCGCGGCATCGGTCGTATTGGCCAGTTCAAGCATGCGCAGATGGTCGGCCATGCCGTGAAAGAGCAACACGGCTGCCAACATGGTCCGCTGCTTGAGCACCGCGGCCGGCACGTTCCGTCCTGCCAGGGCCCGCTCCAGGAACTGCATGAAACGATCGTTGGCCGGCAGCTTGAGGGGCGAAGGGCCAACGTGACGGACATGCACGGTATGAAGGGCCACCAATTGCGCATTGATGCGGATGAAATCGCGGCCACCGTCCGGATCGACCATCTTTTCCGCCACCGGCTGAACGAAAGTACGGACAACATCGCTCAAGTCAAAGCGGCCCGCATGTTCGAGCGCGTCGAGCAGTACATGTCGGCGGGCAACGATGCCGGGCACGTGCTTGTCGATTATGGCTTGGAGCAGGCTGTCCCGCCCGCCGAAGTGATACTGGCACACCGCGGCATTGCGTTGGCCCGCCAGCTTGCCGATCTAGGCCAGCGTCACGCCATCCACGCCGCGCGTGGCGAACAACCGCTCGGCGACGGTAATCAGCTTGGCGCGCGTCGCGGCGCTGCGCGGCGTCAAACGTTCCTGGAGGACATCACTTGCAAGCGCCATGGCCGTTCCCTTGATTCACCACGCCGAACCCACCGACGCGTCGTCGCCATCCCTCGGCAAAACCCGGCGGATGACGAAGCGCGCCGACGATCCGATTCGGGCTCCATCACGATGTTAATGAAGCCCGATATGTAAAAAACAATTGCCGCCCCTACATTCCGATATCATCTTTGCATACAAATGACATCGGCGCTTCATGCTGCTTCTTCCTTATTTGGTGCCGATTTTAGAAGAAATACCGCCATTGTGAAACAAGTCGATCGACCCTTTCCAGGACTTCTCGATCGCAGGCTCGCCACCAACATCACGATTTTTTTAATGCTATGCTTTTAACTGTGACCGATCCACTGCCATGACCATGCCCCTTCCCATGACCAGCGCCGCCCTCGCGCTCGGCGCCAGCCCGGACATTGAAAGTGCCTTTCACGCGGTGTGGGAGGCGCTCGGGCGCCAGCACCATCTGCCGGCGGCCATTCTGGAGCTGGCGAGGCTCCGACTGGCCGCCATGCATCGCGCCGACCGCGAGATGGCGCTGCGCTCGCCGTGGGCAAGCGGGCTGTCCGAACCCAAAGCTGCGCTCGTCCTGACGGGAAGCTGGCACCGCGCTGCGGATTTCGCCGCTTCCGAAAAGGCGGTGCTGGCCTTCGCGGAAATCTATGCGCAGGGCGCAGAGTTCATCACGGACGAATTGGCGGCGGACATCCAGAGTCACTTCGGCGACGCCGGTCTGGTCTGCCTGATCGAGGCGCTGGGCTTCATCGATGCCAGAATCAGGCTGGCACTGCTTTTCAACCGTCTCCGGCCCGCCCCTTGAAAGGACCATCATGGGAACGAAACCTCGCGTCACGGTTCCGCCATCGCCCAAAACCGGCCATATCATCAGAGACAGCGCCTTCGGCCTGGCAGCCGATCTGCTCGAACCGGTGGTGCGCCTTACCCATCTCAACTGGGTGGCGAGCAGCATCAATCCGGGACTGATCGAGATGCTGAGGCTGCGCAACGCCCGTACGGTGAATTGCGTCATATGCCGGTCGACGCGCTATGACGAAGCCCGTCGCGATGGCATGACGGAGGAAAAGCTGGCGCAGGTGGAGGACGGCTATCGGGAGAGCCAGCTCGATCCCAGGGAAAAACTCGCCCTTGAATTCGCCAACGCCTACCTGCGGAATCAAGACGACGCCAGCCCGGCGTTGATGGCGCGGCTTGGCAAGGAATTCAGCGATCGCCAAATCGGCGACATGGCGATCGCCCTGGCCACCTTCAATGCCATGTCCCGCTGCGCCGTCAGTCTCGGCGGCATGCCCGAAAGCATGCCGGTATTCACCTTGCCGCTGCCGTCGGCCTGAACCCCCGTCGCTTGCCAGACCATGACCATGCCAGCTTCCCCCCAGGCGCTCGACGCGCTCGGCCTTCCGCCCATCGACCAGATAGGTTTCGTCGTTCGTGACCTCGATGCCGCCATGGCGCGTTACGCACCGCTGTTCGGTCCGTTTCAGCGCATCGACGGCTCCGTGAAAGCTTGTCAGTTCAGGGGACGCGTCGCCGACGTGGAACTCGATATCGCCTTCGGGCGCAGCGGCACGCTCGAAATCGAACTGATCCAGTGGCTCGGCGGTGAAAGCCCCCATGCCGAATTCACGCTCCAGGGCCATGAGGGTATGCATCATTTGCGCTTTCGCGTCGCCGATGCCGATGCCTGGATCGCCAAGGTCCGACCCGCGGGTTACGCCCCGATCTGGTACAAGCGCTACAGCCCCGACATCACCTTCGCCTATCTGGAGCGCCCAGGCGATCCGCTGCTGATCGAGTTCCTGCAAATGCCCTGACTGCGTCAGCCGCCAAGCTTCGGCGGGTATCGTCCGATGCGACGATGCCCGGTGAGCTGGCGCCCCCTAGACTGGGTCGCATTTCGTGGTCCAGGGGAGTCGTCGCATGGGGAAGATCGTCATGATCACCGGCGCCAGCCGAGGCATCGGCAAAGCTGCCGCGCTCGCCTTCGCGCGCGCCGGCTTCGATGTCGCCATCACCGCGCGCACCGAAACGGAAGGCCAGGCAAACGCCCATGCGCTGCGCACGCGCGACGGTCGGCCGCTGCCCGGCAGCCTCGCCACCACCATGGCCGAACTGGCCGCGTTCGGCGGCCGCACCTTGGCGGTGCCGATGGACCTTCTCGATCCGGCTTCGGTCGACAACGCCGCCGCGCACGTCCTGGCGGAGTTCGGCCGGGTCGATGTATTGATCAACAATGCCATCTACCAGGGTCGCGACATCAACGCGCCATTTCTTGAGTTGGATGAAGCCAGCCTGTCTCGGATGTGCCAAGGCTATATCCTGTCGCCGTTCCGCCTGACCCGCCGCATCCTCGAAGCAATGCTGGCCAAGGATGGCGGCACCATCATCAACGTCGGTTCCGGCGCCGGCGCCCAGGATCCGCCTTTCGCGGCCGACCAAGGGGGCTGGGGATTCGGCTACGGCGCCGGCAAGGCGGCGTTCGCGCGCATGGCGGGCGTAATCGCCACGGAATTCGGCAGCCGCGGCATGCGGGCGTTCACCCTCAATCCGGGGGTCGTCAGGACCGAAGCGCTGATGGCCACCATCGGCGACCAAGGGGCTCTGGCGATTCAGCGGGGAAGCGCGCCGCCCGAAGTGCCGGCGACAGTGCTGCTGTGGCTGGCCACGCACCCGGACGCCGATGCCTGGCAGCGCCAGATGATCGACGCCCAGGCGCTGGCGCGCGAGTTGAAAATCGTGCCGGGCTGGCCGACCTGAGCGACCGCTAGTCCAATTGAAGGATGAGCGCCATGCACCCCGCCGCTAGGGTTGCGAAAAATCAGCCTAGTCAAATTCATTGAGGTAAAACTCATGGAGCGTCGCCACTTTCTCAAAACCTCCGGCGGGTTGTTGGCCGGAACCGCCCTGGGTCTGTCCAGCGCGGGGCATGCGCGCGGCTTGACGCAGACCGAATATGCGAACCACGATGCGCTCGGCCTGGCGGATTTGATACGGCGCGGCGACGTCACCGCGTCGGAGGTGCTCGAGGCCGCCATCCGTCGGGCGGAAGCCATCGATCCGACGATCAATGCGGTGGTGCTCAAGCATTACGATCTCGCGCGGGCAACGCTGCCCCAAGGCAAGCCGTCTGGCCTGCTGGGCGGCGTACCCATGCTGCTCAAGGACCTCAACATTGCGCTCAAGAACACGATCACCAGCAATGGCAGCCTGTTCTTCCGCGATGCCGTGGCCGACCATGACAGCCTGCTGGTCAGCCGTTACCGCCAGGCCGGGCTCAACATCTTCGGCAAGACGGCAAGTCCGGAGTTTGGCCAGACCGGCACCACCGAATCCCGCTTGTGGGGGCTGACGCGCAACCCCTGGAACCTCGAGCACAGCGCCGGGGGCTCATCGGGCGGCGCGGCAGCGGCAGTGGCAGCGGGGATCCTGCCAGCGGCCCATGCCAGCGATGGCGGCGGCTCGATCCGGATTCCCGCATCCCACTGCGGCCTGTTCGGTCTCAAGCCAAGCAGGGGACGGATTCCATTCGGGCCGGACAAGCTGGAGGGCTGGATGGGCCTTTCGATCATGCACGCCATCACGCGCTCGGTGCGCGATTCGGCGGCCCTGCTGGATATCAGCCAGGGGCCGGAGGCCGGCAGCCGCGTCCTGCCGCCCGTCGGCAGCACCCGTTACCTGACCGGCCATCGACGCCCGCCGCCCAAGTTGCGCATCGCGCTCTGGGACACGCATCTCTTCGGACTGCCCGTCCACCCCGATTGCCAGGCGGCTGCGGCGAAAACCGCGAAGCTGTGCGAGTCGCTGGGCCACGTGATCGAACCGGCGGCACCGATACTGCCGGTGCAGGAGATGTTCGGCGCGATGGGCGTCATGACCGGGACCGGCATGCTGGTCGCCCTCCGCGACCGCGAGAAGCAACTCGGCCGCGAGGTGACCGAAGCGGACATCGAGCCCATCAACTGGCGTCACTACCAGGAAGCCCGCAAGCGGAGCGCGGAGGACGTTTATCGCGCCCGCGCCACCTTGGATCGGGTGGGCACGATCCTCGACGACTTCCTCGGCCGCTACGACATGGTGCTATCGCCAGTCACCGCGGTGCCTCCGCCTCGCCTGGGGGCGCTGTCGCTGGATCAGCCTTATGAGAAATTTGTCCCGGCGGCGCTCAATATCAGTCCGTTCACGGCGCTCTGGAACATGGGCGGCCGACAAGCTGCCGATCGGCTCGCAATTCGCCGCGCGCTTCGGCGACGAGATGCTGCTGCTCCGGCTCGCCGCCCAGCTCGAAACGGCGGCGCCATGGGCAAAGCAGCGACCGCCCGTGTAAAGGCGATGCAGCCGGCCCGGCGCCATCGATCATTCTGAACTCCAAGCGAATCCCACGAGGTACAAGATGCCGACGCAAGCAGCAATGAAGGCCGTCATGGTCCAGTATGTCGAACGGGTGAATGCCGGCGATGCCGAGGGCGTGGTGGCGCTCTACGCCGATGGCGCCACCATCGAGGATCCGGTCGGTTCGCCGCCGCGCGCCGATCGGGCCGCCATCGTGGATCTGTACCAGAATGCGGTCGCCAGCAATGTCCGCCTCCGGATACTGGCCGGACCGTTCGGTTCCTTTGCCAATGCCGCGGCAATGGCCGCCGAGGTGCGCGTCGACGCGCCGGTGGGCATGCCCGGC
>JAGVUA010000127.1 GCA_019136545.1 Betaproteobacteria bacterium
TTCCTTGCCGGCGCGGAATTCCTCGACGGACTTCTGGTTGGCGGCCAGCACTGCGTCGATGATGGGTTCTATCGCCGAGGCATCGGACACCTGCTTGAGGCCGCGCGACTCGATTTCTTCATCCACCTTTTCAGGATAGCCACCCTGATGTTCGTACGCACATTGGCGTGCTTCTTCCCAAAAATCCGAAAACAATTTCTTAACCACCTTTGCGCCAATGACACCTTCGCGCATCCTGCGTAGCAAGTGCCCGAGCGTATCGGCCGACACGCCAAATTGCCAAGTGGGATGGGCTTCTCCCTCCTGATTCATTTGTGCCGATACTTCATTGATTACCCAGTTCGCGCATATCTTTGCTAGTTCTGGAGTCACACGTTCGCCACTACGCACAGCACTACGAACAACGCCTTCAAAGTAGTTGCCGATATCAAACCCATTGTTCAACACTAAAGCATCGTATTTCGAGAGGCCAAATTCGCTCTCAAAACGAGCTGTACGGGCTGCGGGCAACTCCAACATTTCGGACTTCACTTCCTCGATCCACATCGGCGTGATCTCCAGCGGCAACAAATCGGGATCTGGGAAGTAGCGGTAGTCGTGCGCATCCTCTTTCGAACGCATGGCGCGCGTCTGGCCGGTATCGGGATCGAACAGCACGGTGGCCTGCTGGATCTTGCGGCCTTCCTCGATCTCGTTGATCTGCCACTGGATCTCGTAATCGATGGCCTGCTGCAGGAAACGGAAGGAGTTGAGGTTCTTGATCTCGCGCCGCGTGCCGAGCGGCGCGCCGGGCCGGCGCACGGAGACGTTGGCGTCGCAGCGGAAACTGCCTTCCTGCATGTTGCCGTCGCAGATGCCGATCCAGGTCACCAGGGAGTGCAGCGCCTTGGCATAGGCCACCGCTTCGGCCGACGAGCGCATGTCGGGCTCGGTGACGATCTCCAGCAGCGGCGTGCCGGCGCGGTTGAGGTCGATGCCGGTCTTGCCGTGGCCGAGCGCCACGTGCGAGCCGCTCAGCTCGTGCAGCGACTTGCCGGCATCCTCCTCGAGGTGGGCGCGGGTCAGGCGCACGGTCTTGTCGACCGGCGCATCGCCATGACTGACTGTGATGGCGACGCTGCCGCCCGAAACGACCGGGATCTCGTACTGGCTGATCTGGTAGCCCTTGGGCAGATCCGGATAGAAGTAGTTCTTGCGGGCGAAGATGGAACGGGGCGCAATGTCGCCGCCGACCGCGAGGCCGAACTTGATGGCGCACACCACCGCTTCGCGGTTGAGCACCGGCAGCACGCCAGGCAAGGCGATGTCGACGGCGCAGGCCTGGCGGTTGGGTTCGGCGCCGAAGGCGGTCGACGCGCCGGAGAAGATCTTCGACTTCGTTTGCAGCTGGGCGTGGGTTTCCAGCCCGATGACCACTTCCCAGTTCATGCCGCGTCCCCCGGCATGCGCGCATGCCAGTCCGTGACCTGCTGGTACTGGTGCGCGACATTGAGCATCTTCGCCTCGGCGAACCACGGACCGATCACTTGCAGTCCGACCGGCATGCCGTCGTTGCCGAAACCGCAGGGAATCGACATTCCCGGCAGACCGGCCAGGTTCACGGCGATGGTGTAGATATCGGATAGATACATCTGGACGGGATCGGCGCTTTTTTCGCCGAAGCGGAAGGCAACGGAAGGCGTGGTCGGGCCCATGATGACGTCGCAGACCTTGAAGGCTTCCTCAAAGTCAGTCGCGATGAGCCGCCGAATCTTCTGCGCCTTCACGTAGTAGGCGTCGTAGTAGCCGTGGGACAGCACGTAGGTTCCGATCAGGATGCGGCGCTTGACCTCTTCGCCGAAGCCCTGCGCGCGACTCTTGCAGTACATGTCCACCAAATCGGCATATTCGGCGGCGCGATGGCCGTAGCGCACGCCATCGAAGCGCGACAGATTGGAGCTGGCTTCGGCCGGCGCAATCACGTAGTAGGCCGCCACGGACAAACCCGAGTTGGGCAGGCTGACCTCGACCGTCGCCGCGCCCAGCCTGCGATATTCGTCGAGCGCGGCTTCGACGGCCGCGCGGACGTCGGCATCCATGCCCTCGCCAAAGAACTCTTTCGGCAGGCCGATGCGCAGTCCGGCGAGCGGCTTCGCCAAGTCGCGCGCATAGTCCTCCGTCTCGCGCCGCAGCGACGTGGAATCGCGTTCGTCGAAACCGGCCATGGCCGAGAGCATCAGCGCGCAATCCTCGGCCGACTTGGCCATCGGCCCGGCCTGGTCGAGCGAGGAGGCAAAGGCGATCATGCCGTAGCGGGATACGACGCCATAGGTAGGCTTGAGGCCGGTCAGGCCGCACAACGCGGCCGGCTGGCGAATCGAGCCGCCGGTGTCGGTGCCGGTTGCGGCGGGCGTCAGGCGTGCCGCGACGGCGGCGGCCGAGCCGCCCGAGGAGCCGCCGGGCACGCGGCGGGGGTCCCAGGGATTCTTCACCGGTCCGAAATACGAGGTTTCATTCGACGAGCCCATGGCGAACTCGTCCATGTTGAGCTTGCCGAGCATGACCGTGCCCGCAGTCTTGAAACGCTCGACGACGTGGGCATCGTAGGGCGAAACGAAGTTCGACAGCATCTTGGAACCGCAGGTGGTCAGCCATTCCCCGGTGCAGAAAATATCCTTGTGGGCAAGCGGCACGCCCAGTAGCGGCCCGGTTTCGCCCTTGGCGCGGCGTTGGTCCGCCAGCCGCGCCCCGGCCAGGGTTCGATCGCGATCGACGGTAATGAAAGCGTTCAGCGTCGGATTGCGCTTTTCGATCCGATCGAGGAACTCGCCGGCAAGTTCCACCGCCGATATTTTCCTGGTCGCCAGGGCGGTCGATAGTTCCTTCAGCGACGCGCGAATCATTCGATCACCTTCGGCACCAGATAGAGCCCGGCCTCGGTTTCGGGCGCCACGGCCTGATAAGCGTCCCGGCGGTCGGTCTCGGTCACCTGGTCCGCCCGCAGCCGCTGCACCACGTCGATGGCGTGCGCCATGGGCACGACATCGCGGGTATCGACGGATTGCAATTGCGCGATGAAGTCCAGGATGCCGTTGAGCCGGGCACGCGTTCCTTCGACTTCGTCCGGAGAAATCTCGAGGCGGGCCAGGCGGGCGATCCGGCGAACCTCGTCGTGATTCAAAGACATGCGGGCTAAATCTTATCTTGACGAACAGGATACGTTATCATAAGCCATTTCGCCGCCGCCCCCCTGCCCACTTCCCGGTCGGCGGGCCGCGCTCTGCTGTTCCCGTCACGTCATTGTTATCGGAATCCTCGATGTTCGGCTTTCTTCGTTCCTATTTTTCCAACGACCTTGCTATCGATCTCGGCACCGCCAACACGCTGATCTATGTGCGTGGCCAGGGTATCGTGCTCGACGAACCCTCGGTCGTTTCCATCCGCACCGAAGGCGGCCCCAACGCCAAGAAAACCATTCAGGCCGTCGGCCACGCCGCCAAGCAGATGCTCGGCAAGACTCCAGGAAACATTACGGCCATCCGGCCGATGAAGGACGGCGTGATCGCCGACTTCACCGTCACCGAGCAGATGCTCAAACAATTCATCAAGAAGGTGCACGACTCGCGGCTGTTCAGTCCGAGTCCGCGCATCATCATCTGCGTGCCTTGCGGTTCGACGCAGGTCGAACGTCGCGCCATCCGCGAGTCGGCGCTTGGCGCCGGCGCCAGCCAGGTCTACTTGATCGAGGAACCGATGGCCGCGGCGATCGGCGCCGGCCTGCCGGTTTCCGACGCCACCGGTTCGATGGTGGTGGACATCGGCGGCGGCACGACGGAAGTCGGCGTCATATCGCTCGGCGGCATGGTCTATGCCGGTTCGGTGCGCGTCGGCGGCGACAAGTTCGACGAGGCGATCATCAATTACATCCGCCGCAACTACGGCATGCTGATCGGTGAAACCACCGCCGAGCAGATCAAGAAGGAAATCGGCTCCGCGTTCCCCGGTTCTGAGGTCAAGGAGATGGAAGTCAAGGGCCGCAACCTGGCCGAGGGCATTCCGCGCAGCTTCACGATTTCCTCCAACGAAATCCTCGAGGCGCTCACCGATCCGCTCAACCAGATCGTCGGCGCGGTGAAAATCGCACTCGAGCAGACGCCGCCCGAGTTGGGCGCCGACATCGCCGACAAGGGCATGGTGCTGACCGGCGGCGGTGCGCTGCTACGCGACCTCGACCGTCTGCTGATGGAGGAAACCGGCCTGCCGGTGATCGTGGCCGAAGACCCGCTGACCTGCGTCGTGCGTGGCTCCGGCATCGCCCTCGAAAAGATGGACAAACTCGGCAGTATTTTTGCCAACGAGTAACCAGCGTTCCCGATAGTCTGCGCAACGGCGCCACGGGTTGCTGGGTTGCGCGCGGTAGCCATTCACGGGAGCGCCTACTACCTTGATGTCAGTCGTCGGACATTCGCCGCCACCCTTCTTCAAGCGGGGTCCGGCGCCGCTCGCCCGGCTGTTCTTCTTTGTTTCACTTTCCGTGGCGCTATTGGTGGCGGACCTCCGTTTCCACACGCTCGAATGGGCCCGCCTGGGTGCCGCGACGGTACTCTGGCCATTGCAGCGCGCCGCTTATCTGCCCGTCGATGCCGGCATGGATCTGGGCGACTATCTTTCCAGCCTGCGCGAACTCAAGAATGAGAATGAAGCGCTGCGCAAGCAGCAATTGGCCACCGCCAATCTGCTGCTCAGGCAAACTCACCTCGACCAGGAAAACCAGCGCCTGCGGGCCTTGCTGGAAATGAAGGAACGCCAGCCGGCGATCGGACAGGTGGCCGACATCCTCTATGCCGCACGAGACCCGTTCTCGCGTCGCGTCATCATCGACAAGGGCAGCCAGGCGGGTATCGAGGCCGGCCAGGCCGTGGTCGACGAGCTCGGCATCGTCGGCCAGATCACCCGCGTCTTCCCCATGACCAGCGAGGTGACCCTGCTGACCGACAAGGATCAAGCCATTCCGGTCGAGGTCCAACGCAACGGCCTGCGGGCCATTCTCGCCAGCGCCAGCGCCGGTGCCCTTGAACTGCGCTACCTGGCCACCAACGCCGACGTTCAGACCGGAGATCTGCTGGTCACATCGGGGCTCGACGGGGTTTACCTGCCCGGCTTGCCGGTCGCGAAAGTGGTCACCGTGGACCGCGAGAACTCCTTGGCCTTCGCCCGTATCGCCTGCGCGCCGGTGGCGGGCGTCGAACGCCATGGCCAGGTGCTGGTATTGGGACGGAGGATCGCGCAGGCTCGGCCCGACGAGGCCGCACCAACGCAAGAGCCCTCGACCAAGGGCCGGAAGTCGCGCGCGAGGCTGAAATAAATGCAACCCACCCATTCGTCGCGGCGCATTCTTCTGCCAGTCAAGGCTTGGTTCATTTTCCTGACATTGGCCTGCGCCGTGTTTGCCAACCTGGTGCCGCTCGGCAGATTCCCGATTCTGCCCGACTGGGTTGCCCTGACGCTGGCCTTCTGGTGCATCCGCGAGCCGCTCAAGGTCAGCATGGGCACGGCCTTTATGCTAGGCTTGATCATGGACGTCGCCGACGCCAGCATCATGGGCCAGCATGCGCTGGCCTACGTATTGCTGGCATTTACCGCCGGCCAGTTGTCGCGGCGCATTCTCTGGTTCCCGCTGCTTGAGCAGGCCTTGCACGTGTTCCCCATGCTGCTGGGCACCCAGTTGATCATGCTCTTGACGCGCCTGATCGCCGGCGCCGAATTCCCGGGTTTCCTCTGGTTCATCAGCAGCCTGGTCGGCGCCGCCCTCTGGTATCCGCTGACCTACCTGCTGCTGCTGCCGCAATACCGGCCAGTGGAACGCGACGACAATCGTCCGATCTGATGCAACTCACGAATACCCCCGACGACCTGGGCCGCTTCACCCGCCGCCTGACCATCGCCGGCGCCTTCGTCCTGCTGTGTTTCGGCATCCTGTTTGCCCGGTTCGTCTGGCTGCAGGTGATACAGCACGAGTACTACCGGACCCGGGCCGAGGATAACCGCATCGCGCTGGTGCCGATCGTTCCCAACCGCGGTTTGATCACCGACCGCAACGGCGTCGTGCTGGCGAGAAACTTCTCCGCTTACACCCTGGAAATCATGCCGGCGAAAGTAGCAGGCAGCCTCGATGACGCCATCGAGTCGCTCGCCGGGGTCATCGACATCCAGCCCAAGGACCGCAGGCGCTTCAAGAAACTGCTGGAGGAAACCCGCAATCTGGAGTCCTTGCCTATCCGGACGCGCCTGTCCGACGAGGAAGTGGCAAGGTTCATCGCGCAGCGTTACCGCTTCCCGGGGTTCGATATCAAGGCGCGCTTGTTCCGGGACTATCCGAACGGCGCTTTCGGCTCGCACCTGCTTGGCTACATCAGCCGCATCAGCGACAGAGACCTGGAAAAAATCGAACAAAACGAGCAGGAAGCGAACTACCGGGGCACCAACCACTTCGGCAAATCCGGGCTGGAGCAGCACTACGAGTTCGATCTGCATGGCATCACCGGTTTCGAACAGGTCGAAGTCGACGCCGGCGGACGTGCCGTGCGGCTGCTCGCCCGCACGCCGCCCACGGCCGGCAACAATCTGAAGCTGACGATCGACGCCAAGTTGCAGGAAGTGGCCGAGCAAGCTTTTGGCGAGCGCCGGGGCTCGCTGGTGGCGATCGAACCATCCACCGGCGGCATCCTGGCGCTGGTATCCATGCCGAATTTCGACCCCAATCTTTTCGTCGATGGCATTGCCGGCCAGGACTGGGATGAACTCAACAACTCGCCGGACAAGCCCATGGTCAATCGCGCGCTGAACGGCGCCTATCCGCCCGGCTCGACGTTCAAGCCCTTCATGGCGCTCGCGGCCCTGACGCTGGGCAAGCGGACGCCGGAACAAACGATCTCGGATCCCGGCTTCTTCAAGTTCGGGAACCACACTTTCCGCGACGACAAAAAAGGTGGCCATGGCTTGGTGGACATGTACAAGTCGATCGTCGTTTCGTGCGACACCTACTACTATCAGCTCGCCAGCGACCTGGGCATCGACAACATCGCGAGCTTCATGGGACAGTTGGGGCTGGGACAACGAACCGGCATCGATATCGCCGGCGAATCCGAAGGGGTGCTGCCCTCGCAGGAATGGAAAAAGAAGCGCTTCAAGAAACCGGAACAACAGAAGTGGTTTGCCGGCGAGACCATTTCGATCGGCATCGGGCAAGGCTACAACGCCTACACGCCGATCCAGCTGGCCCAGGCGACGGCAACGCTGGCCAATAACGGCGTGATGTTCCGTCCGCACTTGGTCCAGTACGTCGAAAACGCCCACACGGGCGAAAAGAGATTCATCGAACCCCGGCCGATCCGCACGCTGCCGCTCCGGCAGGCCGACATCAATTTCATCAAGCACGCCATGGTAGGGGTCAATAAGGAAGGCACCGGCGCCCGAGCATTTGCCGGCACGCCGTACCAGGCTGCCGGCAAGACGGGCACGGCCCAGGTGTTCTCGCTGAAAGGCGGGCAGTACCGGGCTTCGGGCCTCAAGAAGGAACTGCGCGACCACGCGCTGTTCATCGCTTTTGCGCCGGCCGACAAGCCGACTATCGCGCTCGCCGTGCTGGTCGAAAACGGCGGCTTCGGCGCCCAGGCCGCCGCGCCCATCGCGCGGCAAGTGCTGGACTACTACCTGCTCGGCAAGCGCGCCAACGCCGCCGCACCCGTCGACGAAACGGCCGAGGAAGAAGAGGAATGAGCGGTCTCAACCCGAGCTGGCACCCTCGCGATCTCTGGCGGTGGCTCATCGCGCCTATTGACGGGCCTTTGCTGTTGTTGGCCGGCTTGTTGGTGCTGGTGGGACTGGCCATGGTTGGCAGCGCCTCGCCCGAACGCATCACCAACCAGCTGCTGAACATGGTGGCGGCCCTGATCGTCATGCGCCTGGTCGCCCAGTTGCCGCCGCAACGCCTGATGCACCTGGCACCGCCCGTGTACGTGATCGGGATCGTTCTGCTGATCGCCGTCGCCTTGTTCGGCGATGTCTCCAAGGGCGCCAGACGCTGGCTCGACCTCCATGTCATGCGCATTCAGCCATCGGAAATGCTGAAGATCGCCGTGCCGCTGATGCTCGCCTGGTACTTTCAAAAACGCGAAGCGCAACCGCGCCTGCGCGACTACGCCGTCGCCGCCATGATCCTGCTGGTGCCGACCGCCTTGATTGCCCGACAACCCGATCTCGGCACCGCCATCCTGGTTCTCGCCGCCGGCTTCTACGTGATTTTTCTGGGCGGCCTGCCCTGGAAAATCCTGGCCGGTCTCGCCGCCATGGGGGCGGCCGCCGCACCGCTGGCGTGGACGCTGCTTCACGATTATCAGCGCGCCAGAATCCTGACGCTGCTGGACCCGGAGAAGGATCCCCTGGGCAAGGGATTTCACATTATCCAATCGACCATCGCCATCGGCTCGGGCGGCGTCCTCGGCAAGGGCTGGGGCCATGGAACACAAGCCCAGCTGGAGTTCATTCCAGAACGTCACACCGACTTCATCTTCGCCGTATTCTCTGAAGAGTTAGGCCTGGTCGGCAACGCCTTATTGCTCGTTCTTTACGCCCTGCTGATCGGGCGCGGCCTGATGATTGCCGCCAACGCGCCCACCTTGTTCGCGCGCTTGCTGGCGGGCGCCATCACCTTGATCTTCTTCACCTATGCGTTCGTGAACATGGGCATGGTGAGCGGCATACTGCCGGTGGTCGGCGTTCCGCTGCCCTTCATCAGCTACGGCGGCACGGCGCTGGTGACGCTCTTCCTCGGCGTGGGCATTCTCATGAGTATTCACAAGAACCGCATGCTGGTGCAGAAATGATCGTCCGCCTGGTCGCCATGGTTGCGCTGCTCGGTCTGGCCGCATGCGGTAGCCAGCCGCCCGCACCAGCGATTCCGCGGCCGCCGGCCGCCAGCAAGCCCACGCCGCCCGAGAAACAGCCGGCACCGATAGTGAAGAGGGGCGGCGGCTACTACCTCGACGACGGCCCCGGCGACAATCCACCCGACAATCTGGATGCCGTGCCGGATGCCGTGCCGCGCCCCGAAGCCCTGCATCGCTTCGCCAACCGTCCTTATTCCGTACTCGGTCGCGACTACACGCCCCAGCGCGACATCGGCGCCTACCGCGAACGCGGTATCGCCAGCTGGTATGGGCGAAAATTCCACGGCCAGAAGACCTCGAGCGGCGAGCCTTACGACATGTACGGCATGACTGCCGCGCATCCCACGCTGCCGATCCCCTCTTACGCGCGCGTGACCAACCCCGCCAACGGCAAATCGGTAACCGTCCGCATCAACGATCGCGGCCCCTTCCATGCCGGTCGCATTATCGATCTTTCCTACACGGCGGCCTGGAAGCTGGGCTATATCGGCAATGGCAGCACCCTGGTGGACGTGGTGAGCCTGCGCCCCGGACAGGAGGCCATTGCGCCCGCGATGCCAACACCGGGCGACGACCCCATCGCCATGCTGATCCAGGCCGAGGCAACGCCGCGTCCGCTGCCCGAAATTCTCGATGGCGGCGGCATTTATCTGCAACTGGGCGCCTTCGGCAACGCCGACAACGCCGAAGCCCTGCGCGGACGCCTGGCCCGGGAGCTCGGCAGCCTCGGCGATCGCCTGCACGTCAAGGCCGGCGGCGGCATGTACCGGCTTCATCTCGGCCCTTGGGCCAGCCACGACGAGGCGCAACGCGCGGTGGATCAACTCGCCGAACTGCTCGATTTCCGCCCCGTCGTGGTACGGCGCTGAGCCCGGGCCTATAATGAGGCCACTCCCGTGCAACATCATCCCCCAATGAAAATCGTGCTCCTGCTGCTGTCGCTCTTGTCGACAGCTTGGGCCCATGCCCAGACCGTTCAGCCGCCCAACCTCTCGGCAAGGGCGTGGCTCCTGGTTGACCACGCTTCCGGACAATCGCTGGTCGAACATGAAGCCGACGCGCGCGTCGAGCCCGCTTCGCTGACCAAGCTGATGACGGCGTATTTGACGTTTGCCGCGCTCAAGCAAGGCTCGCTCAAGCTCGATCAGGCCGTCACCGTGTCGGAACGCGCCTGGAAAGCGCCTGGTTCGCGCATGTTCATCGATCCGAAGCATCCAGTCACGATCGGCGAGTTGATCCAGGGAATGATCATTCAGTCCGGCAATGATGCCTGCATCGCCCTCGCCGAGGCCATCGCCGGCTCGGAAGAAGCGTTTGCGCAGCGCATGAACCTCGAGGCGCGGCGGCTTGGCCTGGCGAACACCCACTACGTCAATGCCACCGGCCTGCCCGATCCCCAGCACTACTCGACGGCGCGCGACCTCGCCAAGCTGGCCCAGGCCGTCATCCGCGATTTTCCCGAGTACTACACGACTTATTCCCGCAAGGAATACACCTACAACCGCATTACCCAACCGAACCGCAACCGCTTGCTCTGGCTCGATCCCACGGTCGACGGCGTCAAGACGGGCTTTACGGAAAATGCCGGTTACTGTCTGATCGCTTCGTCCAAGCGCAGCGCGCGGCGGCTGATTTCCGTCGTGCTGGGAGCCGATTCCGACAGCATGCGCGCCCAGGAATCACAGCGCTTGCTCAACCATGGCTTTCTCAATTTCGACGCCGTGCGCGTGCACGAGAAGAATCAGGTCGTATCGCAACTCAAGGTGTTCAAGGGCGCTCAGGGCACGGTCAAAGTCGGCTTCCAGGAGGATCTGGTCCTGTCGCTGCCGAAGGGCATGGCCGAACGGCTGAAAACGGAACTCGTCAGCCGGCAACCGCTGCTGGCACCGGTTCAGCAAGGTGACGCCATCGCCACGCTCAAATTGTCCGCCGACGGCAAACCCTTGGGCGAGTACCCGGTCGTGGCGCTCGAAAATGTCCCGGTTGCCGGGATGCTCGGCCGTGCGTGGGATACGCTGATGCTCTGGTTCAAGTGAGCACGGTCTACCTCGACGGTGCGTTCCTGCCGCGGGACAAGGCCGTGGTCTCGGTCATGGACCGGGGGTTCCTGTTCGGCGACGGCGTCTATGAGGTCATTCCCGTCTACTCCCGGAAGCCCTTCAGGCTCGACGAGCATCTCCGCCGCCTGCACGACAGCCTCGACGGCATCCGGCTGACCGTTCCACACGCGATCGCGCAATGGCCGGCCACGATCGGGCGCATCATCGAACTGAGCGACAGCGATGACCAGTCGGTGCTGATCCAGGTCACGCGCGGTCCGATGGACGTGCGCAACCACGCCTTCCCGAAGACGACTACGCCCACGGTGTTCATCATGAGCGAGCCGCTGGTGACGCCTGCCGAGGAGCAACGCGCTGAAGGCATCGCTGCCGTTTCGACCGCCGACTACCGCTGGCTGCGCTGCGACCTCAAGGTCACCTCGCTGCTGGCCAATTGCCTGCTGCGGCAGATGGCCATCGAGTCGGGCTGCCAGGAAACCGTGCTGTTCCGCGACGGCCATCTTTCCGAAGGCGCCGCCTCCAATATTTTCGCGGTCAAGAACGGCGTGCTGCTGGCACCGCCGAAAAGCCATCTGATGCTGGCGGGCATCACCTACGACGTGGTGCTGGAACTCGCGGCCAGTCACGGCCTGCCGCACCAGGTGCGCGACATCCTCGAGGAGGAGACGCGCGAGGCCGACGAGCTCTGGATGACGTCCTCGACCAAGGAAGTGCTGCCCATCGTCACGCTCGACGGTCATCCGGTCGGACATCACGAAAATGCGGGCAAACCCGGCCCGGTGTTCTGGCGCATGTACGGCTGGTACCAGGACTTCAAGCGAACGGTGATGCGTGGCTGACGAAACGCTTATCGAGTTCCCCTGCGATTTCCCGATCAAGGTGATGGGACTGGCGCAGGAAGGTTTTGTCCAGGCGATTGCCGATGTCGTGCTGAAACACGCGCCCGACTTCGACGCCGCGACGATGGAAATGCGCCCATCGAAGGCCGGCAACTATCTCTCGCTCACCTGCATGGTACACGCCACGTCGAAAGCGCAGCTCGATGCCCTTTATCGAGCGCTGACGAGCCACCCGCTCGTCAAGGTGGTGCTGTGAGCGGCGTAGCAGGGGCCCCGCGGCGCGAGGATGCGTGCCAAGCGAACGGCACCGACCGCCGATTCACTGACACACCCGTGCGAGACGGCAGGGCGGAGGCGGTCTTGTGATTGTTCGGCGTCTCGCCACGGCTGACTTTGAGCCGACCTGGCGCGCCATGCAAACCTTCACAGCGCAACGCACGGCGGACACGGCCGACGAAATCTGGCTCTGCCAGCATCCGCCGGTGTTCACGCAGGGCCTGGCCGGCAAGCCCGAACATTTATTGCGCGACATCGGCATCCCGGTGGTGAAGATCGACCGCGGCGGCCAGATCACCTACCACGGCCCCGGCCAGCTGGTCGCCTACCTGCTGCTCGACCTCAAGCGGCGCAAGCTCGGCGTCAAGGCGCTGGTGCAGCGCATCGAAGCAGCCCTCATCGCGCTGCTCGGCGAGTACGGCATCGCCGCGGAACGGCGTGCCGGCGCGCCGGGCGTGTATGTCGATGGGGCCAAGATTGCCGCGCTCGGCTTGAAGATCAAGAACGGCTGCAGCTACCACGGGCTCAGCCTGAACGTCGCCATGGACCTAGCGCCCTTCTCGGCCATCAATCCCTGCGGCTACGAGAGTCTTGCCGTCACCCAGCTCTCGGAACTTTGCGGCCCCATCAGCGTTGGCGACATCGACAGGGTTGGCGATAGACTGGTCGCCCAACTCGAAAGAACGTTATGAAACAGAAAGGTGAAGCCAAGACCGCGCGCATCCCCATCAAGGTGATACCCGCCGCCGCGCCCCTGAAGAAGCCGGCGTGGATACGGGTGAAGGCCGGCAACTCGGCGGCGCGCTTCGGCGAGATCAAGCAGATCCTGCGCGAGCACCGCCTGCACACCGTTTGCGAGGAGGCCACCTGCCCGAACATCGGCGAGTGCTTCGGCAAGGGCACCGCCACCTTCATGATTCTCGGCGACCTGTGCACGCGCCGCTGCCCGTTCTGCGACGTCGGCCACGGCAAGCCGCAGCCGCCCGATCCCGACGAGCCGCGGCAGCTCGCCGAAACTGTGGCGGCGATGAAGCTCAAGTACGTCGTCATCACCAGCGTCGACCGCGACGACCTCAAGGATGGCGGGGCGGCGCATTTCGCCGCCTGCATCGCCAGGATTCGCGAGCTGTCGCCGACGACGAAGATCGAGGTGCTGGTGCCGGACTTCCGCGGCCGGCTGAAAACAGCGCTCGACGCCTTCGAGGGCCACCTGCCCGACGTGATGAACCACAACCTGGAAACCGTGCCGCGCCTCTACAAGCAGGCCCGGCCCGGCGCCGACTACGCGCACTCGCTGAAGCTGCTGAAAGACTTCAAGGCGTGCCATCCCGAAGTGCCGACCAAGTCCGGCCTGATGGTCGGTCTGGGCGAGACCGACGAGGAAATCCTGCAGACCCTGCGCGACCTGCGCGCCCACGACGTCGAGATGCTCACCATCGGCCAGTACCTGGCGCCCTCGGGCCACCACCTGCCCGTGCTGCGCTACGCGCATCCCGACGTCTTCGCCATGTACGCGCGCGAAGCCGAAGCGATGGGGTTCACCAACGCCGCCTGCGCGCCTCTGGTGCGGTCCAGCTACCACGCCGACATGCAGGCGCACGGCGCCGGCGTGGCTTGAAAAACGCCTATCCGCCCATGAAACGCCGGGTACCCGCGCGATACTTGTCGTCGTAAGGCGCGCGCATGCCGAACCTGCTGGCCAGATCCAGCCGCGCCTGGCGGTAGATCGGCTTGGCATGCGAGAACTGGCGAAAGCCGTCCCGGCCGTGATAGACCCCCATCCCGCTCGGGCCGACGCCGCCGAACGGCAGGGTTTCGCAACCCGCGTGGGCGGCGACATCGTTGATCGACACGCCACCGGAAGTCGTCCGCGTCAGCACCTCCTCCACTTCGGCGCCGTTCGGGGGGCCAAAATAATAGAGGGCCAGCGGCCGGTCATGGCGGTTGATGTAGTCGATCGCTTCGCCGGTGTCGCGATAGGTCTTGAGCGGCAGCAGCGGCCCGAAGATTTCCTCGCGCATGAGCAGGCACTCATCGCCGGGGTTGATGAACAAGCGCGGCATCATCTTGCGCTGGCCCGCCGGCTGGTTGGCGAACGACTCCCTGCCGGGATTGATCTCGACGCAGCGCACGCCCGCGGCGAGGGCATCCTGCACGTAACGCTCCAGACGCGCGCCGTGGCGCTCGTTCACGATGGACGTGTAATCCGGATTCCCCGCCAGGGTGGGAAACAGCTTGGCCGCCGCGCCTTGCAGCGCCTGGATCATGGCCTCGAGGCGTTCCTCCGGCACCAGGAGATAGTCCGGCGCGATGCAGATCTGGCCGGCATTGGCCAGTTTGAAGTCCATGATCTTGAGCGCCGCCTCGTCGAGGTCGGCGTCGCGGCTGACGATCACCGGCGACTTGCCGCCCAGTTCCAGCGTCACCGGCACCAGGTTTTTCGCAGCGGCCGCCATGACATGTTTGGCGACGGCGCCCGCGCCGGTGAATACGAGATGGTCGAACGGCAGCTCGGCGAAGGCCGCACCAACCTCCATGCCGCCCGTGACGACGGCGATTTCAGTCTCGTCGAAGTAGCGCGGGGCAATGTCCGCGAGTTCCGCGGACAGCCGCGGCGTAAATTCGGATGGCTTGATCATCGCCCGGTTGCCCGCCGCGAGAATGCCGATCAGCGGCCCGAATGCGAGATAGAGCGGGAAGTTCCACGGAACGATCACGCCAATGGACCCCAGGGGCTGAAAGCGCAGCCAGGCCCGCGCGCCCAGCAGCGACAACAGCCAGGGCAGCGGCCGCTTCTCGTCCTTCATCCAGCGTTCGACCTGCCGGCACGTCTGCCGGATTTCGGCGATGGGCACCGCGATCTCGGTCAGGCGAGCGTGATCGATGGAACGATGGCCGAAATCCGCCGACAGCGTCTCCAGCAACACCGACTGGTTTTCCCGCAGCAGCGCCGCCAACCGCTGGAGACGGTCTATGCGGGTGCTGGCGGCCACCCGTCCTTCGGCCAGCAAGGCCGCTTTTTGCGCATCCAGTAAGCGCCGCATGTGCTCCGGTGTCATCGCCTTGTACCTCTCTTCTCAAATGCCGCCGAATGGCAATCCCTCGGAAGGCTTCAGGACGGCGGCGCCGTGCAGCCTTTCCAGGCGGGCCCGTTCATGGTCGAGCAGGCGCATCAGCACCTGGGTCAACAGACCGAAAAAAGCCATGGGCTTCATGTGCTCGAGCTTCGGCCACATGACGGGCAGCCACCGGCCCGGATGCCGTGCGATGAAGTCCCGCTGCGCGCGCTGGTAATCGGCGGGGGACCGGCCGTCCGCCTCGAGCTGATGCTCGCCAAACGCCAGGAAATGCAGAAAGTTGAGCTCGGCGGTGAGATGATCCGGCAACTCCTTGTTGTCGCCGGTCATGGTCAGGCCGAAATGATTGTAGTAGCGCACCACTTCTTCCATGACCTTCATCTGCGGTCCCAGCTGCACGCCGCCATTGAGCGAACAGCGGGCGCCCTGCACCCCCGCTTCGAACAGGCGCGTGTATTCGACGGCCAGAGGCTCCAGCATCGCATCGGGGCTTGCCAGCGGCGCAAGGTCCAGTCCGCTTAGCAACTGCGGATCCACGACGCCGCTCATGCGTTCGATCTGTCCGCGCAAACCACCGCCTCGGATGCTTTCGACCAGATCCTCGTCCGGATACGCAAAACACTCGGCCAGCAAGCCGTAGAGGAAACTGCACGCCGCCGGCAAGGACGACAGCGGGTCGCCGGTAGCATCGGCGAACGGCGCCACGCGGCTCAAAAGACAATCACTCCGCGCGCGTTGAGACCGGCCTGGAGATCATCGAAGGCCCGCGGTGCCTCGTCGATGCCGTAGGTGCGGGTAATCATGGCGTCCAGGTCGAGTCGCTTGGCCAGATACAGTTCGAGAAGGTCGGGCATATCCGTCTTGAAGTTGGCATTGCCGTACATGCACCCCACCACGGTCTTGCCTTCCGGTGCAAAGCCGCAGGCATTCAAGGGGAAGCTCTCCGTGTAATGGCCGATGCCGATCACGCAGACCGTCCCGCCGCGGCGGGTGGCGGCGTATGCCTGCGTCATCACGGATGTCTTGCCGGTGACTTCGAAACTGTAGTCGACACCCCAGCCGCCGGCGAGTTGCTTCACCGCCTCGACCGGGTCTTCCGCCGCGTTGACGGTGTGCGTGGCGCCGAAATGCCGTGCGTATTCCAATTTGCTGTCCAACATGTCGACCGCGATGATGCGCTTGGCGCCGACCAGACGCGCGCCCTGAATCGCCGACAGGCCGACGCCGCCGCAGCCGAAGACCGCCACCGTAGCGCCAGGCCTGACTTTCGCGGTATGCACGACAGCACCGACGCCGGTCATCACGCCGCAGCCCACCAGCGCCGCCCGGTCGAGGGGAATGGATCGGTCGATCCTGAGCAGGCTCATCGCCGGCACCACGGCATATTCGGCCATGCAGCCGAGCATGGCCATCGCCCTGACCTCCTGGCTGCCCAGGCGCAGGCGGTTGGTGTCGTCCGGCATGCGGCCATCCGGAGACCCGGCAACGCAAAGGTGCGGTTCGTGATGGTCGCAGAAGTGGCAATGGCCGCACGCGGGAATGAAGGACAGCACGACATGGTCCCCCGGGGCGACGCCGGCCACGCCGGCGCCGATTGCCTGCACGACGCCGGCGCCTTCATGGCCCAACACCATGGGCAGGGGCATCGGCACGGCGCCGTGGAGCACCGACAGGTCGGAATGGCAAACGCCGGTCGCGGCCATCTTGACCAGCACTTCGCCGGCGCGGGGCGCTTCCAGCGTGAGGTCTTCGACGCTCAGGCGACCAAAATCCAGGGCTACGGCTGCTTTCATGGGCGGTCTCTCTCGGTCCGTCGCTGGCCGGCCGGCGGCCGGCGACAGCGGCAATGCTTGTCAGGCATCCGGCGCAAGCATCTGCGCGGCAAACTGCTTCAGCGCCGCGATTTCCTTCTTGAACTTGGGTCGGCGATGGGTGATGAGGCGCATCAGCGATAGCCCCTGCAAAGTCGCCAGAACGAAATTGCGCGCGGTTTCCAGTTTCTCGGCGGGAATGTCAAATCCCCCGAACAATCGTTCCCACACCGACTTCATCAACTTGTTCGACAACTCGTCCTGCTGCTCGACAATCTTGGCATTGCTGCTGGCCCGGTTGTGAATGATCAACTCATTGAAGGCATAGGACGCGGGTTCGTTGATGTAGCTCCAGGTGACATCGATCAGCGCACTCACGCGCTCGGCAGAACTGGCGCCCGCCGCTTCCATGGCAGCGGCAAGATGGCGTTGATAGATATCGGCGTTGCGCTCCACCACCGCGAAAAAGACGGAGTCCTTGTCGCCGAATTGATGAGCGATCGCTCCCCAGGTGACGCCGGAGCGAGCCGCAATCCTGGCGGCGGTGGTGTTGTGCAGGCCCTCTTCGACAATGCAGTCGATGGCTGCCTGGATCACCTTCTCCCGCGTGGTGGCGCTGCGCTCTTCCTGCGTGCGGCGGCGCCCGGTCTCGGGTTTCGCGCTTTTCGGTGTTGTCATGTCCGCTCCATGGTATTCAATCAACATTACATATCAGCGATTCTAAGTGAGCGAAACAACACATCCCTCGTTACCCAAGCCTTCCATATATCATCACCTCGCCGCCAACGTCATACATGCTATACTTCTTAAAAAAACAAAACAAGTGTTCGAATTGTTTCTTGATCACTCAATGAGGAGGAAGCGCCATGAATGCGGTAATGAAGCGCTTTGCATTAACGGGCAAGGTCGCCATGGTCACAGGCGCCAGCCGGGGCCTGGGCAAGGCCATCGCGATCGGTCTGGCGGATGCCGGCGCCGATGTCGTAGTCACCAGCCGCTCGCTCGAGGCCTGCCAGGAAGTTGCGCGGGAAATCGATGCGCGGGGGCGCCGCGCCTTGGCGGTGGCCTGCGATATCGGACGCTGGGCGGATGTGGATCGTTTGGTCGCGCGCGTCCAGGAGCATTTTGGCCGCTGCGACGTGCTCATCAACAATGCCGGCGTGGTCCAGAAAATGACGCCGCTGACGCAGACCAGCGAGGAGATGTTCGACCACATCTACGGCATCAACACCAAGGGCCCGATGCATCTGGCCGCCCGGGTGGCGGACCAAATGGCCCAGCATGGCGGCGGTGCGATCGTCAATATCGTCACCATGGGCGCCCTGCGGCCGGCCGGCCATCTGGGCCTGTATTGCTCGAGCAAGGCGGCGACGGTGGCCCTGACCCGCAGCATGGCCGACGAGTGGGCGCCCCTGGGAATCCGGGTCAATGCCATCGCCCCCGGGCCTTTTCTCACGGAAATGCTCGATGAACTGGAAGCCGAGACACCGGGTTTCATCAAGTATTCCGAGGCGGTCACCTTGTTGAAGCGGGCCGCCCGGCCCGACGAAATCGTCGGTCCGGTTCTTTTCCTGGCCAGCGAGGCGTCGAGCTATGTCACCGGGCAAACGCTCTCCGTCTGCGGTGGCGCCCTTTAGGTTCGGCACCATGCCTACCCGCGAGGAAACGCAGGCGCGCATGAACATCATCGCCGCCGGCATGATGAAACACACCCCCGAGCAATCGTATACGGTTGCCGACCGCCTGGAAGAACGCGCCGCGCGGCAGCCGGATCATCCATTCCTGATCTACGAAGGGCGAACGATCAGCTATGGCGAAGTGAATCGGCAAGCCAATCGCCATGCCCATTGCGCCTTGGCGCAAGGCCTGCGCAGGGGTGATGTCGTCGCCCTGCTGATGGAAAACCGGCCGGAATTTCTTTTCCTCTGGTTTGGGCTGGCCAAGCTCGGCTGCGTGTCGGCCTTGATCAATACCCAGATCAGCGGCGACGCCCTGCGCCATGCGCTGGCCACCACGGCCAGCCAGAAGCTGTTCGTCGGCGCCGAATGTCTCGGACGGCTGGACGACACGTCCGACATTTCCGGCCGAATGGCTACCTATGTCGTCGCCGAAGGCGAGGCGAAAAATCTGCCGGATGGCTGCATCGCCCTCGAGCCGCAGTTGGCCGGGCAGCCGGACGACAATCCCGACCCGGCGCTGCGCGCGGGCGTCATCGGTCAAAGTACCCTGTGCCTGGTCTTCACCTCCGGCACTACCGGCCTGCCAAAAGCAGCGCGCGTCACGCAAGCGCGCTGGCTCGGCGTCGGCGAAGGATGGTGCAGCTTTCTGGGTCTCGGTCCGGACGACGGCTTCTACTGCGTCCTGCCGCTCTACCATGTGGCGGCGCTGATGTCCTTGCTTTCGAACGCGCTGGCTGCGGGCGGCCGCGTCATGCTGCGCCGGCGGTTCAGCGCCAGTCGCTTCTGGCGCGATGTCCGCGAAAACGACATCACCGTCGCCCAATACAGCGGCGAGATGTGTCGTTACCTGTTCAACCAGCCGCCAACGCCGGATGATCGCGCCCACAAGCTGCGGGTAATGACCGGTTCCGGACTCAGCCCCTCGATCTGGCAGGCATTCCAGGATCGCTTCGGAATTGCGCAGATGATCGAGGGCTACGGCGGCACCGAAATCAATGTCGGCATGATGAACATCGACAACCGGATCGGTTCCTGCGGCCGCATTCCCTTCCGCGACCGCAGCAATGCCCGCCTGGTGAGGTACGACCGCGACAACGACCGCTACCTCCGCAATCCGGACGGCACGCTGATCGAATGCGGGCCTGGCGAGGTGGGCGAGATGCTGGGCATGATCCTCAATCTGCCGGGCGTGATTGGCGGCCGATTCGACGGTTACACCGATGCGGAGGCCACGGAGAAAAAAATCCTGCGCAATGCCTTCCAGCAGGGCGATGCCTGGCTGCGCACCGGCGACCTGTTTCGCCGAGACGAGGACGACTACTACTACTTCGTCGACCGCGTCGGCGACACCTACCGCTGGAAGAGCGAAAACGTGTCGACCACCGAGGTCGCCAACGTGCTCGCCGAATGTCCGGACATCGAGACGGTCACCGTCTATGGGGTACCGATTTCCGGCCAGGAAGGCCGCGCCGGCATGGCCGCCTTGGTGATGCAGCCGGGCAAGCGGTTCGATCCCGCTGCCTTCCACCACCGCACGGCGGCAAAGCTGCCCAGCTATGCGATGCCCGTGTTCGTGAGAACGAGAGCGCGCGCCGATATCACGACAACATTCAAGCTGCGCAAGGTCGATCTGCAAAAACTCGGGTATGCGCCGGCCATCGGCGACGAAGTGTTTGTGGCTGATCCGGGGGCCGACCGCTACGTTCCGGCCACGGCGGACAACCTGGCCCGGCTCGGCTTTCCCTCTGTCCGCCCTGGAGACCCGAGGCCATGAATGCCAGCGCTCTCGAATCGCGCCTGCGCGCCATCGAGGATCGTTTGGCGATTCTCGACCTCGAGGCCGACTACGCCTACGCCTGGGACTTGGGAACAGCCCGGCAGTGGGCGGAAGTGTTCGCCGAGGATGGCGTCTTCGAAATGTTGCCGGCCGGCAATCTGCCCGGCACCCGCATCGCCGGCCATGCCGCGCTGGAAGCTTTCTGTGATCAGATCCGGCGACAATGAACCGGCTTGCACTACATGCATCCGCCGCGTCTGCGCATTGCCGGCGACACGGCGGAGACGGTGATCTTCTTCGAATTCCGTCACGTGATGCGCTCGGACGCCCACCTGCGCCAGGGCGTTACGGCCGGCTATTACCGCACCCGCTACGCTCGTGGCAATACCGGCTGGAAAATCCAGGAGCGGATCGAACAAGCCATAGGCGAAGCGCTTTCCCACTTCTATCCGTTCAGCTGAAGTCGACCGCCACGCCGCGCTTCCTATTCGCCCGTATTGGAAATTCCGGCATACGCGTGGGCTGGAATGACTGGCGGCGGCAGTAACTCCCGCCCATCGAGGGAATAGACCGGGAGATCGAGCGCCAGGGGAAAATGCAGGCTGTAGGCGACCAATCCGGTACGCGCTTCTGCCGGCAAATGACAAAGCGCCAGGGCCGTTTCCGCGAGGTACTCGACTCGCTCGGTCGGATAGTCGGCCGGCGTGTACCTGTCGGCGCCCGGCGTACTGATGGCGGTACTGGGGGCAACGCAATTGACTGCGATGTTGTCTTCCAGCAGCTCCGCCGCCAAACCTTGGGTGAAACGATGGGCCGCTGCCTTGGCGGCGGCATAAACGGAAGCACCGCCTTTGCGGGCGAACATGTCATAGGGTTTGGCAGGCGGCAAGGCCGTGACCGATCCCATCATGACGATCCATCCTGCTCCCTGGCGCTTCATGACAGGCGCCGCTTTCTGTATCAACGCAAAGGGCGCGCGCAGGTAATGATCGAGCGTCGCGTCGAACATGGCCAACGGCATGTCGACCACGGGAGCGTAATCGGCGATGCCGGCGTTATTGACCAGGATATCCAGCCTGCCAGCGGCCTGAACAGTGCGATCGATCAGCCTATCGCGATCGGCGGGTTCTGCAAGATCCGCCTGCAAGGCGATGGCCCGACCGCCCGCGGACTCGACAAGCGCGACCGTCTCGGCCAGCGTGCCGGCATAACTGCCGGCTTGATTCAGGCTACGGGCAGTGACGACGACGGTGGCGCCCTCGCTCGCCAATCGCCGGGCGATGGCTCGCCCGATGCCACGGCTGCCGCCGGTTACCAGCGCCACCTTGTCGGTCAACAAATTCATGCGGATACTCTCCTTGAATTTCGTGCAAACACTCATTTGGATACGCCGGAGGCAGGGTCTGCCGGCCCTCTTCATTTCCGGCAAGCGCCTGCCGCCAGCGCTCATTTCATAAACGAGTTCTTCGGCGATGGCGCTGGTCCAAGCTGCCGGTTTCTCCCGCAGTCACCCCTTGTCTTCCGGCTTGACGGGGAAGCGTTCGAAGTAGAAGTCGAAGCGCTGGCGCAGCACTTCCGGCTTCACGCCGAAGTCCCGTTCGAGCTGATAAACGACCCTGCCTTCCTTGCCGCGGGGGTGTTCCCGGACGTAACGGGCCAGCTGGGCTCGGACGGCGGGGCCGAGTGCCAAGCCGGCCTTGGCATAGACCTCGGCGATGGTGCCCATTTCGTCGGCCATGAAGCGATGGAAGGGGACGTCGAGACTGCGCGCCGCCGGCAGGCCATCGCGATCGCGCACGCAGGCGCGCAACAAATGCTCCACGCGGTCGCTCCAGTAGTCGATCAGATCGCCGATGGTGACGTGGCGACGGTTGATGCGCTGGCTGTAGGCTTGCATGGTCACGGTGGACTGGATTACCGCCACCGGATCGCGGTGGGTGATGACGATCGTGGCATCGGGAAAGACGCGGCTCAGTACCGGCAACTGCTCCATGTGCTGGGGGCATTTCAGCACCCAGCGCTGATCGACGCGGCCTGCCTGGCGGCGACGCCATTGCAGGAGCTTCAGCACGGTCTTCATGTACTCGTAATGGGGCGTCTGGTCCGTGGCGTAGTAGTGGTCGCGCCAGCGCGGCGACAGGCTTAACCACTCGAAGTTGTACGAGGCGAAATCCGGCCCCATCAACTCCAGTTCCTCGTGGATGTGATCGGGCGCCATCGGGTGCATCGCGGCAATCAAAGGCGTCAGCCGTTTCATGCCTGCCCAGGCCTCGGCACAGCGTTGGTAGCGGGGATCGATGCCGCCGGGCAACAGGGCCTCCCCCGGCAAGGGCACCGGTTCGTAGGACTCCCACAAAGGCAATGAATGGAAACCTTCATCGGCCGCGAGCAGATTCACCAGATGGGTGGTGCCAGAACGCGGCAAGCCCGCCACGATCACCGGACGATCGATCATTTCCTCATGAATTTCGGGATGACGCTTCAGCGTCTCCCGGATCAGCAGCCGGTTGCTGGCGTAGCGCACCAGATAGCCGTGCAAGGTGATGCGCGCCAAGGCGGTGATATCGGCATCCTGGTCCCACTCGTCGCGCAGCACCTTGAGGCGAAGGCGGAAATCGTCCAGGCCGAAATCGGCGAGGCCGGTACGCTCGCGGGCCGCCGCCAGGATGGCTGCTTCGCTGAAATCCACCTCGACGGTTTCAGCCCATGCCAAAGCCTGGCGCTGGACCTCGGAAAGTTCGGGAGTCGCCAGATCGTCGATACGAATGTCGTTGGACATGATGTTGCAAATTCCTTTCAATGCACGGAATGTCCAGCCTGCTGCAGGCCGTCTGGTCAGCCCACCACCGAATAGCCGCCGTCCACCGGCAGGGTCTGGCCGGTGACGAACCGGGCGGCGGCGCTGGTGAGAAACAGCACCGTCCCGGCAATATCCTCGGGGTGGCCCAAGCGCTTGAGGGGCGTGCGGGCCATGACCGGGGCCACCGCCGCCGGGGCCTGCTCCATCCAGGCCATCATGTTGCTGCGGATGAAGCCCGCCGCCACGGCGTTGACGCGGATGCCGTCCTTGGCCCAGGCCAAAGCGAGGGTCTTGGTCATCTGCACGATGCCGGCCTTGGCGGCCCCGTAGCCCGGCACGACCTCCACGGCGAAATAGGAAGTCATCGACGCCAGGCCGATGACGCTCGCCCCGCCGGGCAAGCTGCTGCGGGCAAGCTTGTCGTGGCAGGCATGAGCCAGGCGATAAGCCGAGAGCAGGTTGACCTGAACTGACTTCTCGAATATCGCCGGGTCGTATTCGTTCTGGGCTGCGAAGTTGCCGCCGGCGTTGTTGATCAGGATGTCCAGTTCCGGGAGGGCGTCGGCCACGGCCTGAATCTGGTCATTGTCGGTCAGTTCCAATTGCAAGTAGCGGTAACCGGAGAGATCGTGCTCGTAATCACCGGCGCTGGGGCGGGTGCCGGTGATGACGACATCGGCGCCAGCCGCTCGGTAGGCGGCGGCGATACCGCGACCGATGCCGTGGCTGCCGCCTGTCACCAACACCTGGGCTCCCCGGTAGTCGTAGGCCACGTTGGGCCAGGCGGCGTCACTCGTGCTCATGGTCTTGCTCCTTTTCAGGGCGCCTTCAGCGCAGCGTCGAATTTCGCGATCTGGGTCCTGAGCCAGCCCGCTTCCCAGAAATTGGTGGCGCCCGAGCGCTCCAGCAATCCCTGATGGGCGGCCCGTGCCAGGGTCAGCGCCCCAGGGTGGCGGCCATCGGCGGCCAAGGCCGCCTCGGCCAGCAGCACGGCGGCTTCCGGATCGCCGGCGGCCAGTTTCCCGCGGCCCTTGTCCACCACGGCTTCGATGCCCGCCAAATGCACCAGGTCGGGATAAATGTCGCGGGGCTGGGTAGGGTACAGCTCGCTGGTGGCCTGGGCCTTGAACCAGCCCATGTAACTTTCCCAGATGGTGCGAACGCCCCAGCTGACCTTGCCATAACCTTGACCGACGTACAGCTCGGGCGGCAGTTGCACTTCCCGCATCAGGGTCCAGACATCCTTGCCGCTGTTCATGCCCTTGAGGGTTTCCCGATGGACGAAATCCACGGCGGCCTCCAGACGATCCAGGCAAGCGCGGATCAAGGCCTTGCCGACGACGGGCTCGAAATGGCCGGTGATCAGCAACTCCGGCGCCAGTGCCCGCACTCGGTTCAAAGCGTCGAGATAGGGCTCGAACCAGCGGTACTTGTCGCCGCGGATGGTGTTGAAGTTGGGGAAATGAGGAAACAGGGGGCCGAACACATTGCCCGAAAACAGGATGCGGTGCTGGGGCAGCCAGATCACGCAGCTATCCACGGTTTCACCGCCGGGAGTCGAATACAGCTCGAAGCGGGTATCTCCCACCGCCAGGGAATGGTGGTCGTCGAAAACGATGTCCGCCACCGGCACGTCCTGAACGAAAGCCGGCTGCGGATTGCGCTCTTCCGCCATCGTCCTGGCCACTGCGGTCTTGAACCAGATCGAGGACTGGGCATTGCGCACGGCCTTGATTCGAGCGTCGTCCTTCTGGCAGCTGCCCAGCGCGCTTTGGGCGACCAACCGGGTACCCGGCTCCCGGAACAGGCTGACGCCGCCCACATGGTCCACATGGCCTTGGGTCAAGAGAATATAAGGCGTGGGGCCCGCACAAACCTGATCGAAGACCTTCTTGTGCACCGGCGCCTCGAAACCCATGCCGGTATTGATGATCACCCGGCCGGCGGAAGTCTTGACCAGATAAGCGTTGGACAGCCCCTGGGACATGAAGATGAAGTCGTTGATCGGCGTCGCCGCCTCCTGGCAGGCCGGGCGATGATCAAAGAATGTCGGCCGGCGCTCGACAAGATTTTTGACGATATCCATTACTTGCTCTTATGTATTTTTCTTTATTGAACAATATTGTTAGAGGATTTTATAAAAATTGCGAATATTTTTAATGCTAATATTTTAAATAAGGCAAGTCAAAGCATTAGTTCATGACGCGGAGGACGACGTGACGATGCGCCGGCACCCTCGAAGCCGTCGACAGCACCGTGCCGAATCTTGGGCCGGGTGCCGGGTATTCGGGTCAAGCACCGAAGGGGGTGGTTAACATTGCGCCGTGGTCCATCAGGGCCAAGAGGGTCGCCCTGCAAACCGGCACGAGGCGCCATGCCCCCGTGCCGCCACGACTGACTTTCAGGCGCGCTGGGAAGAAATGTTGCCGCCATCCACCACGAACTCGGCGGCCGTGATGTAACTCGCCTCATCCGAGAGCAGGAAGCGCACAACCCTGCCGATCTCCTCCGGCGCCCCCATGCGGCCCAGCAGAATGCGCCTTTCGTAGAAACCTTTCGGCAGCGCATCCACCGAGGGTTGCAGCATCGGCGTCAGGATCTGGCCGGGCGAAATGGAATTGATCCGGATGCCGTCGCGACCCAGGCGGTCCGCCAGCGATCGCACCAGGGACAGCACCCCTCCCTTGGCCGCCGTGTAGATCGGATTGACCGCGTTGCCCAGCGTGGCGTTGATCGAGGCGAACGCCACGATGGCGGAACCTGAATGCTGCTTGAGATCATCGAGCAGGGCTTTCGCCAGCAACGCCACCGGCCGCAGATGGATATTGATGCCGCGGTCCCAATGATCCGGCGTCACGCCCTCCAGCGAATCGATATCGACGATGCCGGCGGCATGAACCAGGCCGCCGATCGACCCCAGCGCCCGGCGCGATCGATCAATGGCATCCGCGTACGCGCCGGGATCGGCGATATCCAGGCCGATGCCGATGGCGGCCACGCCGTGCTCGGCGCTCAGTTCGGCGGCAACCGCCAGCGCCTTCGCCGCGTTGATGTCCCAGATCGCTACCGGCCGCCCGACGACGGCCAGCGCGCGCGCCGAGGCCAGGCCAAGACCCGAAGCGCCACCGGTAATGACGACGCCCGTGGCCGGTGATGACAGCTGCGGCTTCAATGTTGCAGAGGATGAACTCATGACGCGCCCACTCCCATGAAGCAACGCGATTCGATCGAAACGGCGCCGGGCGGCAGCGCCGCCCGGCTTCCCGTTGCGTTCGGATCAATAGTTGTAGATGAGGTCGATGCCGTAGGTACGGGGCTCGCCCCAGGTGGTGACCTTGTCGGCGCTGGTATTGGTCAGATCGAAGTTGTGATACTTCTTGTCCGTCAGGTTCTTGCCCCACAGCGCCACCGTCAGCCTGCCCTTGTTGTCGGGCCCCACCCTGATCTGCGAGAGCGCCAGCCGGGCATTCACCAGTTCGTACTTCGGCGTGGTGATGAATTTCGCCGACACCGGAACGGTGGTGTCGATGGGCGTGGACTGCGAATCCTTGCGCGAGAAGTTCACGTTGAAATCGAGCTTGCCCGGCAAACCGAAGTCGGGGAAACGGTAGTCGAGATTGACGACATAGGAGAACTCGGGAACGATCAGCTTGCGGTTGTTCGACACATCCTGACCGTAGGTCGGACTGCTGACATCCTGGTCGATCCACTTGGTGTACTTGTGGTCCAGCCAGGTCGCCGCCGCCGACACCCGGAAGCTGTCGGTCAACAGCGCCGTGACGTCGAGCTCGACACCCTTGTACTTCGAAGTGCCGACGTTTTCGATGGCCCAACCCTTGTACTTCGAAGTGCCGACGTTTTCGATGGCCCAGACGTTGCCGGCATGAACCACGGTCTTCTGCTCGTTGTCGTACTTGCTGTCGAACACCGCGCCATTGAGCCGCAGGCGACGGTCGAGGAACTCGCCTTTCAGGCCCAACTCATAGGAGGTGATGGTCTCAGGCTTGAAGCCTTTGGCAAAACCGGCCGCGGTGCTCTGCTGGTCGTCGAAGCCGCCCGTCACATAGCCCTTGGACGCCTTGACGTAGGTCATCACGTCCTTGTTCCAGTGATAGTTGAGCGACAGGGCGGGCGTGGTCTTGGAGAAGTCGTTGTCGCCGACCACGTTGGCATAGGCCGCAGGGTTCGGCACCGAGAACAGCAGGTTGTTGACGCCCGGCGTGCCGGTGGCGGTATAGAAATACTGCTCGCCGCGCAGATTGGTGCCCACTGCCCGGCGATGGTCCTTGGTAAAGCGGATGCCCGGGACGATCTCCAGCTTGTGGTCGAGGATGTCGGGCGTCCAGGACACCTGGCCGAACACCGCCCACGTCGAATTCTTGGCCTTGAGCGCGCGTTGCTCCAACGTCGCCATATCGACGCCCACCGGTCCGGCACCGGCCAGGAACAGCGCATCGGGCACGGTGAAGAAGATGCCGGGGCCCTGGCGTTGATGGCCCTTCTCGGTGGAGTAATACAGGCCGGTGGTGTACTTGAAGTTCTGGTTCAGGTCGCCGAGCAGCTGGAATTCCTGGGACCAGGATTCGTTGTAAACGACCCATTGGTGATTCCGCCCGTCGAACGGCGTGGCACCGCCGACGAAGGTCGTGGGCAGGCCGTCGCTGCGAATCAGATAGGGGTCGCTGCCCGGTCCGAAGCCGGTGTAGAGCACGTTGTTCCTGGTGTCGACCTTGCGGTAGCCGGTGATCGACCGGAAAGTCAGCTTGGGATCGATGTCCCACGTCACGGTCAAATTGTGGCCTTCGGCAACGTTGTTGTTCTTGGGCATCTGGAACGGCACGTTGAGCCGACTCAGCCGCTTCGTGTTGCAACTGCTGATCAATGACGGAATGCGGCTGTCGACCGTAGCCAGATAGGGCAGGAAGCTCGTCGAGCCGAACGGCACCAGGCATTGGTTGGGCACATCGATGGAATCGGCCTCGGCGCGGTCGAAGCCGTAATCCACCATCACGTTGCTGGC
>JAGVUA010000150.1 GCA_019136545.1 Betaproteobacteria bacterium
CCTCGGCCAGGCGCACCCAGTAGGTGCCGCCCAGCGGGATCAGCTCGTCGTTGAAGTCGTAGTGCGGGTTGTGCAGCGTGCAGGGGCCGGCGTCGTGGCCACCGCCTTCGTAGGTGGCGCGGTGCGCGCCGTCGCCGTTGGCGATGAAGCAGTAGGCGCCGGGCTTTTCCAGCAGCATGTACGAGAAGTCCTCGGCGCCCATCACCGGCTCCTGCGCCAGCGCGTTGTCGGCGCCCACGATGCCGGCCATCACGCGGCGGGCGAAGTCGGC
This sequence comes from Betaproteobacteria bacterium, assembly GCA_019136545.1. Classification (GTDB taxonomy): domain Bacteria; phylum Pseudomonadota; class Gammaproteobacteria; order Burkholderiales; family Rhodocyclaceae; genus Fen-999. The sequence goes on from JAGVUA010000150.1 coordinate 272, forward strand.
CTCGTAAGGCGTGTTGATGGTGGGCGGGTAGTTGCGGTGGAAGTGGAAGTCGCAGGTGGCGCCGAAGGCGGCGCTCACGCCCTCGGCAATCTCCTGCATGCGGCGCTCCACCAGATCCAGCACCTCGAAGCTGAAGCAGCGCACCGTGCCCTGGATTTCGCAACTGTCGGGGATCACGTTGGTGGCTTCGCCGGCGTGGATCATGGTGACCGAGATCACCGCCGCGTCCACCGGCTTCTTGTTGCGCGTGACGATGGTCTGGAAGCCCTGCACCACCTGGCAGGCGATGGGCACCGGGTCGCACCCCATGTGCGGCAGCGCGGCGTGGCCGCCCTTGCCGGTGATGGTGATCTTGAACTCGTTGCTCGACGCCATCACCGGCCCGGGCGAGACGGCGAACTTGCCCACGTCCATGCCCGGCCAGTTGTGCATGCCGAACACGGCCTCCATCGGGAACTGCTCAAACAGCCCGTCCTGGATCATCTCGCGCGCGCCGCCGCCGCCTTCCTCGGCCGGCTGGAAGATCAGGTACACGGTGCCGTCGAAGTTGCGGTGGCCGGCCAGGTGCTGCGCCGCCGCCAGCAGCATCGCCGTGTGGCCGTCATGGCCGCAGGCGTGCATCTTGCCGTGGTACTTGCTGGCGTGCGTGAAGGTGTTGAACTCGGTCATCGGCAGCGCGTCCATGTCGGCGCGCAGGCCGATGGCCCGGCCCGACTTGCCATCATCGCGCCCCCGCACGATGCCGACCACGCCGGTGGTGCCCAGGCCGCGGTGCACCGGGATGCCCCATTCGGCCAGCTTGGCCGCCACCAGGTCGGCGGTCCGCACTTCCTCGAAGCATAGCTCGGGATGGGCATGGATGTCGCGCCGCAGCGCGGTGATGGCGGCGGCCTGCGCCAGGATAGGTTCGATCAGATTCATGTGCGCAGTCTAGCGCCAGCGGCACGGATTCGAGGCGGCTGCGGTCACCGAGATCCGCATGCGTTTGCCAGCGTGGCGTGCGGTGGCGGGCAGCTTGACCGCCGTGCAGCCGGTGCGTGCCCGCACCGTCGCTATGGCGCTCGGGATCGCCGGTATCCTGTGGTCCGTGGCGCACCATGGAACTGGCGCTGCGCCCGCGTGATCGCACTGCACAACCCATGCCCGGATCGATCTGTCGACGTTTTCCTGCACGCGCGATGTGGCCGCTGGCCGCCGTTGTCGGCCTGGCCGCCCTGGCTTCGTGCAGCTCGGCCGGCTACTACTGGCAGTCGGTGCACGGCCATCTGTCGCTGATGAACGCCGCGCGGCCGATCGACGAGTTGCTGGCCGATCCGGCGCTGGCCATCGACCTCAGGCCGAAGCTGGAGCAGGCGCGGCGCATCCGCGCCTTCGCGGTCAGCGAGCTGGCGCTGCCCGACAACGCCAGCTACCACCGCTACAGCGACCTGAAGCGCCGCGCGGCGGTGTGGAACGTGGCGGCGGCGCCGCCGGATTCGCTGACGCTCAGGCGCTGGTGCTTCCCGGTGGTGGGCTGTGTCGGCTACCGCGGCTACTACGACGAGGCCGAGGCGCGCGCACTGGCCGCGCAACTGGAGCGTGAGGAAGGCCTGGAGGTGCGCGTCTACGGCATACCGGTGTACTCGACCCTGGGCTGGCTCAACTGGGCCGGCGGCGACCCGCTGCTGTCGACCTTCATCCGCTACCCGGAAGGCGAACTGGCGCGCATGATCTTCCACGAGCTGTCGCACCAGGTGGTGTACGTGGGTGACGACACCATGTTCAACGAGTCCTACGCCGTGGCGGTGGAGCGGCTGGGCGTGCAGCGCTGGCTGGCGACGCAGGCTGATGCGCAGGCGCGGCGCGAGTACGAAGCCTTCGATGGCCGGCGCCGTGCCTTCCGCCGGCTCAGCCGCGACACGCGCCGCGAGCTGACCGAGCTGTACGCGCGCAAGGCCGAGCTGGCGCAGGATCCGGCGGCGCTGCCGGCGCAGAAGGCGGCCGTGATGGCGCGCTTTCGTGATCGCTACGCCGAGCTGAAGTCCGGGTGGGCGGCCGCCGGCACGCCATTCGACGGCTTCGACCGCTGGGTGGACGAGGCCAACAACGCGTTCTTCGGCATCCAGGCGGCCTACGACGAACTGGTGCCGGGCTTCGAGGCGCTGTTCGCGCAGCTCGGCGGCGACTGGCCGCGCTTTCATGCCGCGGTGCGCGAGCTGGCGCGGGCGCCCAGGGATGAACGTCGTGCGAGATTGAAGCAGCGGTAGCGATGGACGCGCCCGACGCGCCACCGACTTGACGTTTGGCATCATCGCGGCCTGTGGTGACCAAGAAAAACCTGGATCTCGAACTGCTGCGAGCGGTCGCAATCCTCATGACCGTGATCCAGCATGCCGAGGTTCTGGTGTTCTGGCCCGACAGCATGCACGAACGGGTCCGGCAATCACTGGGCTTGTGGACAGGAGTGGATCTGTTTTTCTGCATTTCGGGCTTCATCATCACCCGCACCTTGCTGCGGAGTCTTGAAAAGCAGCCTGATGGTTCGCGGAAACGGGTGGCCGTGGCGTTCTGGATCAAGCGCATGTGGCGACTATGGCCGATCGCCTGGGTGTGGTTGCTGATCTCTGTCGTCTGTGCTTACGTCTTCAACGCGTCAGGCATTTTCGGTGATCCTCGGCGTATGGTCAGTGACGCCTTGGCGGGTTTCCTGCATGTGGCCAACATTCGATGGGCCGGCTGCTACTCGGGGTGGCTGGAAACCTGCAATCTCGTCGACAGCGCCAGAATTGATCTTCTGTTCCCCACAGGATGGTCGCTGGTTGTGTACTGGTCGCTCTCTCTGGAGGAGCAGTTTTATCTGGTGGCGCCGTTGTTGATGCTGTTCCTGCCCCGGCGTGTGTTGCTGCCTTCGCTGCTTGTCCTTTGGTTTTGCATGGTGCCGCTGAGCCGCTCTCCCTTGAGCGTGCTATGGTTTTTCCGGCTGGATGCCCTGATCGTCGGGGTGCTGATTGCGTATTCGCAGACCGGTACTTCCTGGGTGCGGGTCGGCGACGATCGCCGTCGCCATGGTCGAGCAGCGCGTCGGATGATTTTTGGTGTGTTGTGCGGCGCTGCCTTGGTCAGCATGGCATGGGTGGGGGCGCCGGGACGTGCCGACATCGCCGGAGCGATCAGCCTGATCTCGCTTTTTGGGGGTGTCATGGTCTGGATTGCCGGCAAGGACGAGCGCTTGCTTATGCCAGACGGCTTAGTGGGGCGGGCCTTGACTTGGCTCGGTGCGCGTTCCTACAGCATGTACTTGGTTCACATGCCAGTGTATTTTGCGATTCGGGAAGTCTGGTTTCGACAGCAATGGCCAGTCGTCGATCACCTTGTCCTGTATTTCACATCTGCATCGTTCGCCGTGGTGCTTTTCAGTGAGCTGAGTTATCGACTGGTTGAACAGCCTGCGCGACGTCACGGATACAGACTTGCACGCAAGTACGCCGGATCAGAGAGATGAGATTCCCGACCGGGCTAAGCGAATTCGACGTCCTGAGCCAGCGGCAAGCGGGAACCGCCAATCGATGGACCCTCGCCCCCGGTCTGGCGCATTCCCGGAGCACGCCCGAAAGGCGGCGCACGCATGCTGGCGCAGCCGTCGTGGCCAGGGCAAGCTTGGCGCCGTCAGGGTGGCAGGCGCAGATGTGCCGCGCGGCGGCAGGCGCGGGCGTGGACGCTGGTGCCGCGCTTGCGGGCGCCGGCGGTTGATGTGCCTGCGCGGGGCGCGCAAGCGCTCAGGCCTGGCGCAGCTCCTCGATCAGGTCGATGTACTGCTGCATGGCCTCGTCGGCCGAGGTGCCTTCGAGCTTTTTCCAGGCGTCCCACTTGGCGCGTGCCACGATGTCGGCGAAACCCGGCTTGGCCTCCTCGTTGTCGCCTTCGGTGGCCTGCTTGTAGAGCGAGTAGATCTTCAGCAGCGTCATGTTGTCGGGGCGCTCGCTGAGCGTCTTGGAGTTGGCGACGGCTTGCTCGAAACGGGCTTTGAGGTCGGACATGGCTGCTCCCTGGTAGGGTGGTGAGGCTGAAGCACTGGCGCGGATGGCCGGGCCGGCGCGGGCTGAACGGCAATGGTACCGGAGCGGGTCGCACGGATTTAGGCGAATCCTTCCAGAGTGGTGCACCATGCCGGTGGCAGCGTTCACTGGCACGGAGCAGCGCCCGGTCCGGCGCTGTGCCGGCAGGGCAGCCGGCGACTCATGGCGAAAGCGTGCGCGCGTCGATCTCATTCCATTGCCACTTCGAAACGTCAACTACCGTCATCCCGGCGAGGGTCTGCCCCGTACCGCGATACGGGGCCGGGATCCATGTCTGCTCGGCGCACGTCGTCTGGATTCCGGCTTTCGCCGGAATGACGAATTTGTTGTTGTGTTGATCTGGAAATGGAATCAGAGTGCGGCCGGCTGGTAGGCCTCGATCAGCGCCAGCAGGTGTTCGCGCGGCCCCTGGTCCAGGTGCGGCGCCAGCAGCCCGAGCACGTGGTAGGCGCCGCGCAGCAGCGCGTCCTCGGCGTTGTCGGGCTCCAGCGCGCGGCGCGGCTGCAGCACGTATTCGTAGCTGAGCCAGTAGGTCAGCAGTACCACCATGCAGGCGGCCACGGCGTCGCGCGCGCGCTCGTCCTCGGCCGAGGCCGGCTGGTCGGCGCGCAGCTTGTCGAGCAGCTGGCGCAGCGCAGCGCGCTTGCGCATCAGGATGGCGGGGAAATGCGTTTCCAGCCGCCGGTTGCGCGACAGCAGGTGGTTCAGGTCACGGTACAGGAAGCGGTACTGCCAGATCAGCTCGAACAGCGTGTGCAGGAAGAACCAGGCGTCCTCGACGTCGTGCACATCCTCGCTGGCGCCCAGCAGCTCGTAGAGGCTGCCCTCGTACTGGTCGAACAGCGTGTTGACCAGCTCGTCCTTGGACGGGTAGTGGTAGTACAGATTGCCCGGGCTGATGTTGAGGTCGGACGAGATCAGCGTGGTCGAGACGTTTGGCTCACCAAAGCGGTTGAACAGCTCGAGCGTGGTGACCAGAATGCGCTCGGCGGTGCGGCGGGGTGCTTTCTTGGTCATGGGGTTGATGCCGGCGCTCAGCGCGCCTCGTCTGGCTGGTTGTTCTGCATTTCAATGGCCTTGCGCGCCACCTGGTCCTGCATGTCGCCATTGGCATCCAGAGTGCGCCAGCGGGCCGGCATGTAGTCCAGCGACGGTGCCAGCCAGGCCTCGATGCTGGGTGGTGCGTCATCCGATGTCTGGTGCGCCAGATGGACTGCTTTCACAGATTTGCCTTCCAGTGCAGTCAGCGTTTCCTCGCCCAGTACTTTGAACGTCAGTTCGCGGATGCCGCCGGGCTCCAGCACAGGTACAGTGAGCACCATGCCCGTTGCCAGATCCTTCCCATGGGCGGCCGCCAGTGCCGCCAATTGCACCATCAGGCTGAGGCTGTCCTGCGTGCCGGGCTTGAACTCCATCGGCAGGGCGTCGGCGGCGCCAGCGATTTGCCGGCTGGCATAGTCGAAGCGGAAGCTGTGACGCTCGTGATCCAGAATATCCGTGCTGACCACCGGCGCCATCCCGTGAGCGGTGACGATGCCATGACTGAAGCGGCGGCGATTGCCGGCCATCGTGCTCAGAAAGTCGGAATTCAGGCTGTAATGCCTGCCGTCATGATGCCAGTCGAGCGTGACGGGGATTTCGTTGTAAGGCGTGCCGTTGGCGCTGCCGGAAGTCGCGTAGCTGATGCGCACCGAGCGTGGTGGCAGTACGTGCTGGCCGGCATCGTGTTCCATCGCAGTGGCGACCACCGCATCCTCCGCCTCCGTGGTGTGCGTTTGCACGGATACTCGATAGCCCACCGGACCCGCCACGAACCCTTGGTGTATCTCGAACAGGGATGATTCGCCGCTGCCCTGGGGGCCATTGACGACTTGGGTGCTCGGCAGCTCGGGTGTCGGCGGCTCAACCTGCGCAGGCGCCTTCGGGCGCGGCTTCGGCTTGCGTCTAGGCTTGGGCTTGGGCTTGGGCGGGGGCAGCGTCTTGGGAGCTTCGGCGACCAGCGTGGGCACCGCCTCGGTCGGGCTGGGTTCAGCTTCCGCCGCGGGCTCGGTCGCCGGCGCGGCGGCAGGCGTGGACAGCGGGACGGCCCGCGTCATCATCACCGGCCCCTTGTTGCCGGTGGGCTGAACGAGCTTCCACTGCGGCAAGCCGATCAGCAGGACGAGGTGCAACCCCGTCACTGCCAGCGAGGTCCAGATCAGCGATCGTTGCTCTGCCCGCATCATGCGAAAGCGAAGGACGGCGCCCATCGGGCGTGGTGGACGAGAGGGTTCATGACCAGCGGGACAAGCCGCACAGCCGGATCGACCCGGGACGGCGGGGTGTTCACGGTGCCGGGCGTTTGCGCTGGGTGCGCCGGGCAGCGGGTGCGCCGGTATTCGATTCGGTCTTTGGCGTGGCCGACCCGTCCAGCGCTTGCTCCAGCCGCTCCACCCGGGCCATCAGATCGGCCCAGGCCTGTGGCGTTGGCATGCCCAGTGCGCCGAGCGCCTGTGCGACACGGCTCTCGAAGATGTGTTCCAGTCCGGGCCAGCGGCCAGCCGCGCGCGTCACGCCCTGGTTGAGCGTCTCCATGCGCTCGGTGAAGGCGTCCATGCGCTGCTGCGCCATGTCCTGGGCTGCGCGCTGCGCGGCAATGCCCTCCTTGACCAGGGCCTCGAAGGCCTTGCTGCCTTCCGCCTGTGCCTTGGCCAGCGCCCCCAGGCCGGCCAGCCAGATGTTGTTGGCGGCGGCCGGATCGGGCGCCGGATGCTCGGCTGGCGCGGACGGTTGCGGCTTGGACGCGGGCGCGGCCGTGGTGCGGGAAGGGCGGGGTTTGGTGGCCAAGATAAGCTCCGTTGGAATGCAGGGACGGCGCCATGAAGACGTGCCCAAACCGGTATTTTCGCTCGGACGCGCGGGCTGGGTGCCCGGATGTCGCAAAATCAACAGCTTTGTTCGAACGGGCCGGGGGACTTTTGTTCCCGCCCTTATCCGGCCTCGGAGGCGACCCAAGATGATTCTGATCACCGGCGGAGCCGGCTTCATCGGCAGCAATTTCGTGCTCGACTGGCTGGCGGCGGGTACCGAGCCTGTTGTCAACCTCGACAAGCTCACCTACGCCGGCAACCTGGCCAACCTGGCCTCGCTGCAAGGCGATGCGCGCCACACTTTCGTGCAGGGCGACATCGGCGACCGGGCGCTGATCGAGCGCCTGCTGGCCGAGCACCGCCCGCGCGCCATCGTCAACTTCGCCGCCGAAAGCCACGTCGACCGCTCCATCCACGGCGCCGAGGACTTCATCGCCACCAACATCGTCGGCACCTTCCGCCTGCTCGAAGCCGCGCGCGGCCACTGGAGCCAGCTGCCCGCCGACGACAAAGCCGCCTTCCGCTTCCTGCACGTGTCCACCGACGAGGTCTACGGCACCCTGGCCCCCGACGCCCCCGCCTTCACCGAAGAGCACGTCTACGAGCCCAACAGCCCCTACAGCGCCAGCAAGGCCGCCAGCGACCACCTGGTGCGCGCCTGGCACCACACCCACGGCCTGCCGGTGCTCACCACCAACTGCTCCAACAATTACGGCCCGTATCATTTCCCCGAGAAACTGATCCCCCTGATGATCGTCAACGCCCTGGCCGGCAAGCCCCTGCCCATCTACGGCGACGGCCAGCAGGTGCGCGACTGGCTCTACGTCACCGACCACTGCAGCGCCATCCGCCGCGTGCTCGAAGCCGGCAGGCTGGGCGAAACCTACAACATCGGCGGCTGGAACGAGAAGACCAACCTGGCCATCGTCCACACCATCTGCGACCTGCTGGACGAGTTGCAGCCGCGCGCCGACGGCCAGAGCTACCGCACGCAGATCACCCACGTGCAAGACCGCCCCGGCCACGACCGGCGCTACGCCATCGACGCGCGCAAGATCGAACGCGAACTGGGCTGGCGACCGGCCGAAACCTTCGACACCGGCATCCGCAAGACCGTGGCCTGGTACCTGGCCAACGCCGGCTGGGTGCAGAACGTGCAAAGTGGCGCCTACCGCGACTGGGTGGCCACGCAGTACCGATGAACACCCCGCTGAGTCGCTGCGCGCCTTCCCCCCTCTCCTGCGGGAGGGGGGCAACGCCAGTGCCCGGATCGCCGAGTCCGGGCACGGCGTTCGCTGGTACGGCCTGCTCCGCGGCCTCCGGATCGCGCTGCGCGCCATGAGGTGTCGAGCATGAAGATCCTGCTCTTCGGCAAGAACGGCCAGGTCGGCTGGGAGCTGCAGCGCAGCCTGGCGCCGCTGGGCGAGCTGACCGCGCTGGACCGCGCGGGTGCCGACGGCCTGTGCGGCGACCTGAGCGACCTCGATGGCCTGGCCACCACCGTGCGTGCCGTGCAGCCCCAGGTCATCGTCAATGCCGCCGCTTATACGGCCGTGGACAAGGCCGAGAGCGAACCCGAACTGGCCCACCGCATCAACGCCGAAGCTCCCGCTGTGCTGGCGCGCGAGGCCGCAGCCTGCGGCGCCCTGCTGGTGCACTACAGCACCGACTACGTGTTCGACGGCAGCGGCCAGCGGCCGTGGCAGGAGGGCGATGCCACCGGCCCTTTGAGCGTGTACGGCCGCACCAAGCTCGAAGGCGAGCAAGCCATCGTGCAATCAGCTGCCGCCCACCTCATCCTGCGCACCAGCTGGGTCTACGCCGCGCGCGGCGGCAACTTCGCTCGCACCATGCTGCGCTTAGGCCAAGAGCGCGAGCGCCTCACGGTCATTGACGACCAGTGGGGCGCGCCCACCGGTGCCGAACTGATCGCCGACGTCACCGCGCACGCCATCGTGCAGACGCGTGCGCAGCCGGCCAAGGCCGGCACCTACCACCTGGCGCCGGCGGGCGAGACCAGCTGGTTCGGCTATGCCAGCCACGTGATCGCCCAGGCCCGCCAGGTGCTGCCCGCGGGCCGCATCAAGGCCACCGAGATCGCCCCCATCCCCAGCAGCGACTACCCCACGCCGGCGCGCCGGCCGCACAATTCGCGCCTGGACACCCGCAGATTGCAGGCCACCTTCGGCCTGCGCCTGCCACCCTGGCCGCAGGGCGTCGAGCGCATGCTGGCCGAAATCCTGTAGAACTGACCCAGACAACCCGATCCATGACCCCCCGCAAAGGCCTCATCCTCGCCGGCGGCTCCGGCACCCGGCTGCACCCGGCCACGCTGGCCATGAGCAAGCAGCTGCTGCCGGTCTACGACAAGCCCATGATCTACTACCCGCTGGCCACCCTGATGCTGGCCGGCATCCGCGACATCCTGGTCATCAGCACGCCGCAGGACACGCCGCGTTTCCAGCAGCTGCTGGGCGACGGCAGCCAGTGGGGCATCAGCCTCAGCTACGCCGTGCAGCCCAGTCCCGACGGCCTGGCGCAGGCCTTCATCATCGGCGATGCGTTCATCGGCGACGCCCCCAGCGCGCTGGTGCTGGGCGACAACATCTTCTACGGCCACGACTTCGAACTCCTGCTGTCCAACGCCGACGCCCGCAGCGAAGGCGCCACCGTGTTCGCCTACCACGTGCAGGATCCGGAGCGCTATGGCGTGGTCGCCTTCGACGACAGCGGCAAGGCCGTCAGCATCGAGGAAAAGCCCGCGAGTCCGAAGAGCAGCTACGCCGTCACCGGCCTGTATTTCTACGACCGCCAGGTGGTCGACATCGCCAAGGCGGTCCAGCCCAGCGCCCGGGGCGAGCTGGAGATCACCGCCGTCAACGACGCCTACCTGCAGCAGGGCCAGCTCAACGTGCAGATCATGCAGCGCGGCTACGCCTGGCTCGACACCGGCACGCACGACAGCCTGCTGGACGCCGGCCAGTTCATCGCCACGCTGGAGCGCAGGCAGGGGCTGAAGATCGCCTGCCCGGAGGAAGTGGCCTGGCGCAAGGGCTTCATCGACAGCGCGCAGCTGGAACAGCTGGCGCAGCCGCTGGCCAAGAGCGGCTATGGGGATTACCTGATGCGGCTGCTGATCCAGCAGGCGCCGCGGCGGGGCCGCATGTGATGGCGCCACCGCCCCTTGCCAACGTCCCGCTGTTCTCGGCCGAGGCGGCCGCGTTCGGGCTCGACCTGGGCCAGGTGCTGCACGAGGTGCTGGACAGCCAGCGCTACATCCTCGGCCCGCAGGTGCAGGCCTTCGAGCGTGCGTTTGCAGCCTACGTCGGCGTGGCGCATGCGGTGGGCGTGGCCAACGGCACCGATGCGCTGGAGCTGGCCTTGCGGGCGCTGGGCGTCGGGCCCGGCCAGCGCGTGGTGACGGTGGCCAATGCCGGCTTCTACGGTTCGACGGCGGTCCGGGCGGTCGGTGCCACGCCGCTGTACGTGGACGTGGACGAGGCCACGCTGACGCTGTCGCCCGCCGCGCTGCGGCAGGTGCTGGCCACGCAGGCGGTGGGCGCGGTCATCGTCACCCATTTGTATGGCCAGCTGGCCGACATGGCGGCCATCGCGGCGCTGTGCCAGCAGGCGGGCGTGGCGTTGATCGAGGATTGCGCGCAGGCGCACGGTGCCCGGCGCGATGGCCGCTGCGCCGGCGCCTGGGGTGAGATCGGCTGCTTCAGCTTCTACCCGACCAAGAATCTCGGCGCCCTGGGCGATGGCGGCGCCCTGGTGACCGACGATGCGGCGCTGGCCGAGCGCCTGCGCAGCCTGCGCCAGTACGGCTGGCGTGCCAAGTACGAGGTGGTGCTGCCGGACGGCTGCAACAGCCGGCTTGACGAGCTGCAGGCGGCGGTGCTGGGCGCCAAGCTGCCGCGTCTCGATGCCGCCAATGCCGAGCGCCGGGCCATTGCCGTGCGCTACCAGCGGGCCTTCGCCGATCTGCCGCTGCGCCTGCCGGCTTCGACCGGCGAAGACCACGTCATGCACCTCTATGTCGTGCGCACGGCGCGCCGCGCCGCCCTGCGGGCACACCTCGCGGCCGCCGGCGTGGCCACCGACATCCACTACCCGATCGCCGATCACCTGCAGCCGCTGCTGGTCGCTGAAGCTGAGCCACCCGCCTTGCCGGCGAGCGAGGCCGCCTGCGCCGAGGTGCTGACGCTGCCCTGCTTTCCCGGCCTGCGAGATGAACAGGTCCAACGCGTGATCGACGCCGTGCGCGGCTTCCACGAGGGCGGTGCATGAGGGACCTCAGCCTCGTCATCCCGGTCTACCGCAACGAGGCCTCGCTGCCCGACCTGCTGGCTGCGCTGCACGGCCTGAACCGGCAGCTCGATGACCGGCTGGAAGTGGTGTTCGTGGTCGATGGCAGCCCCGATCGCTGTTTCGAGGTCCTGCGCGAGCGACTGCCGGTGCAGCCGTTTGCCGCCACGCTGGTGCTGCTGTCGCGCAACTTCGGCTCGTTTGCCGCCGTGCGCACCGGGCTGGCGCAGGCCACCGGGCGCTTCTTTGCCGTCATGGCGGCAGATCTGCAGGAGCCCCCCGAACTGGCCGCGCAGATGTTCGAGATGCTGCAGTCGCACCCGGTCGACGTCGTGGTCGGCGTGCGCACGGCGCGCGAGGACCCGGCGCTGCAGCGCTGGCAGGCCAACCTGTTCTGGGCCGCCTACCGGCGCTGGGTGGTGCCCGAGATGCCGCCCGGCGGGGTCGACGTGTTCGCCTGCAACCAGGCCTTCCGCGATGCGCTGCTGGCGCTGGAGGAGCGCCGCAGCTCGCTGATCGCCCAGATCTTCTGGCTCGGCTTCCGGCGTGCCGAGCTGCCCTACGCGCGGCGCGCACGCCAGCACGGCGAATCGGCCTGGACCTGGCGCAAGAAGCTGTCCTACCTGGCCGACAGCGTGTTCGCCTTCACCGACCTGCCGATCCGCGCCCTGCTGCTGGCCGGCAGCGTCGGCGTGCTGGCGGCCAGCGTGGTCGGCCTGCTGGCCGTGCTGGGCCGGCTGATGGGCTGGATTGCCGTGCCCGGCTACGCCATGACCATGGTGGCGATCCTGTTCTTCGGTGCGCTCAACCTGCTCAGCCTGGGGATCGTCGGCTCCTACGCCTGGCGCGCCTACGAGAACACCAAGCAGCGCCCGCAGGCGCTGATGCTGTCGGTGCAGCGTTTCGCCGATCGGGGAGCGCGGGGTGATGGCTGAGGTGCGGATCCATCCCTCGGCGGTGGTGCAGGGCCAGCTGCTGGGCAGCGACGTGCGGGTCGGCGCGCTGGCCTGCGTGGCTGCGGGCGCGGTCATCGAGGCGGGCGTGCAGGTGGGCGAGGGCGCGCTGGTGGGCGCCGGCGTGCGTGTCGGCGCACGGGCCCGGGTCGAGCCCGGCGCGGTGGTCACGCGCGACGTGCCGCCCAATGCGGTGGTGCAGGGCCACCCGGCGGTCATCGTCGGCTACGTCGATGCCCCTGCGCCCCTGCCGCAGCAGCGTGCCGCGGCTGCGCTTGAGCCGGGCGTGCAGGCCAGCCGCGTGCGCGGCGTACAACTGCACACGCTGCGCGAGGTGCAGGACATGCGCGGCTTCCTGTGCGCCACCGAAGTCGGGCAGGGCCTGCCCTTCGTGCCGCAGCGCTGCTTCTGGGTCTACGCCGTGCCCAACCAGCAGATCCGCGGCGAGCACGCGCACCGCCAGTGCGGGCAGTTCCTGTTGGCGGTGAAGGGCCAGCTGCGCGTGGTGGCCGACGACGGCGCGCAGCGCGAGGAGTTCTGGCTCGACCGCCCGCACCTTGGTCTCTACCTGCCGCCCATGACCTGGGGCATTCAGTACGGCTATTCCGAGGACGCAGTGCTGATGGTGCTGGCCTCCGATCCCTACGATCCGCAGGACTACATCCGCGACTACGAGGAGTTCATGCGTCACGTGCGGAGCGCCCATCAGCCGGCCAGGGAGCCCTCGGCGTGAGCCCGCAGTCGGTTCTGCCGCGCTACCTGATCGCCGGGGCGCTCAACACCTTGCTGAGCTATCTGCTCTATCTCGCCTTGCTGCCGGCCGCCGGTTACCGGGTTTCCTATGTGGTGTCTTTCCTGGCCGGCATTGCCGGATCCTTCGTGCTGTTGCGCTTCGCCGTGTTCAAGGCGCCGGGGCGGCGGCTGTCGGGCATCTACGTGACGGCCAGCCACCTGATCCAGCTGGGCCTGGGCCTGGCGATCGTGGAAGCCTGGGTGTCGCTCCTGCACGGGCCACCGGCACTGGCGGCGCTGGTGGCGATCGCGATCTGCGTCCCGCTGATGTTTCTCGCGCAGCGCTGGATCTTCATGTCCGGTCGCCAAAGGGGCAAGCCTTGAGCCGGCCGCCGGGACACGCGAGCTGGCAACGCCTGGTCCTGGCGCTGCCCGTGCTGATGCTGGCAGCCAACGCGCTGGCCTGGCTGCGCTTCGGCACCGATCTGCCCTTCTACGACGACTGGACCGCGTACGCGCGCGGCAACATCGAATCGCTGGAGTGGCGCCGGCTGTTCCGGGCCGAGAACAACACCATGGCGCCGCTCGGGCTGGCGCTCGATGCGCTGGCCCAGCGCTGGCTCGACGGCAATACCATCGCCTATCAGCTGCTTTCCATGCTCGTGGTGCTGGGCTCCTTGCTGTGGCTTCAATGGCGGCTGCTGAGCTGGGCGGTGAGCGACCCGTCGGTGCGCAGCGTGGCGTTCGCGTTCACCCTGCCGATGCTGCAGACGCACACCTACTGGGGCGCGCAGAACCTGGCCTATCACCAGGCGCTGCCGCTGGTGTTCCTGCTCACCGCCCTGCACATCATCCTGCTGGGCCGCTGGCGCGGGCTGATCGCCGGCACGCTGAGCTTCGTGCTCGCCCTGCTGGCCGGGCTCTCGTACATCTCGGGAGCGTTTGCAGGCCTGGCTGCCGGCGTCGGCCTGCTGCTGATGGCAGCGCGAGCTTCGCTGGATCCGCCATTGCGCCCGCGGCTGCGGCAGGGCGGTACCGGCCTGCTGATGGGCGGCCTGCTGACGGCTGCATTGCAGTTCTACGCGACCCGGGTGGCGCCGGACACCGATGGTTCGCGCCGCATTCCCCTGGCTTGGCCGCATGAATCTGATTTCTGGATCTACCTGATCGGCAAGGTGGGGCGCAGCTTCGGTCGTGGCTACGAGGCGGTCGGCGTCGAAATGGCCTTCGCATTCGCGCTCGGCACCCTGCTGCTGGCAATCGCCGTGGTGCTCGCGTTCGGCTGCTGGCGGCGTCGCGACCTGGCCACCGAGCGGATGACGGCGGTGTACCTGCCGCTGTTCCTGATCGTCACCACCTACCTGTCGCTGGTGTCGCTGGGCCGCGCCGGCTACCGCGATCCCGAGGTCCAGGGCATGGTGGCCGTTTTCCTGCATGCCTATCAGCGTTTCCATTTCTTCTGGGTGACCTTGCTGCTGCCGTGGCTGGTGGCGGGCCTGCCCTGGCTCTGGCACCGGTTTTCCCGCCCGTCCCGGTCGGCGCCGGGCAGCCGCGGCCCCTGGCTGCTCGGCGTCGCCGTCGCCGGCCTGCTGTTGGGCTTCACGCGCGAGCTGTTCGACGTGACCAGCTATTACCGCGACACCGGCCAGGCGCGCGCCGCCGATATCCGCTGCTTCAGCCGCCAGCTCGGAACCGGGGCGCCGATCCAGTGCCCGGGGTCCTCGACGATGGCCGACTGGACGCCCGCCTACCGCCATGCGCGCCAGCTCGGGGCGTCCTTCGTGCGCTACCTGCCGATCGTCGAGCACGAGCCACCCCGCCAATGGCTGCTCGACTGGCCGCAGGCGCCGGTCCGTGGCCAGCTCGATTGGCACCAGCTGGAACCGGTCGCCGGTGGCCCCGAGTATGCGGCGGGCGTGGATCCGCAGGTGGTGTTCACCAGCAGTGACCGCCAGGCGTTCGAGCGCTGCCTGATCCTGGAAGTGCAGGTTCGGCTGCGCCCATCCGCGGCATCCGGGGTGCAGGTGTTCGTCCAGCCCCGGGGCAGTGCCGGGTTTACCGAGATCGACTCGCAGCTCAAGCATGTGACGACGACCGACCAGGCCGTGGAGCGGCATTTCTTGTTCGAGCGCACCCAAGGGTTCGAGCCGGTGCTGCGCATCGACCCGGTCGATGGCGTCAGCGGCGTGCAGCTGCATGCCCTGCGGGCCGCCTGCCGCCTGTCGGCGGCGGATTGAATGTTCGTGATCGAAAGCAGGAGACCCACATGGCGACACACACCACAGCCACAGCGTCAGGATCGGATGGCGCGCAGGCCGACCAGCTGCGGCAGGCGCGCGATCCGGCCACGCCACCCGAAGCCCTTGCGCGGCTGGCGCAGGCCGAGGACGAGGTGGTGCGCGCCGCGGTGGCGCTGCACCGGTCCACGCCGGCGCCGGTTCTGGCCAGGCTGCTGGCTGATCCCAGCCCCTGGGTGGCCGATTGCGCCCGCCAGCGCAACGAGCGCGATGGGGGGGCGCCCGCGATCCATCCCACCGCCATCGTCCACCCGCGCGCGCGCCTCGGCGCCGACGTGGTGATCGGGCCGTTCACCGTGGTGCACGACCGCGTGCAACTGGCCGAGGGCGTCATCGTCGGATCGCACTGCGAACTCGGGCATCCGGCCCATGATCCCGAGCAGGGCGGCACGCTGCGCATCGGCCGGCAGTCGCTGATCCGCTCGCACAGCGTGTTCTACGAGGGCTCGAGCTTCGGCGACCACCTGGTCACCGGCCACCGGGTCAGCGTGCGCGAGCGGACGCAGGCCGGACCGGGGTTGCAGATCGGCACGCTGAGCGACATCCAGGGCCATTGCCAGTTCGGCGACTACGTGCGGCTGCACAGCAACGTGCACATCGGCCAAGGCTCGGTCATCGGCAACTACGTCTGGATCTTTCCCTACGTGGTCCTCACCAACGATCCGCATCCCCCCAGCGAAGTGCGCATGGGCGTAGTGGTCGAGGACTACGTCGCCATCGCGACCATGTCCGTCGTCCTGCCGGGCATCACGATCGGGCAGGGGGCGCTGGTCGGTGCCCACAGCTCGGTGGCGCGCCAGGTGCCGGCCGACACGGTGGTGGTCGGCGTGCCGACCCGCATCGTCGGCAGCACGCACGACATCAAGCTCCGGGATGGCTCCGGCGCCAGCGCCTATCCGTGGCGCCGGCATTTCCACCGCGGCTACCTGCCGGAAACGGTGGCGCGCTGGATCGCCGAGTTCACGCCGAACCAGAATTGAGCAGCGCGCAACGGTGCCGCGATTGCGGCATGCAAGCACTATAGACTCGAGCCATCATGCATGTGACGCCCACCGCCATCGCCGGAGTGCTGATCCTCGAGCCGCGCGTATTCGGCGACGACCGCGGTTTCTTCATGGAAAGCTACAACCGCCGGGGATTTGCCGCCGCGACCGGCAGCGACATCGATTTCGTCCAGGACAACCACAGCCGCAGCCGCAAAGGCGTGCTGCGCGGCCTGCATTACCAGTTGAAGCAGCCGCAGGGCAAGTTGGTGCGGGTCGTCAACGGCGCGGTCTTCGATGTCGCGGTGGACATCCGCCGGGGCTCCTCCACCTTCGGTCGCTGGGTTGGCGTCGAGCTGAGCACCGACAACCACCGGCAACTCTGGGTGCCGGCTGGCATGGCCCACGGTTTCTTGGTCCTGAGCGATACCGCAGACGTCCTCTACAAGACCACCGAATACTACGCGCTCGAGCATGAGCGCTGCATCGTCTGGAACGATCCCGCCATCGGCATCGACTGGCCGCTGGTCGCCCACGGCATCGAGTCGCCACTGCTGTCCGAAAAGGACCGCCTGGGTTCTTGCCTGGCACAGGCCGAGCTGCTGGCCTGATCCTGGCCTCCTGTTTCCCGGAACAAGTGTGCAGATCACTGCCTCGCTCGTGAGTCACGGTCACGCTGACGAAGTGGCGGCGCTGCTGGCGCAGATGGCGGCGCTCGGCGGCTTGCGCCCGCGCCGTGTCATCCTGACGCTCAACCTGCCCGCGCCCGCGCTGGCCTCGGCAGTGCGGGCGCGCGACTGGCCGTTCGCGCTCGAGCTGGTGGTCAACGATGTGCCGGTCGGTTTCGGCACCAACCACAACCGCGCCTTTGCCCGGGACCGTGTGCTCGGGGGCAGCGACGCGTTTGCCGTCATCAATCCGGACATCCGGTTGCTGGGCAATCCCTTCATCCCGATGGTCGAGGTGTTCCGCTCCCGACCCGCAGCGGGCTGCGTGTACCCGCGCCAGATCGACCGCCATGGCCGGCAGCAGGACAGCGAGCGGCTGCTCCCGACGCTGCGCCGGCTCCTGCGTCGCCATGTCGGCGGACGTCGGCACGAGGTCGCCGACGGCGCCCGGCCGGACTGGGTCAATGCCGCGTTCCTGCTGCTCAGAAGGCAGGCCTACGCCGAGGTGCAGGGGTTCGACGAGCGCTACCACATGTATTGCGAGGACGTGGATCTGTGCTTGCGGCTGCAGCTGCGGGGCTGGCAGCTGCTGCGGGCGGATGCCGCCGTGGTCGAGCACCGTGCCGAGCGCGCCAGCCACCGCCTGCTGTCGCATCTGGGCTGGCATCTGCGAAGCCTGGCGCGCCTGTGGCGCTCCAGTGCCTACAGAGACTATCGCGCGCTTCACCGACCCTGACACTGGCGCCGTGGCGAAGAACAAACCTGCCCTCAAGCGCAATTTCGGACTGGATTTGCTGCGCTCCGTGGCCATCAGCATCGTGCTGATCAACCATGCCTTCATCGGGTTTTTCCTGGCCAATGGGGCCGCGCGATGGGAGGGCTGGAAAACCGCCTGGAGTGCCTCTGCCGTCTTCTCCATCGAGTGGCTGTTCATCCTGAGCGGTTTCCTGATCGGCTCGATGATGATTCGCAGCTTCGAAACCCGCAGCACCTGGTGGGGGCGTGCCAGGGACTTCTGGCTGCGGCGATGGTTTCGCACTCTGCCGAACTACTACCTGTTCCTGCTGGTCAACGTGCTGCTGGTCGCCTGGGGCATCGCGGAGGGGCGTTTCAGCTTCAAGTTCGTGGTGTTCTCGCAGAACCTGGCCTGGGCCGAAGATCAGCCGCTGTTCTTCGCCGAGGCCTGGTCGCTGGCGCTCGACGAGTGGTTTTACTTCGTCATGCCGCTGCTGCTGGGCATCGCCGGGCTGCTCATCGGCTCCTGGGGGCAGCGCGCGTTCTTCATCGTCGCCTTGCTGCTGATCGCCGTGCCGACGGTCTTGCGCTTCACGGTGGCCCCTGCGGCGGGGTTCTTCGAATGGGACGCACACATCCGGCGCGTCACCGTTATGCACCTCGATGCGACCGGGTGGGGCGTGTTGGCGGCAATCCTCAGCAAGTGGCAGCCTCAATGGTGGGCGCGGCGCGCCGGTACCAAGGCTGTGCTGGGAGCCCTGCTCACCCTGGGTGCGGTGGTCGCCATGTTCTCCTTCATGCTGCACGACTGGCGCTGGCTGGCCGGTGGCTGGCTGAACGACACGCTGCTCATCGCCATGCCCGCCATCGGCGTGGTGCTGCTGCTGCCGTGGCTGACCAGCCTGCAGGTCAGGGCGCGCTGGGCCCTCTGGCTGGCGGCCAGGGTCGGCGACTATTCCTACTCGGTTTACCTGAGCCACTTTCCGCTGGTCTGGGTCTTCAACTGGGGCATGAGGCAGGCCGGGCTGGACTTCGCCGCCTGGTCCTGGGTCATCGTGGCGCTCTGGGTGCTCACGGTGTTCGCCGTTTCGGCGCTGGTGTTCCACTCCTTCGAGAAGCCCTTGTCCGACCTGCGCGAACGCTTCACCCGACGCGTACAGGCCGGCCCGTTCGGCTGAATTCCCCGCAGTCCGCGGGGCCGGCGCTGCAGTCCACGCCCCAAGGCTGACCGGCCTGCCGGGCTGCCACTGGTGAAAGGGGCGAGGATGCTAGCATTGCCTACTCGCCTCGCGCCGGCATGGCAATCTGTCGCCGGCCCTGATCCATGGCTTCTCCCTGCAATCCCATCGCCTCATGTCTGACGCTTCGCCGTTGACGGAACCCACGCCGGACCACCCATCCGACGGCGCGGATCCCTGGCAGCACTTCGGTGACATCCTGGTTCGCGCCGGCAAGCTCGGCTCGCGCGACCT
Organism: Betaproteobacteria bacterium; assembly: GCA_019136545.1. Lineage (GTDB taxonomy): Bacteria > Pseudomonadota > Gammaproteobacteria > Burkholderiales > Rhodocyclaceae > Fen-999. Next base: position 19,324 of record JAGVUA010000150.1, read on the forward strand.
CGAGCGTGCCATGGCGGCGCAGCGCGAGATCGGCGGCTCGCTCGATCGCGTGCTGGTCAGTCTCGGCCTGGTGTCCGAGACCGATGCAGCGCGCGCGCTGGCAGAGCACCTGGGCCTGCCGTTCGTCGCTGCCGAGGCCTTCCCCGACCTCCTGCCCGAGCCCGAAGGCCTGCTGCCCGAGTTCCTGAAAGCCCATCACGTGCTCCCCCTGGGGGCAGAGGACGGGCGTCTGGACGTGGTGATGGCGGCGCCGCAGGACGCCTTCGTGCTCAAGGCACTGGGCCTGACCACCGGGCTTGCCGTGCGACCCGGCGTCGGCGTGCCCAGCGACATCGACAAAGCCCTGACGCGCCTGCTCGACGAGCAGCCGGAGATCGAGCAGGGCGGCGAGGGTATCGACATCGAGGGCGAGGCGGGCGATTTCGTCGAGCACCTGCGCGACCTGGCCAGCGAGGCGCCGGTCATCCGCCTGGTCAATTCGCTGATCGGCCGCGTGATCGAGATGCGCGCCTCCGACATCCACCTGGAACCCTTCGACGACGGCCTGCACGTGCGCTACCGCGTCGATGGCGTGTTGCACCCGGAGGAGGTAGTCCCCACGCGCCTGGGCGCCGCCGTATCCTCGCGCGTCAAGCTGCTGGCGCACCTGGACATTGCCGAGCGCCGGCTGCCGCAGGACGGTCGCATCAAGACCCGGGTCAAGGGCCGCGAGCTCGACCTGCGCGTCTCCACCGTGCCCACCGTGCACGGCGAGAGCGTGGTCATGCGCGTGCTCGACCGCGCCAGCGTGCGCTTCAGCCTGGAGGACATGGGCTTCGAACAGGACACCCTGGCGCGCTTCAACCAGCTCATCGCCCGCCCGCACGGCATCCTGCTGGTCACCGGCCCCACCGGCTCCGGCAAGACCACCACGCTGTACGCCGCGCTGGCCAAGCTCGACTCGAGCACGCAGAAGATCATCACCGTCGAGGATCCGGTCGAGTACCAGCTCGAGGGCATCAACCAGATCCAGGTCCACACCCAGATCAACCTGACCTTCGCCAACGCGCTGCGCTCGATCCTGCGCCAGGACCCCGACATCATCATGATCGGCGAGATGCGCGACGGCGAGACGGCGCAGATCGCGGTGCAATCGTCGCTGACCGGCCACCTGGTGCTGTCCACCCTGCACACCAACACCGCCGCCAGCGCCGTGGTGCGCATGCAGGACATGGGGGTGGAGGGCTACCTGATCACCTCCACCGTCAACGGCGTGCTGTCGCAGCGCCTGGTGCGGCGCCTGTGCCAGCACTGCAAGGCGCCGGTCCAGCCGACCCCCGAACTGCTGCAGAGCTCGGGCCTGGGCCGCTTCGTCGCGCCCGGCAAGCCGATCCACGAGGCGCGCGGCTGCCAGCACTGCCGCGGTACCGGCTACCAGGGCCGCACCGGCATCCACGAGCTGCTGGTGGTCGATGAGGCCCTGCGCAGCGCCATCCTGCAGGGTCACGACGCCAGCGCGCTGCAGCAGCTGGCGATCAAGGCCGGCATGCACACGCTGTACGAGGACGGGCTGCGCAAGGTGGCGGCCGGCGTCACCAGCCTCGACGAGCTGCTGCGCGTGACGCAGGACCAGAGCGATGCCTGAATTCGCCTGGCGCGCCGCCCAGGCCGATGGGCATCTGGTCGAGGGCCGGACCGAAGCCGCCGCCGCCGATGCCGTGCTGCGCCAGCTGCGCGAACGTGGCCTGACCCCGATCCGCGTCGAATCGACGGCGGCGGCGGAGCAGGCCGGCGCGGCGGGCGCGCCCGGCAGGGCGCGGCGCCGCGTCGACCGCGGACCGGTCAACCGCGCCGACGTGCTGGCTTTCACCAGCGAACTGTCGATCATGCTGCGCGCCGGCCTGGCGCTCGACAATGCCCTGCGCGTGCTGATCGAGATGGCCCACAAGCCCAGCGTCAGGACGCTGCTGGAAGGCATTCTGGAAGACGTCAAGGGCGGCGCGCCCTTCAGCCGCGCGCTGTCCGGCCATCGCGAGCTGTTCGGCGACTTCTACATCAACATGGTGCGCTCGGGCGAGGTCAGCGGCCAGATGTCGCTGGTGCTCGAGCGCCTGGTCGAGCACCTGGAGCGGCTGCGCGCGTTGCGCGAAAGCGTGGTCTCGGCCACCATCTACCCAACCATCCTGCTGGCCGTGGCGGTGCTGTCGCTGGTGGTCATGCTCGGCTTCGTGGTGCCGCAGTTCAAGACCCTGTTCTCCGACCTGGGCGACGGCCTGCCGCTGCCCACGCGCATCGTCATGGGGCTGGGCGACGCGTTCCGGCAGTACGGCTGGGGCATCGCCATCGGCTTCGCGCTGCTGCTGCTGCTGGCCCGGCGCTGGCTGCGCACCGCGGCGGGGCGCCAGTGGTGGCAGAACCTGGCGCTGCGCATGCCGATCATCGGCACCTTGCTCTACAAGTACGACCTGACCCTGTTCTCGCGCTCGCTCGGCACCCTGCTGGGCAACGGCGTGCCGCTGCTCACCGCGCTGCAGATCGCCACCGACACCGTCGGCAACGCCAACCTGCGCGACCGGTTGGCGAAAATGGCGCCCATGGTCAAGGGTGGCGGCCGCATGGTCGCGGCCATGACCGCCACCCGCAGCTTTGAACCTTTGGCCATCAACCTGATCCGAGTGGGGGAGGAAACCGGCCGCATCGGTCCCATGATGCTCGAGTTGGCCAACCTGCTGAGCCGCGACGTCGAAACCGGCATCAAGCGTGCCCTGACCCTGCTCGAACCCATTCTCATCCTGGTGCTGGGGGTGCTGGTGGCTGCCATCATCGTCTCCATCCTGATGGGTATCCTGTCCGTCAACGAACTCGCCGTCTAGAAGATTCCAACCATGATCCTGTCCGCCATCCGACTATCCCATCTGCTCCCGCAGCGTGCGCAGCGCCGCCGCGCACGGGGCTTCACCCTGATCGAACTGCTGGTCGTGATGGCCATCCTGGCGCTGCTGATCGGCCTGGTCGGGCCCAACGTGATGAAGCAGTTCGGCAGCGCCAAGTCCAAGACCGCTGCCACTCAGATCTCCGAGATCGACAAGGCGCTGGAGATCTTCCGCCTCGACACCGGCCGCTACCCCAGCACCGCCGAGGGCCTGCAGGCGCTGGTCACCCAGCCCGGCTCGGTCAGCGGCTGGAACGGTCCCTACCTCAAGGGCGGCCTGCCCAACGATCCCTGGGGCAACCCCTATCGCTATGCCAACCCCGGTCCCAACGGCGGCATCGAGATCCTCTCGCTCGGCGGTGACAACGCGCCCGGTGGCGACGGCGAGAACGCCGACCAGCGCAACCGCCAGTGAACGCCGCGGCCGCTTGCGCGCGCCGTGAATCCCCGATGTCTGCCTTGCCGCTGCGCCCCGCCCGCGGCTTCACCCTGGTGGAGTTGCTGGTGGTGTTCGCCGTGCTGGCCTTGCTGCTGGGCCTGACGCCGATCGCCTTCGAGCGCCTGCAGATGGCCGCGCGCTACCGCGAGACCGTGCGCAACATCAGCACCGACATGCGCTCGGCCCGTCACCTGGCGCAAAGCTCGGGCGCCGATGCGCGCTTCGTCGTCGACCTGAGCCAGCGCAGCTACGGGGTCGAGGGCCAGCCGCCGCACCGCATGCCCGAGGGGCTGGAGATACGTGCCGTGATGGCCGACCAGGAGACCTCGGCCGACGGCCGGATGGGCATCCGCTTCCTGCCGCGCGGTGGCGCCAGCGGCGGCAGCGTCGACGTGCTGCGGCCTTCGGGCAGCGGCGTGCGCCTGCGCGTCGACTGGTTCTCTGGCCGCGTCGAGCAGGAGCCGGTCAAGCGATGAAGCCACGCGCACGCGGATTCTCGCTGCTCGAGGTGCTGGTCGCCTTCAGCATCATGGCGCTGTCGCTGGGCGTGCTGTATCGCGCACTCGGCGGCTCTGCCAGCCAGACCGGCGCGCTCACTCGCTACGAGGGCGCCACGCTGCTCAGCCAGTCGCTGCTCGACGCCTACGACAGCCTGCCGCCCGGCGGCGTCAGCGCCGCCGGCGAATCGGCCGGCTATGGCTGGCAGGCCCAGTCGCAGCCGATCGCCACGCCCGCCAACGCCAATCCGCAGGCGGTGCGCTTGCACGAGTTGCGCCTGACGGTGCACTGGGTCGAGGGCGCGCGCGAGCGTGCGCTGGAATTGCTCACCCTGCGGCCGGAGCGCAAGCCCGAGCCCGGAGGCCGCCTCCCATGACGTCGTCGCCGCAGCGCCGCTCGCAGGCCGGCTTCACGCTGGTCGAGGTCCTGATCGCGCTCAGCCTGCTGGCGGTGCTGATGCTGCTGCTGACCGGCGCTCTGCGCTCCGCCGGCCAGACCGAAACCCGGGTCGATCAGCGGCTCCAGCAGGCCGACGAATTGCGCGTGGCGCAGTATTTCCTGCGCGATGTGCTGCGCCGTGCCTCGGTCCGGCCGGCCGCCGTCGGGGGCGCCGGCGCCGGCACCCAGCCGCTGTTTGCCGCCGGCCCGACCGAGCTGGCCTGGGTCGGCGTGCTGCCGGGCGGCTACGGCATCGGCGGCCGCCACTTCCTGCGCCTGGCCATCGAACCCGCCGGCGGCGCCAGCGCGCTGGTGCTGCGCTACCTGCCCTGGTCCGACCTGCAGTCCTTCCCCGACTGGTCGCAGGCGCAGGCCCAGGTGGTCGTGCCGCAGGCCGACGGCCTGGGCCTGCGCTACCTGGACGACCGCAGCGGCCAGTGGAACGATGCGTGGCCAGCCAGGACGGGCAACGCCGAATGGAACCTGCCCGGTGCGATCGAACTGCAGCTGGCCACTGCTGCCACCGCCTGGCCGGTGCTGGTGGTGCGCCTGGCGGCGCTGCCGGCGTCCGACCCGACTGCCAGCGGCTTCGTGATGGCGGGCGGCCGATGAGCGAGCGTATCCCGGCATTGGTGCGCCGTCCGGCGCGCCGTCGCCCGCGCGGCATGGCGCTGATTGCCGTGCTGTGGGTGCTGGCCGCCTTCGGTGTGCTGGTGGCCAGCCTGGGCTACACAGTGCGCCAGCAGGCCCGGCTGGTGAGCGGCGAACGCGATGCCGTGGTGGCCCAGGCGTTGGCCGACGGCGCCATCCAGCTCGCCCTGCAGCAGCTGCAGCTCTCGCAGCAGCTGCCCGAGCAGCTGCTGCGCAGCAGCATCGACTTCGCCGGCCACAGCATCGCCGTCACCGTCCAGCCCTTGTCCGGCCTGATCGACCTCAACGCCGCCCCGCCTCCGCTGCTGTCGCAGCTGCTGCGGGTGGCTGGCGGCTTGCCGCCTGGCGCCGCCGACGAGCTGGCGCAGCGACTGGTCGAGTGGCGTGGCGGCCGACCCGGCGGTGGCGAGCCCTGGCGCTTCGAAGCCGTCGAGGACCTGCTGCTGGTGCCCGGCGTCGACTACCCGCTGTACCAGCGCCTGCGCCTCCTGGTCAGCGCCGATGCCAGGGGCGGCGACACCGTCGCACCGCTGGCGGCCCTGCCCGACGTGCTCGCCGTGCTGGCCGACGGCGACGCCGGGCGGGCGGCGCAGATCGCCGCCGCCCGCGACAGCGGCCAGCCGGGCATCGACCTCAGCACCCTCGATCCGCGCCTCGCCGGCGGCGGCTCGGCCGACCGTTTCCGCATCCAGGCCGAGGTCCCGCTCGATACAGGCAAAATAGCGACCTTTGTCCGCACCGTCCTGATGCGGCAGGGCGTGGCCGGCATTCCCTGGCGCACCCTGCATGCGGAACGCGGCATCATCGCGCCCTGACGGTCCGCAGCTTGCTCTCCTCGTTCATGTCGTCCTCCAACCCCTCCACCGCAGGCCGCCCGCTCGACGTCGAGTTCCGGCGCCTGCGGCTGCACTGGCGCCAGGGCGTCGATGCGCTGCTGCACTCGCGCGCGCTGGCCTGGCTCAACCCGGTCCAGCACGTGCTGCTGCGCCGCGCCGACGGCCGCCGCCAGCTCTGGCTCGTGCGCGGCAGCAGCGCCAGCCCGGCCCCGGCGGCTGCCGCCGGGCCGCTGCCGGCGGCGCCGTTCGCTGCCATCGAGCTGCCGGCCGAGCGCTACCTGCGCCGCGCCACCGTGCTGCCGGCGCTGCCGCCCGACGAACTGGCCGCGGCCGTCGAGCTCGACATCGTCTCCGCCAGCCCGTTCGCCACCGACCAGCTGCAGTGGGCCTACCGCGTCCGCCCAGGCGAGGGCGCCACCACCCAGGTCGAGGCCGTGCTCACCTCGCGCCAGCAGATCGAGCCCTGGCTGGCCGCCGAAACCGCCGGCGCCGCCGGGCCGGCACCCGAGATCTGGGCCGTCGATGGCCTGGCCGAGCCGATCGTGCTGCGCGGCCACGGCGAAGCCCTGCGCGAGCGTGCCGCCGCCCGTGCCCGCGCGCTGCACACCGGCCTGCTGGCCCTGGCCGCCGTCCTGCTGCTGGCGCTGGCGCTGAGCCCCACGCTGCAGCTGCGCGCGCGCGCCCTGGCCGCCGGCAGCGCCTATGAAAGCCTCAACGCCCGCGCCGCGCCGGTGCTGGCGCAGCGCGAGCAGCTCGGCGCCCAGGCCGAGCGACTCGCCACCGTGCGCCAGTTCGCCGGCGCCCAGGCCTCGCCCTCGCGCGTCATCGAAGTGCTCAGCGCCTCCATCCCCGACCACGCCTGGCTCACCTCGCTGGTCCTCAACGGCCTGCGCGTCGTCATCACCGGCCAGGCCGACAACGCCGCCGACCTGATGCGCACCCTCGAGGGCATCCCCGGCGTGCACGACGTCAAGGCCACCGCCCCCGCCACCCGCCAGCCCGGCAGCGGCCAGGAGAGTTTCTCCATCGGCTTCGAGCTCGATGCGCGCCAGTTCGGCGCCCTCGCGCCCGAGGAGCCCAGACCATCATGAGCGCCCGGTCCCTCCAGCGACCCGGGCTGCTCCTCGTCGCCCTCGTCGCTGCGCTGCTGGGCCTGCTGCTGCTCGCCGGCGGCGCCTACGTCTATGACAAGCACCGCCAGGCGCGCGAGCGCCTGGAGCAGCTCGAGCCGCGCCATGCCCGCCTGCTCGGCCTGCTGCAGAGCCAGGAGCAGCTCGCCGCCGCCGCCCGGCGCCAGGCCGCGCTCGTCGGTGCCTACACCCACGGGCCCGAACAGGACGCCTCCCAGGTCGGCAACGGCGCCCTGCAGCAACTGCGCAACCTGCTCACCCAGGCCGGCTGCCAGGTGCTCAGCAGCCAGGTGCTGCCGGCGCGCGATGACCTGCCCGAATTCGACCGCATCCCCATTACCCTCAGCATCGAGGCCGATCCGCAGGCCCTGCACAACGCCCTGGCCGCCATCGAAAGCAGCCAGCCCGCCATGCTCGTGACCAGCCTCAATCTGCAGGTCAACACCCTCCGGCGCGCCGGCGAGGTGCCGCCGCTCAGCGCCGCGCTGTCGGTCAGCGTGCTGCGGAGGCGCTCATGAGCCGCCCCGGCCTGACGCGCCTGCTGCTGGCCGGCATGGCCGGCCTGCTGCTGGCCTTGCTGCTGCTGTGGCTGCTGCCCGACCGCCAGGGCCTGCGCCGCCACCAGTGGGCGCCGCCCGCCGCCATGCCGCCCGACCTGTCGGCCTTCGCCGGCGCCATGCAGCGGCGCCCGCCCACGCCCGCCGCCGAGGCCGTCGGCCGACCCCTGTTCACGCCGAC
>JAGVUA010000160.1 GCA_019136545.1 Betaproteobacteria bacterium
GTGAAGAAGACGCCCAGAAAGGAGGCCGAGGAGCTCGCTATGCAGCTCTTGAAGCGCGTGCGCATCCCCGAGCAGGCGATGAAGTATCCGGCCGAACTCTCGGGCGGCCAGCAGCAGCGCGTCGCCATCGCGCGCGCCATCGTCACTCGGCCACTCGTACTGCTCGCCGACGAGCCGACCGGCAACCTCGACAGCAAGCGCGGCCACGAGATCATGGAGCTGCTCGTCTCGCTCAACCGCGATCACGGCATCACCATCTTGATGGTCACCCACGAACCCGAGATGGCGCACTACGCCAGCCGCACCGTGCACTTCGTCGACGGCCTGGTGGCCAGCGACGTGCGCAACGGAGAATCATGATGCAGCGCTGCAAGCCAATGAATACGCCATTCTTCGACCCCATGCCGCCAGCAGCCAATGACCAAGCGGGTGCTGGCGCACAGCGGCCTGAAACGACCTTGCGACGCCCTCTCCAAGCGGACGACCTCTCATGCTCCTGAACGCCCTGCTCCTCGCGCTGCGCGCCATCCGGCGCAACCTGATGCGCTCCTTCCTCACCGTACTCGGTGTCGTCATCGGCGTCGCGGCGGTGGTCACCATGGTCACGCTGGGCAATGGCGCGACGAAGATGGTCTCCGACCAGATATCCAGCCTGGGCAGCAATCTGCTCATCCTCAGCCCCGGCCAACGGCTCGGGCCCGGACGCGACAGCGCCGGCGCCAGCCGTTTCAAGCTGGCCGACGTCGATGCCCTGATGACGCAGATTCCCTCGTTGAAGGCGGTCGCGCCCGTCGTCGGCAGCCGCGTAACCCTGGTCGCCCGCAACCAGAACTGGCAGTCGTCGGTGAATGGCACGACCAACGCCTACTTCGCGACCGGCAACTGGACGATCGCCGACGGGCGCGACTTCGGTGACGACGAACTCGCCGCCGGCAAGGCAGTGTGCGTCATCGGCGACACGGTCAAGAAGCAGCTCTTTGCCAACGTTTCGGCGCTCGGCGAGGACCTGCGCGTGAAGAATTTCACCTGCCAGATCATCGGCGTACTGAAGGCCAAGGGCCAGGGCGCCATGGGCAACGATCAGGACGACGTGGTGCTGATGCCCATCGTCACCGCGCAGCGCCGGCTGACCGGCAGCCAGGACGTCGGCACGCTGATGCTCTCGATGCGCGACGGTGCCGTCGCCGACCGCGTGGTGTCGCATGTGCGCGAGCTGATGCGCGAACGGCGCAAGCTCGCCGAAGGCATGGAAGACAACTTCAACGTGATGGACACCAAGCAGATCGCCGAAACCCTGTCCGGCACCATCCGCACCCTGACCGGACTACTCGGCTCGGTCGCCGCGGTCAGCCTGCTGGTCGGTGGCATCGGCATCATGAACATCATGCTGGTCTCGGTCACCGAGCGCACGCGCGAGATCGGTATCCGGCTGGCGATCGGCGCGCTCGAACACGAGGTGCTGCTGCAATTCCTGATCGAGGCCGTGGTGTTGTCGGCGATCGGCGGCCTGCTCGGCATCATCCTCGCCTTTGTCGCCTGCCTCGGTCTCTCGGCGCTGATGAGCATGCCCTTCCTGTTCAACCCGACGATCAATCTCGTGGCGCTGGCCTTCTCGGCCGCCATCGGCATCCTGTTCGGCTACATGCCGGCGCGGCGCGCGGCCAGCCTCGATCCGATCGTCGCGCTGCGTTTCGAATAGCACCCACCATCGGCGCCGACCATTTTCGACAAGGAATCCCGCCATGCTCCTTCCGCTTGCCATCGCCGCTGGCGTCCTCACCCCCCTGATGGCCACCACCGTGCTGTCGCTCGGATTGTTGGCCAGCGCATCGGCGCTGGGGCGCCCGCGCACAGCCGCAGCCAGACCCACGCGCCGCACCGCGGGCCTTAGCGAGACAGTCCTCCTCAACGGGCTCTCGCGCCTGCACGACGACTTGCAACTCGACGCCAGTCAGGACCGGCTATGGAACAAAGCCGAGAAGGCCGGCTGGGGCAACATCGGCAACGTGCACACCTGCCTGAAGAAGCAGCGCGCCGAGACACTGATGCTGCTCGCCCAGCCCGGTGCCGATATGCGATTCGTGGCCCGCTGTCTCCAAGACCTGAAATCGGAAGAGCAGCAGCTTTGCGCGGCCAATCGCGAGCGCTGGTTGAGCGTTTACGACGCGCTCAACGCCGACCAGAAGGAACGCGTACGCCTCTTCTTCAAGACCACGCTGGAACAGGCCGAACTAGATGAACCCATGGCCCGGACAGGTCTTGCGCAATCAACAAGCTAGCAGGACGTTTGTCGCCTCGGAAAGCCCGAGACGCGGGCCGCGCAGCGTGGCTATCGGTTCATCGAGTCAGAACGCCAAACTCTCCGGCCCTTCGATCGCTTCGGGATAGCCAACTCCGGCTTCGGCCGGATGTCGGCTACTTCTCCATCGTGGCGTTGGCCGAGCCTTCCGCGCCGATATACACGGCCAGAAGCTTGACGACGCCACCGCTCAGATTCATGCCACGATGCGGCAAATTCATGGCCTCGACGACGGCATCGCCTTGGCGGAAGGTCTTGATTCCCTTTTCGCCGTAGTCGACGGTGAGTTCGCCTTCCAGAATATAGGCAACCAGCGGTACCGGGTGGCGATGAAGGCCGGCCGGGGAATTGGGGTCAACCGTCACCACGGCAACGGTGATCTTGGGCGCACCGGTGGTGGGGTATTTGATCGGCTCGCCGATAACGGTCTCACCAGTGACCAGCAATTCCTGAACGGGATAGTAGGCTGGCTCACCCGCTAGAGCCGCGGTGCTTAGCGACGCCAGCAGCAAAGTACCGACCGTCAGCCGCTGCGTGAGATAACCTGCCTTTTTGCCGATCCGGCCGGCCACTGTGTTGATGTGCATACCCTGCTCTTCCGTCAAATTGGGATTATCCGAAGGGTATCACTTCGCAAAACAGCGATCGAGAGAAGTGCCGGTCGTTCAACCGAACCGAGACTCGTAAGGCGGGAGCAGACCCGGTCGATCTGCTGGCGCATGACGACCAGCAGAGACATTGCCGTTTGGCAGCTCGGAGACACGGGCGGCCAGCCTCGATCCAATCGTCGCGCCGCGTTCTTTGAAAGGGCAGCCGACGGTGTTACACAATCACTAAGCTTGGGGCCGAGGCACCGTGAACGTGCTTGCTATAATCGTTTTCCCCCAACGGATACACGAGCTTCCCATGCGCACGTTTCGATCGCTTTTCCTCGCCCTGCTGATGCTTCCGGTGCTGGCCATGGCCCAGCAGTTGCCCACCCCGCCGACCCTCGCGGCCAAAGCCTGGTTGCTCACCGAAGTGGAGTCCGGCCAGACCCTGGTCGAGCAGAACGCCGACAACCGTCTCGATCCGGCCTCACTGACCAAGCTGATGACGGCGTACATCACCTTCGGCGCGCTCAAGCAGGGCACGATCAAGATCGACCAGATGGTGCCGGTCTCCGAGAAGGCCTGGCGATCAGAAGGCTCGCGCATGTTCATCAAGGTCAATACGCAGGTGAAGGTCGAAGACCTGATCAAGGGCATGATCGTGCAGTCGGGCAACGACGCCTGCGTCGCACTGTCGGAAGCCATCGCCGGCAGCGAAGAGAACTTCGTGCAGATGATGAACCGCGAAGCGCAGCGCCTGGGCATGAAGGCGACTAGCTTCCGCAACTCGGCCGGCCTGCCCGACCCGCAGCACTACACGACGGCGCGCGACCTCGCCACCCTGGCCAGCGCCCTGGTCCACGATTTCCCCGAGGACTACGCCAAGTACTACTAGATCAAGGAGTTCCGCTACAACAACATCACGCAGCCGAATCGCAACCGCCTGCTGTGGCTGGACCCGACGGTCGACGGCATGAAGACCGGGCACACCGAAGCGGCCGGCTACTGCCTGATCTCCTCCGCCAAGCGCGGACCGCGCCGCCTGGTGTCGGTATTGCTCGGCGCCGCTTCCGACGGCGTTCGCGCACAGGAATCGCTCAAGCTGCTCAACTATGGCTTCCAGTTCTACGACGCCGTTCAAATGTACGGCAAGGACCAGCCGGTTTCCGCGCTGCGCGTCTGGAAGGGCAAGGAGAACACGGTCAACGCCGGCTTCGCGCGCGACCTCATCGTCGCCGTGCCCAAGGGCTACGGTGATCGCCTGAAGTCCGAGCTCGTCGCGCAACCGAAGCTGATCGCCCCGATCGAAGCCGGTCAGGTCGTCGGCACGCTGAAGGTGACGCTGGACGGCAAGCCCTTCGCCGAGTATCCGGTGGCCGCCATCACCGCTGTGCCGGCCGCCGGTGCCATCGGTCGTGCCGTCGACACCATGCGTTTGTGGTTCAACTAAGCCAGTTGTAGACCTCGCGGGAGTGCCGCCATGACTGCCTATCTCAACGGTGAGTTTCTGCCGCTTTCCGAAGCGCGCATTTCGCCGCTCGACCGCGGCTTTCTGTTCGGCGACGGCGCTTACGAGGTGATCCCGGTCTATTCGCGCCATCCCTTCCGCGTCGACGAGCATCTGCGCCGTCTGCAAGCTTCGCTCGACGGCATCCGGCTGGCCAACCCATACCGTGGCGAGGAATGGCACGCCATCATCCGGCGCCTCATTGCGGACGCCGACTTCGCCGACCAGACGGTCTATATCCAGATCACACGCGGTGCCGACAGCAAGCGCGACCAGCCTTTCCCCAGGGACGTGCCACCGACCGTCTTCCTGTTCACCTCGCCGCTGGTGGCACCGTCGGCGGCGCAGCGCGAAAGCGGCGTTGCCGCGATCACGGCCAACGACATCCGCTGGGGGCGTTGCGACCTCAAGACGGTGGCCCTGCTGGCCAATGTGCTCACGCGCCAGCTGGCTGTCGACGCGGGCTGCACCGAGACGATCATGTTGCGCAACGGCTTCCTGACCGAGGGATCGGCTTCAAACATCTTCTGCGTCAGGGATGGCGTCATCCTGACGCCGCCCAAGGATCACCGCATGCTGCCCGGCATCACCTACGACATCGTGCTTGAGCTGGCGGCCAGACATGGCGCAGCACATCAGGTGCGACCGGTCAGCGAAACGGAGGTGCGTACCGCCGACGAGCTGTGGATGACCTCATCGACCAAGGAAGTGCTGGGCATCACGCAGCTCGACGGACGCCCGATAGGAAAAGGCGACTACCTCGGCAAGCCCGGCCCGGTCACGCGCCAGATGCACGCTTGGTATGCCGAGTTCCGCGATGCGGTGATGAGGAAAGCTGATGCCTGATACGCCAGCAACACCTGAAAACGCGCCGGCGCAGGACACCCTGCTCGAGTTCCCCTGCGCCTTCCCGCTCAAGATCATGGGCTTGGCCAATACCGCGCTGGCGCAGACGGTACTCGACGTCGTGCATCGTCACGCCCCCGATTTCGACGGCGCGACGATGGAGATGCGCGCCTCCAGCAGCGGCAAGTACATCAGCCTGACCTGCACCATCAACGCCACCTCCAAGCCGCAGCTCGACGCCCTC
>JAGVUA010000039.1 GCA_019136545.1 Betaproteobacteria bacterium
ACCTTGACCCCCGAAACGCGCGCCTGCGGACCGGCCCAGTCGCCGAGATAGCGTGAGCACAGGCCGTTGGTGGTCAGCACGTTCATGAACAGATCCTTCATTCCCGCGCGGCGCGCGGCGGCGACTTCGTGGTGGATGTCCTCGAAGTCGCGCGTGGCCAGGGCGCCGGCGACGATCAGGCGGGTCGTCACCTCCACCGGCCACAGCGGCAGCGCCTGGCCGATCTGAATGTCCTCGTAGGCCAGCGTCGCAGCGTTTTTGGGAGGTGGCGCCGGGCGGAACATCGGCAGCCGCATGTCGGGGTCGGTCTCCTGAAAGACCAATTCCAGCGCCATGCCCACCTTGACCAGATCGGGCGGGCAATGGACGATATTGGTCAGCAGCCGCGTGCCCTCTTCCAGGTCGACCAGGCCGACGACATAGGGATAGGTCATGAAGGGCATCGGCGGGTAAACCGGCTCGACGTAGCTGTGCAGCGTCGCTTTGCCGCTGGCCACCGTGTAGCGCAGATCGTAGCCGCCGCACGCGGGGCAGCGCACCACCGGCGGATGCGCCAGATGCGCACAGGCGGCGCACTGCTGGATGCGCAGCTCGCCGGCCTTGCAGCCTTCCCAGAAGAAGGCCGTTTCCTTCATCACGGCTGGCCGAGGCCGCACCAGCATGTGCTTGGGAATTTTGGCGAGCTGCTCTTTCTGGGCCTGCTTTTTCGCCAGCTCTTCTTCCGTGGGCACGCGCGGCTTGAACTTGAAGACGCGGAACTTCCACGTGCCGACAAGCTCGCCTTGCTGGTTGGCGAACTCCGTGAGCGTCGTGAGAAAGTAGCCGGTGCCCAATCCGGTGGTCTTCTGTTCCGACACCTCCACCAGCGAAAGAACGCCGGTCAGCTGCTCTCCGAGCCGGAGCGAGCGCAGATAGCGCTCCTCCGTGTCGGTGCCGATCACCGAGGGATAGCCGGCTTCGTCGAGCATGCTCAAGGCGCGGCTGCGGGGACAACCGGGATCCAGCACGCGCGGCACATTGCCGGCCAGCGTCCAGACGCCCAGCATGGCGGACGGCGCAACGATTTCGCCCCACGGCGAGCGCGCGGCGGCCGCTGGATCGGTATGGACGGGATTCTGCTCGCCCATGGCGTCGCACCAGGTGCGAATGGTCGCCAGGTTAACGGGGTCCCGAGCCTGCTGCGGCGTCCCCTTTTCGCCGATCAGGGCGCGCAGTCTCGCGACCAGCGCCGTATCGTCGTCGATTGTCATTACCATCGCGCCCCCTCACATATCGAACGATCGTTATTTTTTTGATATTATTCTTTCGCCGTTGGCAATTTGCAAGCTTTTTTTGCGGCAAAGGGGACGGGATGATCATCGTGCAAGATCGAATTGCGGTTGCAGGGGCGGATCTGCCCAGGCTGCGCGCATTGCTGGAGCAGCGCTACCTTCCCGGCGCACGCGCACGCGGCCTGATCTTGCTGGACAGCGGCGTGTCGCCACCGCTGACTTTGGCGGACGAACCCTGTGTCTTCTGGATGCGCTGGCGACTCGACGATGTCGGCGCCTTCTGGACGGCGCGCGGCATGGCGGTTCAAGACCCTTCCGTGGCCGCTTTCTGGAACGAGGTCGATCGTTTCTGCACCGGGCGGCACCGCGAGTTTCTGCGCCCCGACGGCTTCGCTCGCGAGCCCCTGCCCGAACCGGCATCCCTCACTGCGTTCCTGACCGAACCACAAGGCTGGCGCGAAACGGCCCAGTTGCATCTGCGTCCCACGGTCGACCGCGCCGATCGGAATGCGCTGGAAGCGGCGCTGTCCGCGACCGGCGGACTCCCCGGCGTTCGTCAGGTTCATCTAGGCACGAACCTCGACCTTCAATTCGGCGCGGGCTACTACACCTGGGATGTCCGCTACGACGATGCAACCGCCGCTGAGGCGGTGAAAGCCTCGGCGCATTGGACGCAAACGCTGATGCCGTTGCTGAATCGCTTGCAGGTGGGCTTCGAGCCGATCGCCCTGGCGACGGTAGGCGCCGGCAGCCGGCAGCCCGGGCTGACCGCCGGCATCAAGCGAACCGCGCTGTTCCGGCTGCTGCCAGGCGTCGGCGACGAACAACGGCGCGCCTTCGAGCGGAATCAACTGGCCATGCCGGCCTACATTCCCGAGATTCTCAACTGGCGCCTGAGCCGCGCGTTGCCGGCGGCCGGGCGGCCAAATCCCGCGAGCCCCGACTGGAGCTACGTCTGGGAACAGGAATATGCCGACCTGGCGGGTCTCGCCGGCGCCTACATGGCCCATCCGTATCACTGGGCCTATCTCGACGGCAGCTTCGACCCCGAATCGGGCCGGCAGATCGTCGACGCCCGGCTATGCCATGCCTACTGCGCGATGAGTCGCGGAATCCTCGGGGCCGAAAGCGATTCGCAAGCGCCATGAGAGAAGCCGTCGCATGCGCATGTTGGTAGACGAAAAAGGTGACGTCGATCGCCGATGCCAAAAACATATCCTCGGCGAGTGAACAGGAGACATTGATGACGACGAACATTCGCTTTCAGGGGGGCACGGCCGTGATCACCGGCGCTGCCGGCGGGGTCGGCGGCGGTCTGGCGCGCCAGGCCGCGGCACTGGGAATGAACCTGGTGCTGGCCGATCTCGATGTCGACCGGCTCGCTGCGATTGCCGGCACCCTCGAGACCGAGGTAATCACGGTCCCCACCGACGTGGCCGATCCGGCTGCCCTGGAGCATCTGGCCGACCAGGCCTGGCGCCGCTTCGGCCGCGTCGATCTGCTCTTCAACAACGCCGGGGTGCTGCGCGCGGGCTTGAGCTGGGAGATATCGCCCGAGCACTTCCAGCGCTGCTTCTCGGTCAACGTGATGGGCGTCCATCATGGTCTGCGTGCCTTCGTGCCGCGTCTGCTGAAGGATGGCACACCGGCCCATATCGTCAATACCGCGTCGCTCGGCGGCTTCCTGAGCAGTCCGATGCTCGCGCCCTACAACGCCAGCAAGGCGGCCGTGGTCAGCCTCTCCGAATCCCTTTACGGAGAACTGAAGATGCTCGGGGCGCCCATCGGCGTGTCGGTGCTGGACCCCGGCCCGGTCCGCAGCGGCATCTTCGACGCTCCCTTCGGGGACGGCGGCGGCAACCCGGCGGTTCGCAGCTTCGTCGACTTCATCCAGGGGCATGTGAACGGCGCGGGCGGCATCACGCCGGACCAGTCGGCGGCGCACTTATTCGCCGGCATCCAGGCGGGGCTCTTCTGGATCCTGCCCTTCCCGGAAAACCTCGATCATGCTTTCCGACAACGAGTAGAGGGCATCCTCGCCCGACGCCCGCCCGACGTGTACGTTCCCGAGCCATAGGAGCCTGTTCATGCGCGCAATGATCATGGAAAAAACCGGCGGACCGGAAGTGCTGCGCCTCGCCGAAGTGCCGACGCCCGAACCGGGTCCGGGCCAGGTGTTGATCCGCGTTGCCTGCGCGGGCGTCAATCCCGCCGACTGGAAAGATCGCGAAGGCATGCTCGCGATTTACGCGCCCTATCGATTTCCCTACATCCTCGGTTTCGACGCGGCGGGCGTGGTCGAGCGGGTGGGACCGGGCGTCGAGAGCCCGCGGCCCGGCGACCGGGTGTTCACGCCCGGCAACCACGGCCAGAGCGCCTGGGGCAGCTACGCCGAATTCATGGTGGCCGATGCCGACCGGACAGCGGCGATGCCCGCCGCCATGAGCTTCGCGGCAGCGGCATCGATTCCCGTGGCGGCGCTGACCGGCTGGCAGGCTCTGTTCGATCGCGGCGGACTCCGGGCGGGCCAAAGAATCATGATTCACGGCGGCTCGGGCGGGCTGGGCAGCTTCGCCGTTCAGTTCGCCCGCTGGGCCGGCGCTGCCGTGGCTGCCACGTGCAGCACCGCCAACGTCGACTATGTGCGCGGCTTGGGTGCGGAGCGGGTGATCGACTACCGTCTGGAAGACATCGCCGAAGCGATCAGGGCCTGGGCGCCCGACGGCCTCGACATGCTGGTGGACGCGGTCGGCGCCAGCACCTTGCCCGGCGGCCTGAACATGGTGCGCCCCCGCGGCGCTTACGTCAGCATACCGACGCTGACCGATGACGGCAACATCGAAGCGAGCTTCGCGGCAGCCGAGGCGCGCCAGGTTTGCCGGATCTTCTCAACCATGTCCGACGTCGCTTGCGGCGGCTCGCTGGCCACGATCGCCGGCCTGATCGCGCGCGGGCACGTCACGCTACCGCCGATGCGGACGCTGCCGCTGGAACAGGCCGCCCAGGCCCATATCGCGATCCAGACGGGCCACGTGCGAGGCAAGATCGTACTGAACGTCGCGGAAGTCTGACCGCTCCCGCCGGCTTGTTTGCCAAGCTCAGTGGATTTTCTCGATCTGAACCCGGGTCGCGCGATCGGTTGAACCGGGGGCGAACTCCGCGGGACGCGGCTGGATGTGGAAATAGCCGCCGGCCAGCTGGAGCGGATTGATGGGATTCGGCGTCACGGACGTGTAGGTGGTGCGTCCCTTGGCCATGAAGGGCTCCCATGCGTGATACACCGTGACCTGCCCGGGACGATGGGCCGGCGCCACTTTCGCCATGAGTTGCGCGGAGCTGATGTCGTTGAACAGGCGCACCTGGTCGCCATCCTGGATGCCCCGCGCGGCGGCGTCTT
Organism: Betaproteobacteria bacterium; assembly: GCA_019136545.1. Lineage (GTDB taxonomy): Bacteria > Pseudomonadota > Gammaproteobacteria > Burkholderiales > Rhodocyclaceae > Fen-999. The sequence goes on from JAGVUA010000039.1 coordinate 4,669, forward strand.
TGACGCTGATGTAGATCACCGGCTGGCCGCGATTCAATTGCTGCATGTGGCGCTGGTCCCGCCATGTGGAGTGAATCGACCAGCGCGTGTGGCCGCCGGTCAGGTAGAGCGGATAGTCGCCGCCGATGTTCGGCTGGTCCTTGTGCACCGGCAGCACCTCCCCCAGTTCCTCGTAGAACGGATGGTCGATGCAGAACTGCATGCGCCGGGTCAGCGTCGGCCAGGGCATTTTCTTTTCGGTGTGCCACAAGCCGGCGGTGATCGGCTCGTTCTCCTTGACGTCGGTGGCGTTGCCGATGTTCATGTAGCTGTTCTCGCCCAGCGCGGTGAAGCGTTGAAAACCCTTCTTCTTGATCTTCTCCCAGTTGGCGTCGCCAACGTTGGTGGACAGCTCGAGAAGCAGGTCCAGGAATTCCGCGACATTGCTTTCGGTATAGCGGCCACCGAACGTGAATTCGTCATAAACGTCGAATGGCCGCTCGACGCCATGACGATCCTTGAACGACTTGATTCCCCTCTCGCCCGCGCGCCGCTGGATCGCCTTCAGGATCAGGCAGTGGATTTCCCAATCGGGCTTGGCTTCTGCGATCGGCGCGGCGGCACGCGTGATCACTTGCGAGAACGGCGACAGCGGCGTCGCCCAGGTGATGTCGTCCTTTTCGTACCAGGCCGCCGCCGGCAGCACGTAGTCGCTGTTGAGTGCGGTATTGCTCATCCGCCAGTCGATGGTGACCATGAGGTCGAGCGTTGGCAGCAGGCGGTCGGCCACTTTGTCGAAGGCGCGGAAGCGGCGCAGGATGTTGCCGCCGGCCTCGAAGAAAATGCGCGGCCGATCGGATGGCTTCACCTGCCAACCCTTGGCCACCGCCTCCTTCATATAGGAGTCCAGCGGACGCTTCATCGCCGGGTCCCACTTTTCCGTCTGGCCATACGTGTCTTCCATGCCCGCCTGGTGGTACAGCCACAGCAGCGAAGCCGGAAAGGCGCCATGCCGATACTCCTGCCGGCCCAGCTCGAACGTGGTCATCTCCGCCGTGTAACCCTTGAGCTTGGCTTTGATCAATTCAGGCGCCATCTTCAGGCCCAGCGCCGCCAGCGCCAGCTTCGGCGACTGCTTGCCGGTCGCCACGCCCAAGCCATCGACGGCATCGATGGAGAGATAGGGGAAGGACATGTAACCGGCGCCTTTCCTGCCCATCTGTCCGGCCAGGGCGAAGCACAGGATTTGCGCCCGCTCCATCTCGATGCCGTGATAGAACTTCGAGAAATTCGACTGGGTAATGCAGGTGGCGGCGCGCGCCTTGGCCAGACCCCGCGCCAAGCCACGAATGGTCTCCGGCGCGACGCCGCAGATGGCCATGGCCTTTTCCGGCGTGTACTGCTGCAGGTGCTGGCGAAGCCGGACAAAAACCGGGGTGACTTTCAGCTTGCCGTTCGCCGCCTGAACCTCGTATTCCCCCGCCAGGGCCGGATCCCGGTTTTCGAGCGCCAAGGTTTTCTGGGGCGCCAGTTCGATGCCCTTGGCGGCAAGGTCGTAGAAATAGAAGCGATCTTCCGCGCCGCCGGGCTTCATGTCCGATTCGCGCAGAAAGCGGCCGTTGTCGCTGCGCACGAGCAAGGGAAGGTCGGTCTGCTCCTGGACGAATTTCCGGTTAAAGATGTCTTCCTCGATCATGACGTGCGCCATGGCGAGGCCCAGCGCCGCATCGGTCGCCACTTTCACCGGCACCCATTGGTCGGCGTGGATGGCAGACGCCGAATAGTCCGGCGCGATAGTGATGAGCTTGGCGCCGTTGTAGCGCGCCTCGGTGATGAAATGCGCATTGGGAATCTGGGTGTAGATCGGATTGCCGCCCCAGATGAAAATCAGGTCGGCGTGAAACAGGTCATCGGACGAGCTGCAGAAGACCATCTTGCCGAGGGTTACCGCCGCTCCCGGACGGTGGTCGCCGATTTCCGTGTTCACGTCGAGCACCGGCGTGTCGAGCACGAGGGAAGTGCGCATCATGGCCACGCCGGCACCGCCATTGGTCTGCGCCGTGCCCTGATCCCAGATGACCGAGCCGGGGCCGTCGCCGCTGATCATCGCGTCGATCGTCTTGTCGGCGATATCGTTCAAGGCCTCGTCCCAGCTCACGCGCTTCCATTGCCCGGCGCCCCGCTCCCCCACCCGCTTGAGCGGATGGCGCAGTCTCGACTCGTCGTACATCCTTTCCGAATAGCAGGCGCCCTTCTGGCAGCCGCGCGGGTTGTAGTCGGGAATCTTCGGATCGATCTGCTCGTAGGTGCCGGACTGCTCTTCCCGCCACACCAGGCCGTCCTTGACGTAGACATTCCAGTTGCAGCCCCGTTGGTACCAGCAGTTCACGAAGTGCGTGCCTTTGGCGACGCTATCCCATTTCCACTGGTTGCGATAGACATCCTCGAAGTCGCGATAGCGGACATCGGGAACCCGTTCGGCATAGGGCACGGCGGGGCGATCGGCCGGAGCGCCGGTTTTCTTGCATTTGAGCAGGCCCAGGGACAGCACCAGCGCACCGCCGGTCCCCAGCAGAAACGTCCGTCGGGTCATTCCCATCGCCATGGCTCAACTCCTCACAACTCGGCCGGATCGCGCAGGAAATCCGGAAAGATGTCATTGGGCCACTTATAGACGATCAGAAGATCCATCAGCTCCGAAGGCTGGCCCTGGTTCTTTTTCGCCTTCTCGGCCTCGAGAAGCGTCAGCACTTCCCTGACTCTCGGTCCGAACAGGCCCTCGAGATACTCCGTGGGAATGCGCGGCCGGGAAGGATCCACCCTGCCGTTGATGTCCACGCTGGGAGGCGACAAGGGAGGCACGTAGTAGACGTTGGGTTGGGTACCATGCTCCTGATGCAAGGGCAGGGCCACTCGCCATTGGTGCACCAGCTTGTGAATCGGCCCGTTCTCGTCGTCGAGATAGCCGACGAATCGCAGCCTGCCCTGGCACTGGCGGGCACAGGCGGGAGCAACACCTTTTTCGACGCGGGGAAAGCAGAAGATGCATTTCTGGCCGACATCGCGGACGTGGTTGTAGTAGATGCGCTTGTAGGGGCAGGCCTCCATGCAGAACCGGAAACCCTTGCACTGCTTGTCGTTGATCAGCACGATGCCGTCTTCGGCGCGCTTGTAGATGGCGCCGCGCGGGCAGGCTTCCAGGCAGGCGGGATGCGTGCAGTGATTGCAGATCCGCGGCAGGTAGAAGAAGTGCGAGTTGGGATATTCGCCGCCGCCTTCGTCTTCATCCCAGTTCGGCCCCCAGTCCGGCGCCTCGCCCTGGGTAGTGACCGGCTTGAGGTAGGTGACCTTGCCTTTGCCGCCGTGAAAGACCTCGTCCTTGTTGAACTGCCAGGCATCGCCGAATTCGTCGCGCGTCGGAATCCTGCTGGAGCGCGGTTCGCCCTTGGCATCCCATCCGCCGCCGAGGCTTTCCCAGTTCTTGGGCGTGCCCAGGCCCGGCTGGGTGTTCACCACGGCCCACCACTGCTGCTCCATGCCTTCTTCCCGCGTCCATTGGCGCTTGCATGAAATCGCGCAGGTATGGCAGCCGAGGCACTTGTTGAGGTCGAATACCATCGCCAACTGGCGCTTGGGCTTGTGCAGGATGCCTTCCAGTTCCCTGCCGATGACATTTTTCTCATTCATGGTTTTTTGACTCGCGCTTTCTCAGGCTTCCAGGGTGAGTTCCAGCCATGATGGCGAGAATGCCTTGATTCCCGCCCGCTCGAGGTTGCCTCCCTCCCATACGGCAAAGGTGGTTCGCAGCACCTGACCCGGCGCGAACAGCGGTGTTTCCGGCACGGGCTTTTCCAGTTGCAGCGAACGGCGCAGCACGACCGACCAGCGCCCGTCCTGATGGGTTGCCTGGGCGGCGATAGGCTGCGCATCGAGCACCCGGGAAGTCCCGATGCCGCTGGCGACATCGTTGCGCGCCCGAGTCGGATGGTCGGCGCGCCAATACCAGAGGCTCACCGGCGCCCCTTCGCCCCCCATGATCAAGGGCGATTGCTCGGAGAGCGGGAACAGCATGGCCACCGCGTCGGGGAAGTCGGTATTGTCGATGCGCCTCTCATTCTTAGTCTTGTCCTGCCATTCCAGTCGAAAGGCGATTTCGTCGGCATTGCGCAGCGCCTTGACCGCCAAAGTCTTCACTTGGCCGTAAGGCTTGTCCTGCCATTTGGCGGCAATGTACTTGGTGGGCTGCATCGCCGCGGGCGTCTGGATAAGGGATACCGTTTCGCCCTTGGCGGCATGCCAGATCGCCGCATCGGGATCGCCAAGCTGTGCAGCATCAACATCGACTCGCCTGACCCACATGGTTTCTCCTGGTTCCAGTGACAATGCATGCGCAAGATGACGACTTAAAGTCCGGTCCGGCAAGCCCGATCCGCACGCCGCCCGAAAACATACCTGCAATACACATACCGAACGATCGTTATTTTTTTACTATTATTCTGCGCTTGCCGGCAATTTGCAAGCGCTTTCTTGAGTCGGGCCACCAGACCCTTGCGGCGGACACGATCGCCGGCGTTGGCGCAACTCCGGTCAATTCTCGTTCCCGCATAAGCGCATTGAATTGGCTTGCGGTCCCCGGTGAAGCAAAATTCCGGATCGCCCCCCACCGCCGCTCCCGTGTCGACGCTGCGTCATCTCTTCCTGTTCCTGCTCTTGGCGTCCACGCTGCCGGCTGCTCCGGTGCTGGCCGGCGTCGGCTTGGGCGACGAAATTCCAGCCCTCGATATCCGGCTGCTGGATGGCAAGGTGGTCAACCTGCGCGCGCTGAGGACAAAACCCGTTCTGGTGACGTTTTGGGCGACGTGGTGCCCTCCCTGCATCAAGGAGATGAGCGACCTGCAGCAGCTCTACGAGCGTTATCGCGGCCAGGGGCTGGAAATCATCGCCATCTCCGTGAACACGGAGCGCGCCCCGGTCGATGAGTTCATCAAGGCTCGCGGTCTCACCTACCCGATGGCCATGAGCGTGCCGAGGCACGTCGAGGTGTTCGGACCCATGCTGCTGCCGCCGAAGCTGTTCCTGATCGACCCCGGCGGCAGGGTGGCCCTCAGCCACTGGGGGCCGGTACGGCCAGAAGCGCTCGAGGCCACCATCAAGGCGATGTTCTGAGATGAAGCGCGCCGGCCTGGCCCTGTCGATGCTCCTGCTGTCTGCCTCGGTTGCGGCGGCCGACAACTGGCATGCCCAGGCGCGCCAGTGCATCGCCTTGCTCGATCGGCCGGCCGCCAGCGCCGAACGAAAATGCCTGCAGGTTCTGCGGCAAGCCGAGCGCGGCAATATCGCCAACGAGTTGCTCGCCAACGTGATGAACCGCCTGGGCGTCTTCTACGACGAAATGGGGCGCTTCGACGAAGCCGAGCGCATGTACCGACGCTCCCTGGACGTCAAGGAAAAAGTCTTCGGGCCGGACAGTCCGGCGCTTGCCAAGGGCATCAGCAACCTGGCCCAGTTGTTCTGGAGCCGGGGCTGGTTCGAATATTCGGAGCCGCTTTTCCGTCGAGCGCTGGCGCTGCGCGAACAGGCGTTCGGTCGGGATCATCCCCTCGTCGCCAGCAGCCTCAACAGCCTCGGCCTGCTTTACTGGAATCAGGGGCGCTATGAGGCGGCCGAGCCTCTGTTCAGGGAAGTGCTGGCGATCCGCGAGAAGCATTTCGGTCCCGACCATCTCGAAGTCGCGAGCGCCGCCAGCAACCTGGCCGTATTGTGCGATGGCGCCGGCAAGCCGGCCGAGGCTGAATTGCTCTATGTCCGCGCACTCGACATACGCGAGAAGGCGCTGGGTCCCCGGCACCCGCTCGTCGTCGACAGCCTCAACAACCTGGTGCTGTTTTACCGAGGCCACGGCCAGACCGCCGAGGCCGACCGCCTGGCTGTCCGACTTGCCGACATCGCGGCTGCGGAACGTTAGAATACGGGCTCCCCTTTCCGAAAGGAACCGATACATGCGCAAGCTTCTCGTGTTCATCGCCGCGTTGCTGGTTGCCGGCGTATCGCCGGCGCTGACTTTGGATCAGATCAGCGGCGCGGAAACCGCCGGCGGCCTCAAGGAGGCGCTGACCCAGGGCGTGGGCAAGGCCGTGGAGCTGCTCGGCTCGAAGGATGGCTTCCTCGGCAATCCCAAGGTGAAGATCGGGCTCCCCGGCAATCTCGAGAAAGCCGCCAAGACGATGCGCAAGCTTGGCATGGGCGGCGCCATCGACGAACTCGAAACCGCCATGAACCGCGCCGCCGAGGCTGCCGTGCCGGAGGCGAAGGCCCTGCTGGTGGACTCGGTCAAGTCGATGTCCGTCGAAGATGCCAAGGGCATTGTTACCGGCGGCGACAACGCCGCCACCGAATACTTCAAGCGCAGCACTTCCGAGCCGCTGCGGGATAAGTTCAAACCTATCGTCCAGCAGGCGATGGCCAAGGTGAAAGTCGCCGATGCCTTTGACAATTTTGCCGGCAAGGCGGCAAGCCTCGGTCTGATCAAGAAGGAAGATGCCCAGTGGGACAACTATGTCACCGGCAAGGCGCTCGACGGCCTGTACAAGATGATCGCCGAAGAGGAAAAAGCCATCCGCAGCAACCCGGTCGATGCCGCCGGCAACCTGGCCAAAAAGGTGTTCGGAGCACTGGGCAAGTAATCATCGTTGACCGCCGATGCTCTGAATGCGCCTCAGCGGGAGGCGATCCGCTATCTTGACGGCCCGCTGTTGGTGCTGGCCGGCGCCGGCAGCGGCAAGACGCGCGTCATCACCCAGAAGATCGCCTGGCTGACCGGCGAAGCGGGCATCGCGCCCGAGAAGGTCACCGCCATCACCTTCACCAACAAGGCGGCGAAGGAGATGAAGGAGCGCGCGGCGAAACTCGTCGCCGGACGCGCCGAGGGGCTGACGATCTCCACCTTTCACGCCCTGGGCGCGCGCATCCTGCGCCAGGAAGCCCGGCATGTCGGCCTGAAACCCGGTTTCTCCATCCTCGACGCCTCGGATACCGCGCAGCTCTTCCAGGAGATGCTCAAGGGTACCGACAAGTCGCGGGCGAAACTGATCCAGAACCGCATTTCCCTGTGGAAAAACGCCGTCGTCGGCCCGCAGGAGGCGTCGGGGATCGCGGCGGACGATCTCGAAGCCGGTGCCGCCGGAATCTATGCGGAATACGAGCGCACGCTGCGCGCCTACCAGGCGGTCGACTTCGACGACCTGATTCGCCTGCCGGTGGAGCTGTTCGAGAGTCACGACGATATCGCCGGCCGCTGGCGCAGCCGCATCTGGCATCTGCTGGTCGACGAATACCAGGACACCAACCGCTGTCAATACCGGCTGATGAAGGCGCTGACCGGCGCGCGCGCCAGCTTCACGGCGGTCGGCGACGACGATCAATCGATCTACGGCTGGCGCGGTGCCGATGTCGGCAACCTGCGTCTGCTGCGCGACGAGTATCCCAACCTCAAGATCATCGCGCTGGAGCAGAACTACCGCTCGACGACGCGCATCCTCGCCGCCGCCAACAGCGTCATCCGCCACAACCCGAAGCTGTTCGAGAAGAAGCTGTGGTCCGACCGGGGCCATGGCGACGCCATCCAAGTCATGGCCTGTCGCGACAACGAGCACGAGGCGGAGTGGGTCGCCGCGCGCTTGCAGGCGCATCGCTTCGAACATCGCGGCAAGTGGTCGGACTACGCCGTGCTTTATCGCGGCAATCATCAGGCGCGTGCTTTCGAGCAGCAATTGCGCGCGCAGAAGATTCCCTACCTGCTGTCCGGCGGCCAGTCCTTCTTCGAGCGCGCCGAGATCAAGGATCTGACCAGCTACCTGCGCCTGCTGGCCAACCAGGACGACGACCCCGCCTTCATTCGCGCCGTGACGACGCCGAAGCGCGGCATCGGCGGCACCACGCTGGAAGCGCTCGGCCAGGCCGCCGGTCGGCGCCATCAAAGCCTGTTCGCCGCCATTTTCGCACCGGGCATCGACACCGAACTGGCAGCCAAGCCGCTCATCGCCGTGCGCGAGTTCGGCCAGTTCATAAACCGCATGGAGCACCGCGCCGGCCGGGAACCGCCCGGACAGGTGCTGGACGATCTGCTGCGCGCGATCGGCTACGAAACCTGGCTATTCGAGACGCTCGAACCGCGCGAGGCGGAAACGAAATGGGCCAATGTGCGCGACTTCGTCGACTGGCTGCGCCGCAAGGGCGAGGACGAGCACAAGACCCTGATCGAGCTGGCGCAGACCGTCGCGCTGTTGTCGATGCTCGACAAGCAGGACGGCGAGCAAGACGCGGTGCAACTCGCCACGCTGCATGCGGCCAAGGGCCTGGAGTTCCGTCACGTCTTCCTGGTCGGCGCCGAGGAGGGCATCCTGCCGCACCGCGAATCGCTGCACGACACCGGCATCGAGGAGGAGCGGCGGCTGATGTACGTCGGCATCACACGCGCGCAGATGAGCCTGGCCGTCACTTGGTGCGAAAAGCGCAAGCAAGGCCGCGAGATATCGGAACGGCAGATTTCGCGCTTCGTCGCCGAGATGGGCGACGACCTGAAACGCCTGGGACAGCAAGGCGCCGCAGCCGAGAGCGGCGAAGCGCGGGCCGCCGGCCGTGCCAAGCTGGCCCGGTTCAAGGCGATGCTGGCGGGCGAGGAGAAATAGGATTACTTGAAGCTGGCGCCGGATTTGTTGGCCATGAAGACGATCACCGCCTTGAGCTCGTCCTCGGTCGCATCGGCGGCGCCCCCCTTCGGCGGCATGGCATTCTTGCCGGCGGTGGCGCTCTTCAGCAGACCATCGAGACCGATGGCGATACGCGGCGCCCAGGCGCTCTTGTCGCCCGTCTTCGGCGCGCCCGCGACGCCTGCATCGTGGCATGCGCCGCAAACGGCCTTGTACATGTCTTCGCCACTGCGCGGACCGCTGCTCTTGGCGGCGAGGGGCGCCAGTTCGACACGCGCGACCGGCTGAATGCGCGCATTGGCTGCTTCAACGTCGACACTGGGGCGACTGCCTGCCGCCATGGCCAAAGGCATTGACGACACCAGCACCCCGCTCGCGACAAAGGCAAGACGGTTATTGAACATCGGGCCACCTCGTGAAAAACGTCTTGGATCGGTTGGGACAGCCGCGATTATAGTCCGCGTCCAGGCGTCATCATGGCATCGATCGCGCTGGTAAAGACCGTCAACCTCCAGGTCGGCGGCCTGTCCAGCCACGAATCGCGTCAGTGGGCGCGCGCCATTTCGTCCATGCCGAAGGCATCCATGAGATCGGCAAATCCCTGCGCCATCAACTCCTCGTGGGCAGCCTTGCGGAAACAGACGATATTGCCAAGCCGGACCTGGCGCCGCAGCAGCGGCAAGAGATCCGCCTGGTCGGCCGCCGCCGCTTTCGCCATGGTCGCTGCATCGAGGACCAGCAAGAGGTGGACCGGCGCCTCTCCGACGCCGGTAAAGCGCTGCACCGAGGCCAGCCAGCCGCCTTGCTCGCGCTGGCAGACGATCAAGGCGTCGTCTCGCACTGCGGCGAAGCCCAGGCGGGCGTCCGCGCCGAGCTTAGCGAACAGGTCCGCGTGTCGGCACAGGAGATCCTGCCAAGCCGCAAGACGAACGGGCTGGTGCGACGGGCTCACCTCAGTCCGATTGCGAAAAACGCCTCGTGCAGGTCCCGTCTCCGGCGGGCAGGGCGCTTTCGGTAACCACTTTGATGCGCGTCGAGATGCTGGCGGCCGTGGTGCGAAACCAGTTGTCGCAGCCGGCCTGGCATTGATTGGCAATGCGATTGGCACGAAACGAGTCTTGCCAGGGGCATGCGGTGTGCACCAGAAGGACGTCGTCGCCGTCTCGCGCCAAATGGGCCGCTTCACCCATCACCTCGCTGGCGCGCACCAGCGTAAAGACGATTCTTTCCAGATCGTCCGCATTGCCGCCCCGCTCGAGATACATCGCGCCGGTGTTTTGTCCGATGCGGCCATAGAACTCGATCTCCAGTTCCTTGGCCTTTTCCTCGCCAAGATGATCGGCCACCACGCGGCGCCAACCGTGGAAAAAGTCATGACAAATACGCTGCATCGACTGCCAGTCCCGCTCCGCGCGGCTCAGGCGCTTGGCGAGATCGTCGCCTGATTGTGTCGAGCTCATGTTGTGCTGCTCCTGTCTTGGGTTTGTTGACCTCCGGCGCGCTGCCTGAATGTCTCCAGGGCGCGCTCGAACTCAGCCGCTTTTTCCGCGGGCACCTCGGCACCGCATTCGTAGCACGCATTGCGAATGCGGTCGAACCACCTGCAGCCGCACTCGTCGCACGCCATTTCCGGGGCTCCCGAAGGGTTGTAGAAGATCATCGGCAAGCCCCCAGAAACGCCAATCCGAGGGTATCGAGAAAGTCCTCATAGCCCGCATCCTGCAATTCGAACTTGGTGCGAAAAACGAAGAACAGGACGTCGCCGCTGCGGATCAAACGCTTGAGCATGGGCATGCGCTCCTCGGCCGACGCGGTGGCCAAGTTGCCGACCGCGCGGTCGCCAACGACCAGCAGCAGGTCAACCTTGATGTCGGCCAAACCCCGGAACTGAACCAGGCTGGCCACCATGCCCCCATCGACGACGGTCCACAGCATCATGGGAATCTCGCCGCCCGCGCTCGCCAAACCACCGACATGCTTGCCCGGCTGGATGCCCGAGCCCTCACGGCGCACCAGGCCCACGGAGGCGCCCGGCACCATGTCGGCAAACATCGGTTGATGCCGGTCCAGCATGGCTTGCCAAGGCTCCACGGCATCGAATATCGACGTCATCATCGGCGATCAAATGCGAACGCCAATCCTGAAGCCTTCATGGATCGAGGCATCCAGTCCGCGCGGAATGACCGCATCGCCGGCGCCATGCAGTTCGTCGATCATCCACAGGAAGTCGTTGAAAAGGTCATGGTTGGCCTTGCGCGGCCCGGAGACGACGACGGTATCGGCCGGAATTCGCGTTTCCTCGCCCTTGTTGTTCCTGACCAGCGCCCCCTCGTCGTCCATGCCGACCAAGGTAGTGGAGGTCAATGTTTTGATGTCGAGCTCCTCGACCCAGGCGGAGTGCCGCCATTTGAACGACGGCATGACATCGCTGGCAATGCTCTTGGCCTCCTCGACCAGCGTCACCTGGTGTCCTTGCTTGGCCAGGGATTCGGCGAGGGTCAAGCCGATCTTGCCCGCGCCGACCATCACCACTCGCTTGCCGGGTTTCGCCGTGCCTCTGGCGACATCGAGCGCATCGACCATGCGCTCGTGCCCCGGCACATGGCGGTAGTAGCCAAGATCGGTGCGCGCGCCCGCTGCGATGATGCACACGTCGAACTGGTGCAGAATGCTGCGCATGAACTTGGCATTGGCCTCGGTGTTGAAACGGACTTCGATACCGAGCTTGCCGATCATGGTCCGGTAATAGTTGATGACCGAGATCAGATCGTCCGGTCGGGCCAGATCGTTGGTCGAGTAGCCGTGCAGATTGCCGCCGACACGATCGCTTTTTTCGAAGATCGTAACGTCGTGACCGCGCCGCCGCGCCGTAATGGCGGCCTCCAGGCCCGCCGGACCGGCGCCGATGATCATGATCTTTTTCTTCACGGCGGCAGGCGTGATCTGGTATTCGGGTTCGACTTCGTGGCCGAGCTGCGGGTTCATGGCGCAGGTGTAGGGAAGATCGCGGAACAACCGCGACAGGCAGTTCAGCGAGCCGATGCAACGGCGCACTTCGTCGAGCCTGTCTTCGGCCGCCTTGTGGATCAGCTCCGGATCGGCGAGCAGGGGACGGCATACCTCCCAGAAGTCGAAAACGCCGTCGGCGATGCATTGATTGGCCATGACCGGATCGGGCAAACGGTTGCCGAAAGTGATCAGCGTGTTCGGGAACATCTTCTTGGCCTTGGCCGAAAGGTAGTTCCAGTGGCCTGGCGGAATATCGCGCCCGATCGACGACTCGGGCGCCTCCTGCCAGCCGACGGTGACCGAAATCATGTCGACGCCGCAATCGACTGCCTGCTGCATCAACTCGAAACACTCGTCCTCCGAATTGCCCCCCCAGCGGTCCATCAATTCGGCGCCGTTCAACCGTATCACGAGCGGATGCTCGGGGGTGGCCTGCTTGATGGCGTCGATCAGCTCGCGCATGAACCGGCCGCGATTCTCGACCGAGCCGCCATACTCGTCGGTGCGCTGATTGGTGAACCGCGAGTTGAAGTTGGCCAGCAGGTATCCCATGAAGCTCGTGACCTCGGTACCGTCGAAGCCGGCGCGAATCGAGCGCTTGGCCGCCTCGGCATGCTGCCGCACGATGTCCTGGATCCCCTCCTTCGACAATTCCCGCGGCGGGCGGAAATGCGGCAGGGTCTGAGGAACCACCGAGGGCTGTATGCAATAGCCCAGATCGATGCCGCCGTATCGACCGGCATGAAGAATCTGCTGGATGGCCACCGCGCCATTGTCGTGGATGTACTGGGCAATGGTTTCAAACTGGGGCAGGAACTTGTCGTCGAACAAGGCGACCTGGCGAAAGTAGGCCTTGCCCTCCCCGAGCGGATCGGGATAGGCGCCCTGATTGGTAATGATGCCGGCGCCGGTTCCGGCGATTACCCGGGTTCTCGCCAGTTCGCGCGGCGTGATGAAGCCGTCGCGCGTGTTGTAGTTCGACACGCAGCATGCGCCGTACTTGATCATGTTCTTGGTCTTGAAGGCGCCGATCTGTCCCGGTTTGAACAAATGCGGCAATTTCGCTTCGCCCGGCCTGCTCATCACTTCACCCCTTTATGTTTCATTGATTCATCATGGTTCGAGATGTCCGCTCGCCCCGTTCCGTCTGCGTTCTGGTCGCCGCCCGAGAAATGCGGCGGCGGACTGAAGGTGGCCGACATGAGCATCGTTTCGTCATAGACGCCCGTCAGCATGCCGATCAGCTGGGAGCTTTCCGCCAGCCGCTGATCGATGGCGCGAATGGCGTTCGTCTGGCCGATGAGCCCTTGGCGGCGGAAATGGGCATACTGTCTGACCCGCGCCCGTCCTTGGTCGGTAATCTGGTATGAATGCACGTTGCTCTTGGCGGCGCGGCTCTTGCTGACCAGTTGATATCCGAGCAGCTTGCGCAAGCTGTACTGGATGTTGGTGACGTTGTCGGCGTTCAACTGGCGCGCCAGCAAGCCTACGGTAATGGGCGCATCGGCAAACCCGATCACGTGCAACAGGATGAGCTCCGAGTAGGACAGCTCTCCCAATCCGGCGATATGGGCGATCTGCAGGATATAGCGCTCGAACGCCTGCTGGAACCGGATCACCGACCATTCGAATTCGGTGATCAGCACCTCGTGCGGCGTGCGCCCCAGGTGCCACGGACGATGGCCCAGCACCTTGCGTTCCGATGCATCGGCGGCGACATCTGGCTCGTTGTTGGATCGCTTCATGATTTCACCGGAGACTCGATAATGGTGTAGCCAGTGGACGTGCGGCCCGCCGAGTCGTAAAGACCCGTCAACATGCTCACGGTCCTGGCCGCTTGCAGCAGCAGTTCCTCGCCGTTGTCGAGCTGCGCGACGTCGGCGATCAGCAGTTGCGTGCGGATGGCGGCCATGTCATCGCAAGCCTGGCGGCCGCGCGCGGTGGCGGCCAGGTTGTTGTACTTGCCCGCCTTGTCGCGCACTTTTTCCGCCAAGCCCATGCTGACCAGCTTGCGCAAGCTGTACTGAACGTTCTGAATGTCGTCGCGATTGAGCAGATTGGCGATCATGGTTGCCGACTTCGGCCTGTCGTGGAGACGGATGATGTGCAGGATCAGCATCTCCGCCGGGCTGACCTCCGGCAAGCCGATCATGTTGAGCGCGTGCAGGTTGTAGCGGGTGAACGCCTCGCGCCAACGCAGGAGGGCCCATTCGAGTTCGGTGGTGGCCGCCTCGAGCGGCGTCTTCGACAAATGCCAGCCGGTCGCAGGAAACATGCCGCCGGCCGAGGCATCGCCCGCCAGGGGCTCCGGGGTCGAGTCCTTGGTCATCGGCTCGCCTCGGGAATCACCGCCGTGATCTCGATTTCCACCTTGGCGCGATCCTCGATCAGGTCGGCCACCTGAACGGCGCTCATGGCCGGGAAGTTCCGGCCCATGATCTCCCGATACACCTGGCCAATTTCCTTGAGTCGCGCGTTGTACTCGCGCTTGTCCTTGAGATACCAGGTCATGCGCACCACGTGGCCAGCTTCGCCGCCGGCGGCACTTACCACTTCCATGGCGTTGGCGAGCGCTTGACGAAACTGCTCGACCAGATCGTCGGTCTCGAACTGCTGCTGGGGATTCCAGCCGACCTGTCCCCCGACGAAAAGTTGCCGGCCACTGGCCAGGACGCCGTTGGCATAGCCTTTGGGTCGCGCCCAGCCGGAAGGTTGAATAGCTTCATGCATGGGAGTCTCTTCCATGAAAGTCAGTGGTGGTGGTACGCCGATGATGCCTCGGCTTGCTTGAGCAGATCGCGGCCAATGATCAGCTTCTGCACCTCGGTCGCTCCTTCATAGATGCGCAGGGCCCGAATCTCCCGGTAGAGGGATTCGATGCGCGTGCCGACCTGTACGCCTCTGCCCCCGTGGAGCTGCAGCGCGGCATCGATGACGCGCTGGGCGTTTTCCGTGGCTGTCATTTTCGCCATCGCCGTTTCCCGAGTCGCTGGAAGTTTCTGAACGTCGCGTCGCCACGCTGCGCGCGCCGTGAGCAATGCCGCTGCGTCGATATCCGACGCCATCTCGCCTAGTCTAGCCTGCGTGAGCTGAAGATCGGCAAGCTTCTGATCGAACATCGGCCGGCACCGGGCATGGCGCGTGGCTTCATCCAGCGCGCGGCGCGCCATGCCGACCGCCGCCGCGGCCACGGACGCGCGGAAGATGTCGAGCGTGCGCATCGCGATCTTGAAGCCTTCGCCGGGTTGCCCCAGCAGGCGGCTCGCGGGCACCGCCACGTCCTTGAAGGTCAGCCTCGCCAGCGGATGAGGCGCCATCACCGCCAGCCGCTCGGCAACCTCGAAACCCGGCGTATCGGGGAAGACCACGAAACCCGAGATGCCGCGCGTGCCGGGCGCCTCGCCCGTGCGCGCAAATACGCAGTAGACGTCGGCGATGCCGCCGTTCGAAATCCAGGTTTTTTCGCCGTTGAGCACGTAGTGATCGCCCTCGCGGCGGGCGGTGCATGCCATGGCGGCGACATCGGACCCGGCCAGGGGCTCCGTAAGGGCAAAAGCGGCAAGCCATTGCCCCGCGGCCACCTTGGGCAACACCAGCGCTCGCGTCTCGGCGGTACCGGCAAGCGTGATCGCGCCGCTGCCAAGCCCCTGCATGGCAAAGGCAAAGTCCGCCAGGCCGTCGTGATACGCCAGAGACTCGCGGGCGACGCACAAGGCGCGCGAATCGAGCTCGGTCAAGGCGCCGCCGTAATCGGCGGGAACACAGTAGCGGAGCAAGCCGGCTGCGCCCATGGCGGCGACGAGCTGCCGGCATGCCGCATCGGTGTCGCGATGGTCGACAGCCGGCATGCCGCTCTCGATCCACCGACGGAGCCGCTCGGCAAGAGATCGGTGCGCGTCGTCGAAGAACGGCAGATCCAGGCTGCTGACGTCCATTGCGCGCTAGTTGCCTTCGAAGCGCGGCTTCTGCTTGGCCGCGAAGGCATCGAACGCGCGCCGGAAGTCGCGCGTCATCATGCACACCGCCTGAGCCTGGGCTTCCGCATCGATCATCTCCTCTATGCCCATGGCCCACTCCTGGTTGAGCATGGTCTTGGTCACCGTATGCGCGAACCATGGGCCTTCGGCAAGACTGCGCGCCAGGCCTTCGGCCCGCTGGAGCACTTCATTCACAGGATGCAGGGAATTGTAGAACCCCCAGGCCAGGCCTTCCTCCGCGGTCATGACGCGCCCGGTCATCAGCAGTTCGGTGGCGCGGCCCTGGCCGATCAACCGCGGCAGCAAGCCGCACGCCCCCATGTCGGCGCCCGACAGGCCGACGCGGCTGAACAGGAAGGCAGTCTTGGTGTCCGGCGTGCCCAAGCGGAAATCGGAAGCAAGCGCGAGCATGGCGCCCGCCCCGGCGCAAATGCCCGGAATGGCGCTGATGACGGGCTGAGGCGCGCGCCGGATGGCCTTCACCAGGTCGCCGGTCATGCGCGTGAAGTCGAGGAGCTCGGGCATGCTCATGCGCGTCAGCGGCTCGATGATTTCGAAGACATCGCCGCCGGAGCAATAGTTGGCGCCTTCGCCGGTGATCACGACGCTCCGAATGTCGTTCGCGTAGCAAAGTCCTCTGAACAGGTCGCGCAGCTCGGCATAGGAATCGAAAGTCAGCGGATTCTTTTTGTCCGGACGATTCAGGGTGATCACCGCCACGTGCCCATCGTCGCTGCAACTCCAGCGAAAGTGAGATGCCTGATATCGCCTGTACGATTGTTTGTGATCATGCATCGACAGTTCTGCCATGTTCTTTCCTCTAGTAATTGCCCACCATCAAGCGCTCGATCCGCCGCCATCAATCCGAATCGCCTGCCCGTTGATGGCGGCGCTAGCCGGCAAGCACAGCCAGGCAACCGCTCTCGCCACCTCTTCCGGCTGGACGAGCCGGCCCTGCGGATTGGACGACGCCAGAAAGTCTTTCGCCTCTGCTTCGCTGCGGCCCGTCTTGGCCACGATATTGGCCACGGCATCAACCAGCAGCGGGGTTTCCGTAAACCCAGGGCACACGGCATTGACCGTGACGCCGCGCGTCGCCACCTCGAGGGCCAGCGCGCGGGTCAACCCAACGACGCCATGCTTCGCCGCGCAATACGCCGTGATGTAGGCACCACCGGTCAAACCCGCCGTGCTGGCAACGTTGACGATCCGGCCCCAGCCCGCTGCCAGCATGGCCGGCAAAACCGCATGGATGCAGTTGTAGGTCCCGTCGAGATTGACGGCCAATGTCTCGCGCCACAGCGCCAGCGAGGTCCGCGTCAGCGGCGCGCTCCTGGCAGCGCCCGCGTTATTCACGAGAATATCGATCGGGCCGCGTTCGTTTGCCACGCTCGTCATGATCGAGGCGATGCCCTCATGATCGGTCACATCGGCCACGGCCACGCCGTGGCCCGAGCCTGCCAGGTTTGCCGCCACCGCTGCCATTGGCGGCCGGCGCCGGCCGACCAGCGTCAGCCTGGCGCCAAGGCCGGCCAATTCCCGGGCAATCGCCGCGCCGATACCGCTGCCGCCCCCCGTCACCACGGCATGGCGGCCTGTGAAGGGACTTTGGTCGGAAGAACCGCTGGCCATGGCTCGGGGGCCTATTTTCCGGCCGCGGACAGCATCTGGGCCCGCTGCAAGTTGGTCTCGTATTGCGAGCGACCGGACAAATACTGCTGCGGCCAGGTCTGCCCGCCATAGCCGATTCGCGCCGCCTCGTGCAGCGTCCAGGCGGGATCGGCCAGATGCGGCCGAGCCACCGCGCAAAGATCGGCGCGACCCGCGGCAACGATGCTATTGACGTGATCGGCCTCGAAAATCGCGCCCACCGCTATCGTCGGAACGCCGACTTCGTTGCGGATCCTGTCCGCGAAAGGCGTCTGGTACATCCGGCCGTAGACTGGCGCATCATCCTTCCAGACCTGGCCGGACGAACAGTCGATGATGTCGGCGCCCGCTGCGACAAATAGGCGGGCGATGGCCACGGCATCATCGGCGTTGTTGCCGCCGTTGACCCAGTCATGGCAGGACAACCGGACCGAAATCGGTTTTTCCTCCGGCCAGACCGCGCGGATGGCACGGAATACTTCGAGGGGGAAACGCGCCCGGTTCTCGATGCTGCCGCCGTAATCGTCACTGCGGCGATTG
This sequence comes from Betaproteobacteria bacterium, assembly GCA_019136545.1. Taxonomy (GTDB): domain Bacteria; phylum Pseudomonadota; class Gammaproteobacteria; order Burkholderiales; family Rhodocyclaceae; genus Fen-999. The sequence goes on from JAGVUA010000039.1 coordinate 22,532, forward strand.
GTCAGCGGCGACAAGAAGCTGGACATCAGGTAGCCGTGGGCGCAATGGAATTCGAGGATGTCGAAGCCAGCCGACGCGGCCATTTCAGTCGCGCGCACGAAGTCATCGAGCACCCTTGCCATGCCGGCGCGATCCAGCTCCCGCGGCACCTGGCTATGCGGCAGATAGGGCAACGATGAAGCCGACACCAGCGGCCAGGCGCCTTCTTCCAGGGGCTCGTCGCTGCCCTCCCAGCCGAGGCGGGTCGCGCCCTTGCGGCCGGCGTGGCCAAGCTGGATGCCGATCTTGGCGCCGCTCCGCGCGTGCACGAAGTCAACGATGCGCCGCCATGCCGGAACATGCTCCGGAAGATACATGCCGGCACAGCCGGGCGTGATGCGCGCCTCGGCGGAGACGCAGGTCATTTCGGTAAAGATCAAGCCGGCGCCCCCCAGCGCGCGCGCGCCGAAATGGACCAGGTGAAAATCGTCAACGCGGCCATCGCATGCCGAATACATGGCCATGGGCGACACGATGACGCGATTGAGCACCTCGAGGCCGCGCAGCTTGAACGGCGTAAACATCGGCGGCGTCGGCTTGCTGCCGGCCGCCGGGGCCATGCCGCTGCGAGCCTCGAACCAGCGTTCGTAACCTTCCAGCCACGGCCGGTCGCGCAGGCGCAGGTTCTCATGCGAAATACGTTGCGATCGCGTCAGCAGCGAGTACATGAACTGCTCGGGCTCAAGCGCGTCGCAATAGCGGGCGCCACAGACCTCGAACCATTCCATGGCGTTCCAGGCCGCGTTCTGCAGACGCAGGACGTCGACGTTGCGCAGCTCCTGATAACGCCTCAGCACGTCATCCACCTCCGCATCCGCCATGTCGCGGAACAGACGGGTCAATTCAATCGCGTCCTCGAACGCGAGCTTGGTTCCCGAGCCAATCGCAAAGTGCGCAGTATGAACCGCATCGCCCATCAGCACCACATGGCTGTTGCCATTGTTCAGCCACCACTGCTCGCACTTCACCCGCTGGAAATTGAGCCAGGTCGATCCCCGCAAATGGCGCGCATTGGTTTCCAGCCGGTGGCCGTCCAGATGCTTGGCAAAGAGCTTTTCGCAAAATGCCACCGATTGCTCCTGATCCGCCTGATCGAGGCCGTGGGCGAGCCACACATGCTCGGGGCATTCGACGATGAAGGTCGACGTGTTGGCATCGAACTTATAGACATGCGCCTGGAACCAGCCGTGTTCGGTTTTCTCGTAGTAGAACGTGAATGCGTCCACCAGCTTTCGGGTACCGAGCCAGATGTAGCGATTCGGTCGCTTGACGATGTCCGGCTTGAAGACCGCCTCGTGACTGCTGCGGATCTTCGAGAATATGCCATCGGCAGCGATGATCAAATCGGCATCGGGGAACTCGGCGTCCGACTCCACCTCGCGATTGAACTGCAGCTCGACATCGAGCGCTTCGCAGCGTTCCTGCAGAATGTTCAACAACTGTTTGCGCCCGATGCCGACAAACCCATGGCCGGCGCTGCGGATGGTCCTGCCCTTGAAGTGAAGTTCGACATCGTCCCAATGATTGAACGCCACCTGGATGGCATTGGCGGTATCGCTATCCCAGGCACGCATGTTTTCGAGCGTGGCATCGGAGAAAACGACGCCCCAGCCAAAGGTGTCGTAGGGGCGGTTCCGCTCCACCACCGTAATCCGGTGCGCGGGGTTCAGCTTCTTCATCAGCAACGCAAAATAAAGGCCCGCGGGGCCTCCGCCAACGCAAACGATACGCATACTTTCCCCTGGCAAATGGCCGTGATGGTGCTTCTCGACGATGGCAGCCGGTTCAGGCGCTGCCGTTTCCCGGGTCGAGGGCAGTTCCCGGCTCGACGCTGCCCGCTGAAGCCTCTGGCCCCGACCTGCGAGCGACGCATGGGCATCGACGGCGTCCAGCAAGGCTTGAACGCCTTCGCCCGTTCGAGCGACCGTCGTCAGCACTGGAACGGTCCAGTTGCCGGGCGGCCTCGAGGCGACCATAGCCGTCAGGTCCGCGACGGTTTGCCCCGCCTGCGGCAGTTCCGCCTTGTTCACCACGAGAATGTCGGCGATTTCGAGGATGCCGGCCTTGAACGCCTGCACCTGGTCTCCCTGCCCGGGCGCGCAGAGAACGACGCGGGTATCGGCGAACCGCGCGATCTCGACCTCCGACTGGCCCGTGCCGACGGTTTCGACAATCACGACGTCGAAACCGCCCGCGTCGAACACGTCGATGGTGCAACCGGTCGTTGCGGACAAGCCGCCGAGCTGGCCGCGGGAAGACAGCGACCGGATGAAGACTGCGGGATCGTCGGCATGATCGCTCATGCGCAGACGATCGCCGAGCAGGGCGCCGCCGCTCACCGGGCTGGACGGATCGACCGCCACTACCGCGACGCTTCGACCGCGGCGACGCAATTCACCAAGCAAGGCGTTGATCAGGCTCGACTTGCCGGCACCGGGCGCACCGGTAATGCCGACGACATGGGCTCGGCCGCCATGGCGGGCCAGTTCCGCCGCCAAGGCCTCGGGGACAGGCGAGTCGCCATCGATCAGCCGAAGCGCGCGGGCGATGGCGCTGCGGTTTCCCGCCAACACCCCGGACAACAGGTCGTTTCCCATTTGGCGCCGGCGGTCAGGGCATATTGGCAAAATTCGGCGTCCGGCCTTCGCCAAACGCCGCGATGCCCTCGCGGGCCGCGGCCGTGCATGCGGTCCGGCCAAAGGCGCGATAGCCGATCTCCAGCGCCACCTCGAGCGTTGGTGCCGCGGCGGCATCCCTGATGGCCTGTTCGAGGATCTCCAGGACCTGGCGACTCAGCGGCGCACCAGCCGCCGAAACGGGAGAAAACGACAATGCAGCGGGCAGCGTCGCCGGCTTGTTGCGCCAGTCCACAATTCGATCTGCGAGGCTCCGGACCCGTTCTTTCGCCAACGCCATCAGCGATGGCACATCGCCGGCCAGGGCGTCGATGACCCCGAGGTCGCGCAGTTTCGAGGCACTGACGCGCTCGGCGCGACCCAGCATGGCCGCGAATGTCTCGGCGGCGTGACCCCAGCGCCGGAAGGGCACCACCATGGCGCCGATCCCCGGGACGATGCCGAGCGTGATCTCAGGCAACTGCATCCAGGCATCGTCGAGCGCGACGATCGCATGGCAGCGCATCGCCAGTTCCAGTCCGCCGCCGAGGGCCATGCCGTTCAAGGCGGCCACCACGGGCTTGTTCATCGAATCCAGGTGAATCAGCAGGCGCGAGCAATCGCGCGAGTACTGCGACGACGCCCGCTCGTCGCCCAGCATGCCGACGAAGCGGCCGATTTCGGCGCCGGCGCAGAAGGCCTTCGGGCCGAAGCCGGTAATGATGAATCCTTGAACGGCCGGATCATTTTCGTGGCTGCGAATCACCTCGAGTATCTCGTCGGTCATCTCGTCGTTAAGGGCATTGCGCGCCTCGGGTCGGCGCAGGGTGATGACCTTGATGCCGTCGATATCGTCGACCAGGACATGCCGGAAGAATTGCTGATAGCGCGCCAGCGGCTTCTTGGGCTCCGGCATGCCCGGCCGTGTCGCCGCGAAGCTTGCCAGAATGCGGCGGCTCTCGGTTTCGCCCAGTTGGCGCATAAGGTCAAGCGGGCCGTGCTTGAAGCCAAACGCGGTCTTGCAGCCCAGTTCCAGATCGGCGGGATCGCCGATGCGACGATCCAGAATATCCACCGTCTGAGAAAACAAAATCCCGAGCAGGCGATCGCGAACCAGCGACACGGTCTCGGGCTCCACCTGTAGCGGCTTGCCCGGCGGCACGGTCAGCCACTTCTGCACCGAGCGGAATATCGGCGCCGGCCGATAGTGCTCGCCCTCCTCGTCGGCCTGCAGGCTATTGGTCTCGGTAATGATGGGATTGCCGTTGGCCAGATTCAGCACGAAGAACGGACCGGCATGGACAAACTGCGCGGCCACGCTATCGACCTCCGCGGCGGTCGCCCGGTCGAGCAACAACGCGGCTTCATTGCACCAGTTGTCGAAAATCCGGTCGAGCATGAAGCAAACGTCATCGGTCGTCACCATCGGCAGTTTGCCGGTAGCGCAGAACAGCCAGCGCAAATAGTCGATCACCTCGGCATCGGCCCCGGGCCAAGCCACGATTTCAACCGCCGGATTGCGCCACGCCGGCGCAAAGAAATGGGTCACCGTCGCCCTGCCTCGGTGGTGCAGTTCGGCGAAGATCCGCGCGGCGGGCAATGAACTGGTGTTCGAGGTGATCAGAGCGTTCGCATCGACCACCTGCTCCACCTGTTTGAAGATCCGCCTCTTGAGGTCCAGATTTTCGGTGGCGGCCTCGATGACCCAGTCGCAATCGCGCATCGCGCCATAGTCGAGGGTGCCGAAAAGGTTCGTCGTCACCTGCGCGGCCTGCGCCTCGCTCATCTTGCCACGCGCCACGGCCTTGGCTGCGTAGTCGCGGCAACGCTGCAGGCCTTGATCGATCGCCGACTGAGCGACATCGACCAGGGTCAATCGGATCTGCGGCAACGCGCTCTTCAAGTAATAGCCGATATCCGGTCCGATGGTCCCCGCGCCGATGATCGCCACGTGGCGCGGCAGTGCACGGCTGGGCGCCTGCAGCAGAGGATTGGCGAAAAAATTCCCCATCACTTGTCTCCTGAATATTGTGATTTTCTAAAAATTTGTTGACATGCTATCAAAAAGCAATGTAACGTCAATAGAAATTAAATTAAAAGTCTTGCTTATAAGACTTCATCGACGTTAGGCGGGGTGGATTTCCCCGTTTCGCCTTGGAGGAGACACATGCAGTACCAAGCGGAAATTCCGTATGGCGCTTACTGGAGTACGCCCTTTGCCCGGTGGCAAGGCAGCTTCTCGCATCTGCACAGCATCCAGTTCGCGGCCCACGTTGCGAAAGCCGAGTTGGCGGCCCGTGCCATCGACGCTTCGGTGTTCGATTACGGCGCGCTGGGGTTTTCGGTACCTCAGAAGCACGCGTTCTATGGCCTGCCGTGGCTGGCCGCCCTGGCGGGCATTCCCCAGATTGGCGGACCCACCCTGATGCAAGCCTGCGCAACCGGCGTGCGCGTGCTCTTCACCGCTGCCCAGGAAGTCCAGGCCGGACTCGCCAGCTGCGCCTTGGCGATCACGTGCGACCGGACTTCCAACGGGCCGCACTTGTACTACCCGGACCCCAAGGGTCCCGGCGGCACGGGCAGCCATGAAGATTGGGTAGTGGAGAACTTCGGTTGCGATCCGCAGGGCGGCCACGCCATGCTGCAAACGGCGGAAAACGTCGCCGCCCGGCACGGTATCGGCACCGCCGAGCAACACGAACTGGTATTGCGTCGCGAATCGCAGTATCGGCAAGCCCTGGCCGACGGCTCGGCTTTTCTGAAGCGCTTCATGACCTTGCCGTTCCAGGTGCCTGACGCCAAGTTCCGCAAGATTGCGGCCACTTTGGAAGGCGACGAAGGGCTTACCCACTCGACGCCGGCCGGACTGGCGGGCCTGAAGCCCGTGAACGCCGGCGGCACGGTGACCTACGGTGGACAAACGCATCCCGCGGATGGCAACGCCGCGCTGATCGTGACCCACCCGAACAAGGCCCGCGAACTCGCACGCGACCCGAATATCGCCATCCGCCTGCTGGGCTTCGGCCAGGCGCGCGTGGAACTCGCCTACATGCCCGAGGCGACGGTCCCGGCCGCGGCCCGGGCTTTGCAGCAGGCGGGGAAAAGCCTGTCTCAGGTCGATGCCGTCAAGACGCACAACCCGTTCGCCGTCAACGACATCTACTTCAGCCGCCAGACGGGATTCGACCTCGCCGCGATGAACAACTTCGGCTGCTCGCTGGTGTGGGGCCATCCGCAGGCCCCGATGGGCACGCGTTCGATCATAGAACTCATCGAGGAGCTGGCCCTGCGCGGCGGCGGCATCGGTCTGTTTTCCGGCTGCGCGGCGGGCGACTCCGCCATGGCGGTGGTGCTGGAAGTTGTCGACAGGCATTGATCATTGAAGCGGCATATCCAGGCATCTGAGTTCAAGTAAGCAATTCGTCCGGAGGAATCTGATGGGATACAGGATCGGCATTGACGTTGGCGGCACATTCACGGACTTTCTGATGATCGACGACGCTGGCAACTCAAGCGTCTTCAAGACATCGAGCACGCCGCAGGATCCTTCCGTGGGCGTGCTGGCCGGCATGCGCGAAATGGCGGACTCGCTCGGCATCGACCTCGAGCGGTTCGCGGGCGAGGTCGATTTGATCGTCCACGGCACAACGGTCACCACCAACGCGGTGCTGACCGGCAACGGCGTGAAGACCGGCCTGATCACCACCGAAGGCTTCCGCGACATCCTGGAGATGCGCCGCGGCTACCGCGAAGAGCTTTACAACAACAAACTGACCCCGCCCGCGCCGCTGGTGCCGCGCGACCGGCGCCTGCCCGTCAAAGAGCGCATCGACGCTTCCGGCGCCGTGGTTCTTGCGCTCGACCCGCAGTCGCTTGCCGATGCCGTCGATGCGCTGGTCGCAGAGCAGGTCCAGGCCGTGGCGATCTGCTTCATGCACAGCCACGCCAACGCCGAGCACGAGCAACTCGCCAAGGCCATGGTTCGCGAGCGCCTGCCTGGCGCCTACTTGACGGTGTCTTCGGAGTTGCTGCCGCAAGCCCGATTCTACGAGCGCTTGTCCACCGCCGCCTTGAACAGCTACGTAGGGCCGATCCTCAAGCGCTATCTTGAATCGCTGCAGTCCAATCTGGCGCGCATCGGCTTCAAGGGCGTCCTGCTGATCATGCAGTCGAACGGTGGCGTTGCCACGCCGCAATCGACGGCCAGCACGGCCGTCATGACTCTGCTGTCCGGGCCGGCCGGCGGGCCCGTGGCCGGCCTCGTGTTCACCGGCGTGCAAGGCTACGACCAGTGCATCACCGTCGACATGGGCGGCACCTCCTTCGACGCCTCCGTCGTCCAACGCGGCGTCCCCCTGTTGCGCAGCGAAGGATGGATCGCCCGGCAACGGCTGGCGCTGCCCATGCTCGACATCCACACCATCGGTGCCGGCGGTGGATCGATCGGCTGGATAGACGACGGCGGCCTGCTCCGCATGGGTCCGCAAAGCGCCGGCGCTCAGCCGGGGCCGGCCTGCTACGGCCGCGGCGGCAAGTTGCCGACCTGCACGGACGCCAACCTGGTCCTGGGTTATCTCGAGCCGGAGTACTTCCTTGGCGGGCGCATGAAGCTCGACCGCGACGCCGCCAGGCAAGCGATTGACCAACATATCGCCAAGCCGCTCGGCATCTCGGTCGAGCAAGCGGCGGCCGGCATGTTCCACGTCGTCAACGTCAACATGGCCGCCGGTCTGCGCGAGATCACCGTGTCGCGCGGCATCGATCCGCGCGAGTATCCGCTTGTCGTGGCTGGCGGCGCCGGGCCGATTCACGGCGCGATGATCGCGCTGGAGCTGGAGTTGCCGGTCATCGTGGTGCCGCGCGAATCGTCGATCTTCTGTGCAAGCGGCATGCTCCGCTCCGACTTCAAGCACAGCTACGTCCGGACTTATCACGCCCTCGGCGCCGAGGCTGACACGCGGGTCATGGCGAAACACTTTGCCGAACTGGAGCGCCAGGGCCGGCAGGTTCTCCACGACGAGAAGGTCACGGCCCACGACCGGGTCCGCGTCGAACACGCCATCGACATGCGCTACCTTGGCCAGCACAACGAGATCACCTGCAATTTCGACATCGTGCGATTCGAGCAGGACGGCATCGACTACCTTCGCTCGGTGCTGCACGAGGAACACGAGCGCTTGTATGGCTACTCGCTGCGCGAGGCGGGCACCGAGGCCGAACTGGTCAATCTGCGGGTCACGGTTCTGGGCATTACCGACAAGCCGGCGATGAAGTTCATGACGCGCATCGATGACGACATCGCCACCTGCGAGAAAGGGCGGCGCCAAGTCTATCTGCCCAGCGAAGGAAAGTTTGCCGAAGTGCCCGTCTATGACGGCGAGCGGCTGCAATTCGGCCATCAGGGCAGCGGCCCGGCCATCATCGAGCAAATCACCACGACCACCTTTGTATCCCCCGAATTCGATTTCGTCGTCGATCGCGCCGGCAGCTACTGCCTGTACCTGCGCGAGATCGGCCATACCTACCTGAGGAGGGTTCTCGAATGACAGAGTCTGGCAAGCACGGGATCGACCCGATCCTGGTCACCGTCATCCAGCGGCGGCTCAAGGCGATCACGGAAGAAATGGGCCTGGTCATGCTCAGAACCGCCCGCTCGCCCATTCTTTCGGAGGCGCGGGATTTCGTCACCGGCCTGTACGATGCCGAAGGCAACATGATGGAGCAAACGGCCTACATCCCGATCCTGGCCTTCGCAGTGCCTGAAAGCATCAAGCACATCGTCGCCTACTTCAAGGACAAGCTCTATCCCGGCGACGTGATCATTCACAACGATCCTTTCACGGGCGGGAATCAGGCGGCGGACGTGAAAATCGTGCGGCCGATCTTCTTTGGCGAGCGACTGGTCGGCTTTGCCGCGATCAATGGCCACCAAGCGGACGTCGGCGGCGCCGTCGCCGGCGCCTACAACCCCGGGGCCACCGAGATCTGGCAGGAAGCGCTGCGCATCACCCCCGTCAAGCTTTATGAAAAAGGCGAGAAGCGCCAGGATGTCTGGGACCTGGTTTTCGGCAACATTCGCTTCCCCATCGTTCAAGAGGACATCCAGGCGGCGATGGGCGGTTGCGCGGTCGGCGACCGCGAATTGGTCAGGCTGATCGAGCGCCATGGCTGGGACCGGTTCGACGCGCACCTGCAACATCTGTACGATGCCACGGAACAGCAGATGCGCGCCGAGATACGCGATATTCCGGACGGCGTCTATCACGGCAAATCCACCGCCCACTACGACGGCTTCACGCCCGGCTCGACCATGGACTTTTGCGTCAAGGTCACCGTCCGTGGCGACAACATCGATTTCGACTTCACCGGCTCGGCACCGCAAACGCCCGGCTACGTCAATGCGCCGCCGGCCTCGACGATTTCGGCGATCACCCTGACCTTGCTCATGTGCCTCAAGGACCCGAGCATTCCGCAGAACGTCGGCGTCATGCGGCCACTGACTTTCAACCTGCCGGAGGGATCGATCGTCAATCCGCGCTTTCCGGCGGCAAGCACTTTCGGCAACCACCTCTCGGATCAGATATCGGCGGCGATTTTCGATGCGCTGGCCGCGGCCTTGCCGCAACGCGTCACCGCTGCGTGGAACCCGCTGTTCGCCATTGCCGCCGTCGGGTTCAACGCGCGGACGAAGCAGCCGTTCGTCGACATTCTGTTCAACGGTCTGAAGGGCGGCGGCGGCGGCACCGCCGGCGCCGACGGCTACGATCACATTGGATTGATTGCCTGCGGCGGCGGCTTGCTGGCGCAGGATCCGGAGATGTTCGAGATGAAGGACCCGCTCTACTTGCGCCGCTTCGAGTTCAAGACCGACTCGGCCGGCGCCGGCCAGTGGCGCGGCGGGCTGGGCGTCGAAATGGAAATGGAATTTCTGGGCAACGACAACATGGTCAGCGCGTTCGGCGATGGCATCGACCCCGGCTCGGAGGCCAAAGGCATTCTGGGTGGCGGCCACGGCATGCTGAACCACGGCGAACTCATGTACCCCGATGGCACACGCTACACGTGCAAGAGCAAGGAAGTCGTGCCCGGCATTCCCAAGGGCACGATATGGCGCCAGGTTGCCGGCGGCGGGGGCGGCTATGGCGATCCGCGCCGGCGTCCCGCCGAGCAGGTCGCCCGCGAGGTTCGCTACGGCTACGTTTCCGCCATCGCGGCGCGGGAGCAGTACGGCGTGGTCGTCGACCCCGTCACCGGCGTGCTCGATGCATCCGGCACGGCCGCCTTGCGGGGAGAAGTTCGATGAATGCGCCGGTTGACCGCAACGCGCCTCGCGATCACGAGGAACAGATTTTCGAGACCGGGGCCGGCATTCCCATCGAGGAAGTCTACGGACCGGAGGCCATCGAAGCCTTCGAAGCCGAACGGGACCTCGGCGACCCGGGCGAGTACCCGTTTACCCGGGGACCTTATGCCGGCATGTACCGGTCCCGCATCTGGACGCGCCGATTCCAGGTGGGATTCGGCTCGCCGGAGGAAACCAACGAACGCATCAAGTACCTGGCCGCCAACGGCGCCAACGGCTTTGTCATCACCATCGACTTGCCGACGTCCTATGGCTTCGACTCCGACGATCCGCTGGCCGATGGCGAGGTCGGCGTCACCGGCGTCGCCATCTCCACCCTGGAGGACATGGAGGCGCTCTATGCCGGGTTCTCCCCGGCGCAATTGTCCTACGCCCTGTCGATCCGCCCGCCGGTATCGTCGGTAACGCTCGCCATGCTGGCCTGCGTCGCCCGTCGCCAAGGCGTGGACTTCAAGGACGTCATCGGTACGCAACAAAACGATCCGTTCTACCAGATGAGCGGCGGGCCGCTGCAAACGATCACCCAGTTTTTTCCGCTCGAGGGCACGCTGCGCCTGTGCGTCGACAACATCCAGTACATCTCGAACAATCTGCCGCGGCTCAACTGGATGGTCACCAATGGCTACAACCTGCGCGAAACGGGAGTCAATGCCATCCAGGACGGGGCCTTTACCCTCGGCCATGCGTTCGACATCTTCCGCCTGGCCCGCCAACGAGGCCTCGACATCAACGTCTTCCCCCGTCGGGCCTCGTTCTTCCTCTCGGCATCCATCGACTTCTTCGAGGAAATCGCCAAGTTCCGCGCCATGCGGCGCTTGTATGCCCGGACCATGCGCGAAGAGTTCAGCGCGAGCAATCCCGAATGCTGGCGTCTCCGGTTTTCGGTGCAATCGGCGGGCAACACGCTGACGACCCAGCAACCTCGCGTCAACATGGTACGCGCCGGCGTCGAGGCCATGGCGGCGGTTTTCGGCGGCGCCCAGTCGATTCACTTGTGTTCCTATGACGAGGGCCACGGACTGCCGACCGAGGAATCCTCGCGCATGGCCTTGCGCACCCAACAAGTCATCGCCTACGAGAGCGGCATCACGAAGACGGTCGATCCGCTCGCCGGCTCGTACTACGTCGAGAGCCTGACCAACCGCATGGAGCAGGAAATCGGCAAGAAGCTCGCCGACATCGGCCAGCGCGGCGGCATGGTCGCCTGCATCCGCGATGGCTGGCTGGAAGCGGAGATCAACACCGCGCGCATCAAGAATCAGCACGACATCGATAGCGGCCGGCGCGTATTGGTAGGCGTCAACCGCTTCCAGGTCTCTCCCGAAGAGGATCCGCCCATCCACATCCACAAGATTCGCGCCGACGAGTGGGGCGAACGCCGGACGGCGATGTTGCGCCGCTACCGGGCGGAGCGCGACCAGGCCCGCTGGGCCGAGGCGATGTCGCGAATCGATGCGGGTTGGCGCAATGGCGACAACATGGTCCCGGTATTGATGGATGCGCTGGAAAACAAGGTCACCATGGGCGAAGCGCATGAAGCGATGCGCAAGGCCCAGCAGTGGTCTTTCCGCTGACGACAAGGGAGGATGGACGATGACAAGAAAACGCATCTTGTTGGCCAAAATGGGCCTCGATTGCCATGACACAGGGATTATCACGGTGGCCGCCATGCTGCGGGATGCCGGCCATGAGGTCATATACATCGGCCTGCACAACAGCGCCGAACAGGTCATCAAGGTCGTCGTCGAGGAAGGGGTGGACGCGGTGGGCATCAGCTTCCTGTCCGGCCAACACATGACCCAGGTCCGGCGGCTGCTCGAGCGCATGCGCGCCGAACACGTCGCGGTGCCCGTCTTTTGCGGCGGCGTGATTCCCTCCGACGATGCCGCCGCATTGCAGGCCCTGGGCGTAGCCGACGTGTTTACGCCGGGCACGCTCACCGGCGAAGTGATCGAACGGGTCGACCGCGCGATGGCCGGAGCAAGGGCATGAGCGCCGCCGCCAAGGTCAGACAAGACCTGATGGCCACCGCGCTCGATAAATGCAAGGCGGCAATCGAAGCCGGCAACAAGGAAGAGGCGCTCAAGCAGGCGCAGGCGATCTGGGATGAGTGGCGACCGCTGCACGATCTCTATGTCGATCTTTCCGGACTGCTCGCCACGTTCATACGGGATCGCCTCGGCGACCAGGCCGTCGAGGAGGCATGGCGCTTCGTGGGAGAGCAGACCTGGAAGCCCTTCCTGATGCAGATGAAGGCCACCGGATCCGCCGAATTGCTCACTTCGATCTACGCGCAATTCCTGCGCGCCCACGGCCATCGTTTCACCGCCCTGGAAGACGACGAGAAAGTCAGCTTCATCATGCACTTTTGCGCCAGCGGCGGCATGTTGATGCGCGACGGCAAGAACGAGGACTCCGGCAGACATCCGGTCAATATCGCGGTGATGAAGGAGAAGGCCGACTGGACCTTCAACAGGCCGTTGTCGGCCTATTGCGTCCATACCCCGCTGTGGATGGACATTCAGCCGCGTGAATGGGGTTGGGATGTCTTCAAATCCACGTTTGGCCGCCAGTTCGACGATCAAGGCAAGGCCATCGACGAGCCCTGCGTAGCCCATATCTACAAGCAGCCGCAAAGCTAGACTGGAGGCCGCCATCATGACGCTGGACGACATTCCGCGCCGCAATGGACTGCGTTTCCCCGAAAAGATGGCGCTGGTCATGGGCGAGCAGCGCCTGACCTGGGCCGAACTGGACCGTCGCGTCAACAAGGTGGCCGCCGCCTTGGTGGCCACGGGACTGCGCCCCGGGGACCGGGTGGCGATCCTGCTGGCCAACTGCCCCGAATATCTCGAGCTTTACTTCGGCGTCGCCCGCGCCGGAATGATCGCCGTGCCGATCAACTACCGGCTTACGGCCCGCGAGATGGCCCAGATTCTCGGCCACGCCGAGCCGGCGCTATTGATCGCGAGCTCGGCTTACGCCCAAGTGGCCGAGGACGCGCTGTCGCAGATACCGCCCTTGCCGCGCCGGTGGCTGATCGGCGACGGCAGTATGGCGCAGGCCATCGGCTACGAGACCGTGCTCTCGGGAATGCACGGCCAGCCCCTGCCGGCGGCCGGCAGCGATACGGATACGTTTGCGATCTTTTTCACCAGCGGCACCACGGGCCTGCCCAAGGGAGCGATGGTTTCCCATCGCAATCTGATCGCCAACAGCTTCAACCAGTTCGTCGCCGATGGCAGCCGGCAACAAGACATCAACTTGATCGGCACGCCCATCTACCACATGGGCGCCGTGTTCATGGGCATCACCTACATGATGCTCGGGTGCACCCAGATCATCCTCGAGCAATTCGAAGCCGCGTCCTGGCTGGCCGCCGTCGAGTCCGAGCGCGTCTCGGTCGCGCTCCTGGTACCGACCATGATCAATGCCGTCATCAACCATCCCACTATCGACAGCCGGAACTTGAGCAGCCTCAGGCTGCTCTTCTACGGTGGTGGTCCGATGCCCCCGGCGGTTTTGACCAAGGCCCTGACGCGCCTGCCTTGCGGATACACGCAAGGATACGGCCTTACCGAAACGCTGGAAGCGACTTTTCTCGTCAGCGCGGATCACGTGCTCGACGGGACGCCATTGCAGCGGCAGCGCCTGGCCTCGGCGGGGCGCGAAGCCGTGGACGCCGAGGTGCGCATCGTCGACGACCAGGGACACGACCTGCCGCCCGGCCAGGTCGGCGAAATCCTCGTCAAGAGCCTCTCGGTGGTCTCGGGCTATTGGCGGCAAGCCGCCGAGACGCAAGCGGCCATTCGCGATGGCTGGTTCTTCACCGGCGACCTGGGCTACCTGGACGAGGAGCGCTACCTGTTCCTGGTGGACCGGAAGAAGGACATGGTCGTCAGCGGCGGCGTCAATATCTATACCAAGGAAATCGAGGCCATATTGTTCGAGCACCCGGCGGTGCTCGAGGCCGCAGTCATCGGCCTGCCCGACGAGCAATGGGGGGAAGCCGTTACCGCGGCAGTCGTGCTGCGTCCCGGCATGCAAGCCACCGCGGCGGCGCTCGTCGCGCATTGCCGCGCACATCTCGCCAGCTACAAGAAGCCGAAGCACGTCATCTTCGTCGAGGAACTGCCCAAAAATCCCAGCGGGAAAGTGCTGAAGCGCGATCTTCGGCCACAGTTGACCGCTTCACTGTCCATCGATCACCGAACCGAGGAGCCGCGCCATGGCTAACCCAGAGAATATCCGCCTCTTCCAATTCGATCCCGCCTGGGGCTTGCCTTCACCCAGTCCCTTTTGCCTCAAGCTGGAAACTTTTCTGCGCATGAACGGCTTGCCCTACGAGGTGGTTCCAGGCGCGCGCCTGGACCAAGCGCCCAAGGGCGGCCTGCCCTACATCGAGTTTGAAGGCCGTGCGCTCGGCGATTCCGGCTTCATCATCGCCTTCCTGAAAAAGCGCTTTGCCATTGACCCCGACGCGGACTTGAGCGCCGCCGATCTCGCGGTCGCACACGCCATGCGGCGCATGCTTGAAGAGCACCTGTACTGGGTGATGACTTATTCGCGTTGGCTGGAAGACGAGAATGCGCCGATCCTGCGTCAAGCCCTGTTCGGCGCTCTGCCGGGCGAGGTCGCGGCAACGGTGTTCAGCGAGATCCAGGAGCAGGTTCGCCGCAATATTTTCGGTCACGGCCTTGGCCGTCATAACCGAGAGGAAATGTACTCCCTGGCGATTGACGATCTTAGGGCCTTGAGCGCCTTCCTCGGCGACAAGCCCTATGCGATGGGCGATCGGGCGACTACGCTCGACGCCACGTGCTACGGCTTTCTGGCGGCCCTGCTGGTGCCGCCGATCGCCTCGCCGCTCAAGACCGCCGCCCTGGCAATACCCAACCTGGTCGGTTATACCGAACGCATGCGCTCCCAGTATTTCTGACCATGGACAGAGTCAGTCGCTACACCCCGCCGATCGCGGACCAACGCTTTCTCCTGGAACATGTCCTGGATGGCCCAGCGCTGCTGAAACTGCCGGCCTACCGCCATGTCGACTGGCCGACGGTCACCCACGTCCTCGATCAGGCCGGACGGCTGGCCAGCGATATCCTGGCGCCCATCAACGCGAGGGGCGACGAGCAACCCAGCCGGCTGGCCGACGGCCGGGTCATCACGTCGCCTGGTTATGTCGAGGCCTATCGTGCCTTCGCCGAAGGCGGCTGGATCGGGCTCGACATGCCGGTCGCGCAGGGAGGCCAAGGCTTGCCGCTCGTCGTTCAGAACGCCTTTGCCGAGATGGTCAACGGCGCCTGCGTGGCCTTCGGCATGCTGCCCCTGATGCAGCGGGCGGCGGCGCGTCTGTTGATGGCGCACGGCAGCGCCTCGCTGATCGATACCTTCGTGCCTCGACTCGTGGCAGGCGACTGGGGCGCGACCATCTGCATCTCCGAACCACAAGCCGGCTCGGATGTCGGCCGCATCGCGACCCGCGCGGAATTAGGGGACGACGGACTTTGGCGCGTTACCGGCACCAAGATCTTCATTACCTACGGCGACCAGGACCTGACCCCGATGATTGCCCACCTGCTGCTCGCGCGCACCCCCGGCGCGCCGGCGGGCACCCGGGGGCTCAGCCTGTTCGTCGTGCCCTCGCATCGTCTCGGGGCCGATGGCGCGATCGGCGAAACCAACGGCGTGGCCGCCACCCGCGTCGAACACAAGATGGGGCTCAAGGGTTCGCCGACCTGCGTCATGAATTTCGACGGCGCCTTGGCCTATCCAGTCGGTGAACCCGGCACCGGCATGCGCTGCATGTTCACCATGGTCAACACCATGCGGCTCGAGGTTGCCATGCAGGGGGTCGCCGTTGCCGGCGCCGCCACGGCGCGCGCGCTGGAGTATGCGGCGGAACGCCGGCAGGGCGGCCCCGCCGGCCAGCCGCCTTTGCCGCTGGCCAGCCACCCGGATGTGCGGTCCATGCTGCTGGAGATGCGCGCGTTGAGCGAAGGCTTTCGCGCGCTGGTGCTGCAGGCCGCGTACAGCTTAGATCTGGCCCATGCCTCGGAGAATCCGGAGGAACGGCGCCGATCGCTGGCTCTGGCCGAATGGCTGCTGCCCGTCTGCAAGGCCGCCGGTTCCGACGCTGGTTTCCGTGTCGCCAATCTCGCCGTGCAAGTGTTCGGCGGACATGGCTATATCAGCGACTCCGGCGTGGAGCAGTATGTGCGCGACGCGCGCGTGATGTCCATTTACGAGGGCGCCAACGGTATCCAAGCGATCGATCTGGTCACGCGGAAACTTGGGGCCGAAGGCGGCCAGCGATTCAGGCTGTTCGCGGAGGCCATTGCCAGCGACCTCGACGCTCATCGCTCGGCCTGTCCGGCTTTGGCGGGGTCGCTCGAGGCGGCGCTGGCCGACCTGCGCGCGGCCAGCGACTGGCTATTGGCGCATGTCGCCACCGCGCCGCAGGCCTGCGAGGCGGGCGCGCGCCCGTATCTGGACTTGGTGGCCCTCGTGGCCATCGGCTGGATGTGGCTTCGCCTGGCGGCGGCGGACCCCGAGAACGCACGCGGCAAACAGGCTATCGCGCTGTTCGTCGGCGAACAATTGCTTCCAGCCTCGGCACTGTTGCGTCAGCGCGCTTGCGCCGGCGCAACGGCGCTGGGCATGTTGAGCTTAGAGGAACTCTGCCGCTACCCCGCTTGATCTTCCTGAAACGCAAGGAGCCCCGATGATGTTTCCCAACCTGTTCCGCCCCGGCCGCATCGGCCGATTGCAGTTGAAGAACCGCGTATTGAAGGCCCCGACCTCAACGGGCATGAGCAACATGGACGGCAGCGTGTCGGAGCGGCTTATCCGCCACTACCGGGACGTTGCCGCCGGCGGCGCGGGGCTCATCATCTGCGAATACGCCTTTGTCGATGACCAAGGCGCCAAGTCGGCGCATTGCCAGCTGGGCATTTCCAGCGACGACCACATCCCGGGGCTGGCGTGGCTCGCCCAGACGATCAAGGAAGCAGGGGCCTGCGCCGGCATACAAATCGAGCATTGCGGACGCCAGAAGTTCCTCGGCACGCAACCCATCGTTGCGCCGTCGGTGATTCCCTGGCCAGCGCTCAAGGCCAAGAAGGGCCAGGCGGCGGTGCCGCGTGAATTGACCGAGCCGGAAATCTGGCAGATCATCGGCGCCTTCGGCGACGCTACCCGGCGCGCTATGGACGCCGGCTTCGAATTGGTCGAAATTCATGGCGCCCACGGCTACCTGATCACCAATTTCCTTTCGCCGCATACCAACAAGCGTACCGATCAGTGGGGCGGTTCCCTGGACAATCGCATGCGCTTCCTGATGGAAGTCGTGAAGGACGCCCGGGCCAAGGTGGGCCGGGACTTTCCCCTGACGGTCCGGCTTTCGGGGACGGATTACGAGCCTGACGGCTTTCCGGTGTCGGAAACCGTCGAGGTCGCCAAGCGCCTCGAAGCCTTGGGAATCGACGCCATCCACGTTTCGGGAGGAGATCATCATCAGATGATTCACCAAGTCAGCCCGATGGCCGTGGAGCGCTGCCACAATGTCTGGGCGGCAGCGGAAATCAAGCAGCACGTCAACATTCCGATCATCGCCTCCGGATCCATCACGCTGCCGCATCTGGCCGAGGCCGTCCTGGCGGAAGGCAAGGGCGATTTCATCGGTCTGGCGCGTCCGCTCTGGGCCGATCCAGACTGGGTCAACAAGGCCAGGGACGGACGGCCCGAAGATATCCGGCCGTGCATCCGTTGCAACGACGGCTGTCTCGACCGAACTTTCTTTCGCTATCAGGCCGTCAGCTGCAGCGTCAATCCGGTCATCGGCCGCGAAGGCGACCTGAAGATCTCGCCGGCGGCCCGGCGCAAGAACGTCTGCGTCATCGGTGGCGGCCCCGCCGGCCTGGAAGCCGCGCGCATCTGCGCCGAGCGCGGGCACGCGGTCACCCTCTACGAGAAGCGCGCCCTGGGCGGAGTTTCAATCGAAGGCTCGGCGGCGGAATTCAAGAGCGACCTGCGTCCCCTGATCGACTATTGGAAGGCGCAGATGAATAAACTGGGCGTCGCCGTCCGCTACCAGGAGGCCGGCGTCGACGCTGCCCGCGGCGCGGATGTCGCCATCGTCGCGATTGGCGGCATGCCCAGCACCCCGAATATTCCGGGCATGGAAGGCAAAAATGTCGTCGAGGCCCTGGCGGTCTTCAACGGTACCGCCACCCTTGGTAAAAAAATCGTCGTGCTCGGCGGCGGCGAGACCGCGGTCGAGGTGGCGCTTTACCTCCACGACCAGGGTCGCGACGTCACCATCCTGCATCGCCGCGAAGCCTTGATGACAAAGGATGTGGCGGTGACCGATCGCATCGCCTATTCCGAAATGATCGCAGCCCGGGGCTTGCTCGTGCTCACCAAGCTGCAAGTGCTGGCCATCGACGCGCAGGGTGTGCTGGCCGTCGACTCCGCCGGCGGCAATATACACATCGATGCCGACACGGTGGTCACCGCGCTGGGCTATCGACCGCTGGCTTCCTCGCTGGCCGAGTCGCTGCGCGCCGCCGGCATCGCCGAAGTCCATGAAATTGGCGACGGCGTCAATCCGGCCAAGATACTGGACGCAGTGCATGCCGGCTATAAACTTGCCATGAGAATCTGAACCATGATCTCGCTGCCCAGGCACTTTCCCACGGTAGTCCATATGCTGCAGGAGGCGGCGGCCGAGGCAGGCGATGCCGAGGCGCTCGTGGCCGGCGATGAGCGGCTGAGCTACGCCGAGTACCTGAGTTGCGTCGCCGGCTTTGCCCGGGAATTGCAAACCCGGGTTGCCGCCGGCGAACGGGTGGCCATGCTGATGGGCAACTCGACCGACATCTGCATCGCCTTGTTTGCCACGCATGCGGCGGGAGCGGTGGCGGTCCCCCTCAACCCGCTGTACACCGAGCGCGAATTGCGCCCGGTGCTCGCCGATGCCCGGCCAACCGTCCTGATCCATGACGACGCGGTAGCGCCGCTGGCGGTGGCCTTGAGCGAAGAACTGGGCATCTCCCATGTCATCGCCGTCGGTCCGGCCAATCGCCGCCTGACCGCCTGGCGTCACGAGCAGTTGCGCTTGCCCGAACCGCTGCCTTCGCCCGACAGCCTGGCGACGCTCCAGTACACCGGCGGCACCACCGGCCGGTCGAAGGGCGTGCGCCTGACGCATGCGGCCATTGCAACCAACATCGCCCAGCGCGAAGCGTTGCTGCCGACGCGTTCCGGCATCGAACGCCTCTTGTGCGTCATGCCGCTATTCCATGTCTATGCCATTGCCATGTGCCTTCACAACATGGTGGCGTGTCGCGGCTGCATGATCGTGCTGCCGCGCTTTCAGCCCAAGGAAGTGCTCGACCTGATCCGCACCGAGCGCGTCACGATCTTCGCCGGCAGCCCTACCCTTTTCAACGGCTTGATGAATCATGAAGCATTCGCGAGCGCCGACTTCACCAGCCTCCACCTCTCTTATTCGGGTTCCGCAGCACTGCCGGAAGAATTATTCCGGCGCTGGGAGTCTGCCAGCGGCGCCCCCGTGGTCGAGGGCTACGGGCAGTCGGAATCCGGCCCGGTCGTTTCTTTCAATCCGCTCGACGGTATACGCAAGCCCGGCTCGGTCGGCATTCCGCTTCCGGGGACGGAGGTCCAGATCGTCGATCTCGCCACCGGGGAACAGCCCTTGCCCGCCGGTGAGCGGGGGGAAATCTGCGTGCGCGGCCCCCAGGTGATGAGCGGATACCACCAGCTTCCGGAAGAGACTTCGGCTGCGCTGCGCAACGGCTGGCTTTACACCGGGGACATTGGCGAATTCGATGCCGACGGCTATCTCTACATTCGCGACCGCAAAAAGGAAATGGTGAAAGTCTCGGGCTTCAACGTGTTCCCCCGCGAAGTCGAAGAAGTGCTTTACGCGCACCCCGCCGTTCTCGAAGCCGCCGTCATCGGCCTTCCCGACGCCTACAAAGGCGAATCGGTATGCGCCTTTGTGGTCCTTCGGCGTGGCGCCGCCACTGACTCTGACGCATTGGCCGACCACTGCCGCAAAAATCTGGCCCGCTACAAAGTGCCCGGCAGAATAGAAATCGTCACGGAACTGCCCAAAACCCGGGTAGGCAAATTCGACAAACTCAAATTGCGTGAAAACGCGTTGCCGCGCTAGGCCGGAATCGAAGCGCGCGCGGCAGGGCCAAACAAGCGTCGATCAATAGTCGCCGGCGCGGTAGAATGCGAACTTCTCCGCGCGCCTGTAGCTCAGTTGGATAGAGTACAGCCCTCCGAAGGCTGGGGTCGCACGTTCGAATCGTGTCAGGCGCGCCATTCTCCCCTTCTGCTTTTCCCGTGCCTGCTGTTCAGCTTGGCCCGAGCGCCGTCGCAACCTCGCCTCTAACGGTCGGAAGGCGGCGGCACGAAGCCGAACAGCCCGGTACGCTCATGTTGGCGCACCAAGTCCTGAAGGGCCAGCAGCAGGTTCTTTGAGTTGGCAATCCCGAAAGGCCGAAGCACCTCCCGCTGGTGCAGCCTCGCCCGATCGACGAGCATGGCAATGCGCGCGCGCCCCTTCGGAGTGCTGGTCACGATCGTTTGTCGCCGGTCGCCTTCCGTATCGTGACGCGCCACGAGATTTTCCGCTTCCAGCCGTTGCACGAGTTTGGACAGCGTCGGCTGCTTGAGTAGCGCCAAGCGGCAAAGCGTTCCTATCGTCTCCCCGGAACTGCCGTGCAGACTCGCCAGCACTCGCCATTCGGCGACGGTCAAACCCGCCATGGCGACCTCGCGGTGAAACTCGCTGGAAATCCAGTAACTCGCCTGGGCCAGCCAGTAAGGCAGGTACTCGTCGAGGAAACGGCCATCCGCTGACATGTCGCTGGCTGTCTGCGGTTCAGATTTTTTCCTCATCACTGTCCTCCGGCGCGACCGATACCTTGCCGCAAAATCAAACGAATGATTCTGTTGATTCCGCTAATTATATGAAAAGTCATGATAAATGTACCGATCTTGGCAGTTTTTTGATCCGCCTTGATGAATGATTGACTTCAAAGAAATACCGTATACAGTATACAAACCTTAGCCCATAAAGCGTTAGGAGCTCACCGAAGCGCTCCTTCTTTTTTAGACCAAGCCCATGAACCGTCCAATCAAGCCCATTGAAAAACCTGCCGGCCTGGCGGACCAGGTTTTTCAACAATTGCGCAGTTACATCGGTAGCCATCAGGTGCGTCCCGGTGACCGCCTGCAGGAAGCAGGTTTGGCCATGCAACTCGGCGTATCGCGCACGCCGGTGCGCGAAGCCTTGGCTCGTCTCGAAAGCGAGGGGCTTATCTGCGCCGAGGGACGAGGGTTCGTCATCCCCGAACTTACGGACAGCGATATCGATGAAATCTACGAAATCCGTTTTCTGCTGGAACCGGCGGCGCTCGGTTCAGTGGTAAAGGAATTCGGCGGCGACACCGATCTCGCCGGCTTGTCGGGGGCAATCGCCGATGCGGTGGCGGCGGATAAGAACGGCGACGTCCAGGCGTTCATCGAAGCCAATAGCCGGTTCCACAATGCGTGGCGCATCCTGTTGCCGAACCGGCGCATGTCGAAGTTGCTCGATCAGTATGTCGGGCACGTGCGCTTCCTGCGTGTATTGACGCTGGTCGACGCGGCGGCGCGGCGGGCGGCCTTAAAGGGCATGAAGAATATTCACGCCGCCTTGAAAAAACGCGACCCTGACGCAGCCGCGCAGTCGATGCACGAGCATCTGGAAACGGCAAAGCACTTTCTCATCATGGCCGTCGCAAAGATCAACCAGGAAAAGGAAGCGGAAAGCTCAGCGTCGACCGTCCATGCGGTCAAGACACGGCCGTCGCGGACGAATCGGTCCGCGGCAGCGCGATGATCGTCAGGCAGCACCATCGTCTTCAGTCACATCCACAAGGAGGAGATAACACCATGAAAACCATCCAGCGTCTTGCCCTAGCGTTGCTGTCGCTCATGTGCGCCCTGAGCGCGGCGGCGGCCGACCTCAAGGTCGGCTTGTCCACATCGTTGTCCGGCCCCGCCGCATCGATCGGCATTCCTTATGCCAAGGGGATGCAAGCGGCGCTCGCTTACAAAGGTGAAGTGTCGGGACACAAAATTCAGTTGATCACGCTCGACGACAACTCCGACCCGACCACGGCCGCCCGCAACGCGCGCAAGCTGATCGAGGAAGACAAGGTCGATGTGTTGATGGGCACGTCCGGCGCGCCCTCGGCGATGGCCATGGCGGGCGTCGCGCGCGAAAGCAAGACGCCGATGATCGCCCTGACGCCGGTCAATCTCGACGGCGAGGAAGGCGCCTGGCTGGTCGTCGTGGCGCAACCGGCATCGCTGATGGTCAACGCCGCCGTCGAGCGCATGAAGAAGAACGGCGTCCAGACCGTCGCTTTCATCGGCTTCGCCGACGCCTGGGGCGATCTCGTCTATGACAACCTCGTCAAGGCCGCCGGACCGGCCGGCATCAAGATCGTGGCCAACGAGCGCTACGCCCGTGCGGACGCTTCCGTTACCGGTCAAGTGCTCAAGATACTCGCGGCGAAGCCGGATGCGGTGATGAACGGCGGATCGGGCACGCCGGGCGCCCTGCCGTTCCTGGCGCTGGCCGAACGCAACTACAAGGGCGGCCTATACGGCAACCATGCGCTGATCAACCCCGATTTCGTCCGCGTCGCCGGCGCCGCGGCGGAAGGCTTGATCGCGCCGACCGGACCGGTGCTCGTCGCCGAACAGCTGCCCGCCACCAATCCGACTCGCAAGGTGAGCCTCGATTTTCGCGCCGCCTACCAGAAGACGCACAATGCGCCGTCCATCGACGCCTTCTCGGCCTATGCTTTCGACGGCTGGCTGGTATTCGTCGACGCCGCCGCCCGCGTCATCGCCAGCAAGACGGAGCCCGGCACGCCCGCATTCCGCGTCGCCTTGCGGGACCAGTTGATCAACACCAAGGAAGTGGTCGGCACGCACGGGGTGCTCAACTTCAAGCCGGGCACCCGCTACGGTGCCGACGAACGCGCGCGAGTGATGGTCAAGCTCGAACGCGGACAGTGGAAGCTGTTGCCCTGAGCTTCGCCTGACGGCGCGGGAGGCGAAGATGGATTGGGATTTGGCGTTGATTCTGCTGGTGGACGGCCTGGCCAACGGCTCGGTCTATCTGCTGGCAGGCATCGGTCTCGTGTTGATCTTCTCGGTCACGCGCGTCCTGTTCGTGCCGTTCGGCGATATCGCCGCTTTCGCCGCGCTGACGCTCGCCGCCTTCGAAGCCGGGCGCCTGCCGGCCACCGTCGGCATGGTGGCGACGCTGGCGGCGCTGGCGACGCTGGCCGAAACATGGCGTCTGCTGCGCATCGGCGAGCACCGCCGCCTCGGGCGGGCCCTGGTCGGCTGGGGCTTGCTGCCGCTACTGCCCTGTGCCGTGGCGTGGGGCGTCGTCGAGAGCCAGGCGCCGGGTTGGCTGCAGATCCTCGCCACGCTGCTGCTGGTGCTTCCCATCATCCCGCTGGTCGCCCGCTTGACGCTGCAGCCGATCGCGGACGCTTCGGTGCTGGTGCTGCTCATGGTGTCGCTGGTACTGCATTTCCTGTTGTCGGGGCTGGGGCTGCTGTTCTTCGGCGCCGAAGGCTCGCGTACCAAGCCGCTTACCAGCCTGAACTGGGAAGTTGTCGCAGGCTTCACGGTCGGCGGCCAGACGCTGCTGATGGTCGCCGCCGCGCTGTTGCTGAGCGCGCTTTTCTACCTGGCCTTCGAATACACCGTGATAGGCAAGGCGCTGCGCGCCACCGCCGTCAACCGCGTCGGCGCACGCCTGGTCGGCATCCGTCCGGCGCAGACGGCCCTGCTCGCCTACTGCGGCGCCTCGCTGCTCGCCGGCCTGATCGGCGTGCTGGTGGCGCCGACTACCACCATGTACTACGACTCGGGTTTCATCATCGGTCTGCGCGCTTTCATCGCCGCCATCATCGGTGCGCTGACCAGTTATCCGCTTACCGCGGTAGGCGCGCTGGCAGTCGGCATATTCGAAAGCTTCGCCTCGTTCTGGAGCGGTGCGCTCAAGGATGCCATCGTTTTTGGCCTGTTGATACCGGTGCTGATCCTACGCTCCTACATGGCGCTGCACGTCGACGACGAGATCGAGGAGTTGGACGAATGAACAAGCGCGTCAACACCTTCCTTGTGGCGCTGCTGGTCGCGACGATCGCCGTGCTACCGGCCATGATCGGCAGCTTCGGCACGGCGCTGATGAACGATATCGGCGTCAGCACCTTGGTGGTCTTGGGTTTGGTCATGCTGACCGGTACCGGTGGCGCCACCTCATTCGGTCAAGCAGCTTTCGTCGGCATCGCCGCCTACGCCACGGGGTGGCTGACGACAACGCAGGACTTGTCGCCGTGGCTGGGTCTGCTGTTTGCCTTGTTCCTCACCGGCGCCGCCGCCTTGGCGATCGGCATGCTAACGCTGCACCTGGGCGGGCACTACCTGCCGCTCAGCACCATCGCCTGGGGGCTGTCCATCCCGCTGCTGTTCGGCAACATCGCGGCGCTGGGCAGCAACACGGGGCTTGCCAACATTCCGCCGCTCCAGATCGGCCCATGGTCGCTGATGGAGGCAAAGACGATCTACTACCTGATCTGGCCGGTCGTCGGACTGGCTTTCCTGTTCAGCTACAACCTGATGAACTCGCGCGCCGGGCGCGCCATTCGCAGTCTGCGGGGCGGCGCGACGCTGCTCGGCAGCGTGGGCGCCGACGCTTATCGAGTACGTCTGTGGCTGTTCGTCACCGCGGCACAATTGGCCGCCATTGCCGGTTGGCTGTATGCGCACATGAATCGCTTCGTCAGCCCCTCCGCCTTCAATCTGCGCGCCAGCATCGAGTATCTGCTGATGGCCATCGCCGGCGGCGTCGGACATCTGGCGGGCGCCTTGTTCGGCTCAGGCGTGGTGCTTTTGCTGAAGAACAAGGTTCAGGACGCCTTGCAGATCTTGTCGAGCAACGGCGCCCGCCTGGAAATCATCGTCTTCGGCATCGTCTTCATCCTGCTGCTGCACTTTGCCCGCGGCGGCGCCATGGGCCTGATCGCGCGCTGGTCGGCGCGGCGAAAAACGCCGAGCGCGCCGGCGTTGGCGGATGACGGTACGCCGCCGTTGCCGCGCCGGCCGCTGCCGACGCGCGGCTCCGAAATCCTGCGAGTCGAGCACGCGCTCAAGCGCTTCGGCGGCCTGGTCGCCGTGAATGACGTCAGCTTCACGGTCAACGCGGGCGAGATCGTCGGCCTGATCGGGCCCAACGGCGCCGGCAAGTCCACGTTGTTCAATCTGGTCACCGGCGCGGCGCCCGTGAGCGGCGGCACTATCGCGTTCTGCGGGCGCGACATCACGCACCTGCCGCAGAGGCGTATCGCCCGCCTCGGCATGGCGCGCACTTTCCAGCACGTCAATCTGCGGCCCAATATGAGCGTGCTCGACAGCGTCGCACTCGGCGCTCATGCGCGCGGCAGCGCCGGCATGCTGCGCGGCGGCCTAAGCCTGGATCGGCGCGAAGAACACCAGATCATGGCAGAGGCGTGGCGACAACTCGCGCGCGTCGGCCTGGCCGAGCGGGCCGGTGAACGCGCGGGTAGCCTGCCGTTGGGCTGGCAGCGAATACTCGAGATCGCTCGCGCGCTTGCCGCCGATCCGATCCTGCTGGTGCTCGACGAACCTGCCGCCGGCCTGCGCAAGCAAGAGAAGGCGGCGCTGGCCGAACTGCTGCGCGGCCTGCGCAGCGAGGGCATCACGATCCTGATCGTCGAACACGACATGGATTTCGTCATGAAACTGGTCGACCGTCTGGTGGTCATGAATTTCGGCTCCATGCTGCTCCAGGACTCGCCTGCGGTGGTGCGCGCCGATCCGCGCGTGCAAAGCGCTTATCTCGGGAGCGTGCTATGAGCGCCATGCTGGAAATCACCGACTTGCACGTTGCCTATGGACGCGTTGAAGCGGTGCGCGGCGTCAGCCTTTCCTTGCAGCCAGGGCAGATCGTTTCGGTGATCGGGCCCAACGGCGCCGGCAAGACGACCCTGATGGCGGCGGCAATGGGCCTGTTGCCAAGCACGGGATCCTTGCGCTTCGAGGGCGAGGATTTGAGACGACTCGATGTCGAGGCGCGGGTCGAACGCGGCATGTGTCTGGTGCCGGAAGGGCGCGAACTGTTCGGTACCATGTCGGTACAGGACAACTTGCTGCTCGGCGCCTACACCCGGCACCGTCGCGGCGCGCCGAAACAAGCGCTGTCATCGGTCTTCGAACGTTTTCCGCGCCTGGCTGAACGGCGGCGCCAGCGCGCCAGCACGCTCTCCGGCGGCGAACGACAGATGCTGGCCCTGGGCCGCGCCTTGATGGCGATGCCGCGATTATTGTTGCTCGACGAGCCCAGCCTGGGCCTCGCACCGCTGATCGTGCGCGACATCCTCCATATCGTTCGCGACCTGCGGGCCGAGGGCGTATCCATTCTCCTGGTCGAGCAAAACGCACGCGCCGCGCTCGAAATCTCCGATCACGGCTACGTGCTCGAAACCGGCGAGGTGGTGGTGGCGGGGCCCTCGGCGACATTGGCCAACGATCCGCGCGTTCAGGCCATCTACCTGGGCGGAGACCCGGAGACCGACTGATGCTCGATGGCACGCAACGGACCTTCGTACAGACCCGTCGCGGGCGCATCCATGTCGCCGGCAACGGCACCGGGTTTCCCGTGCTGTTGCTGCATCAGACGCCGCGTTCCTGGGACGAGTACCGCGACGTGCTGCCTATCCTCGGCCGACGGTACCGGGCCATTGCCATGGATACCGTCGGCTTCGGCGATTCCGAGCGGGCGGCAGAGAATTCCATCGAGAGCTGGAGCGATGCCGCTTTTGCCCTGCTCGATGCGCTCGATATCGAACAGGCGGCGATCGTTGGCCACCATACCGGTGCGGTTATCGCGCTCGAAATGGCCGCCAGCCAGCCGGGGCGGATCGCGGCGCTGGCGCTATCCTCGATGTCGATGATCGACGTGGCGCGGCGCCACGCGCACGACGATGCCGAAGTCATCGACGAGGTGGCACCGGATGCCGACGGCGCCCATCTCGTCGAGCTCTGGAGGCGGCGCCAGCCCTACTATCCGACGGGCGGCACCGAGCTGCTCGAGCGTTATCTGATCGATGCGATTAAGGCCGGCCCCCTGGCCGCGGAAGGACATCGCATCGTCAATCGCTACCAAATGGAATTGCGCCTGCCCAAAGTCCATTGTCCGACCATGGTGATCGGCGCCGATCGCGACCCGCATGCCTATCCATCGGCGGTGCGCGTGGCTGGCGCAATCCCCGGCAGCGCCTTGCGTGTCATCGAAGGCGGCATGCTGCCCTTGCCGGACCACATGCCAGAACGCTTCGCGTCCGTCCTGATGGATTTTTTCAACGGCGTCCCGCTCCCCGGGACGGTATCTCTGCCTTAAGTACTACCAGTTTTAATCACTACCAGTTGTGCGCCTCAAATCAAGAGCCCTACGCTCACAGACAAGAAGTATATGAATATTCATATTTTAATGTGTTTTATTGAGCCGTTTTCCATTTGCGAAAGTGGCACTTATTTAGGAGAAAGTCGATGAAATACAAGAAACACGAAGCCAAGGCATGGGCACGCAAGAATCTGCCCGGCATCAACGGTGGCATCATCCAGCCGCTCAACAAGGATTACAGCATCGACTACGAAGGCACCAAGGCCTGGATCAATCGCCAGATCGAAATGGGCGTCGACTCCATTACCTGCGACGGTGCCTGTGGAGAATGGCTGACCTTCACGGTCGAAGAGCGCAAGAAGATTCACGAAGTGGCCGTCGAGGCCGTCGCCGGTCGCGTACCGCTGCTGGCCAACACCAGCCACCCCAGCCTCATGGCCGCTGTCGAACTGGCCAAGCACGCGCAGGACATCGGCGCCGACGCCCTGATGCACGTCACCCCCTACGCCAACTCCTCCTCCAACGAAGGCGTGCTGCGCTACTTCGAGTATCTGGCCGAACGCGTCGATATTGGCATTTGCCTCTACAACACCAAGCCGTCCGGCTATGTCCTCACCCCCGAGTTCATCAAGGAACTCGCGGAAAAGATTCCCAATGTGTGCGGCATCAAGCAGGGCATGGGCAGCATCGACCAGACGCTCAAGGCCTACAAGGCTGCCGGCGACCTCATCGTCATCGGCGACCCCTTCGAGGATTACTGGCCCGAGCAGATCCGTTACATGCCGGATACGGCGATGCAGTTCTGCAACTTCGTCGGCGCGCTGTTCCAGA
The DNA here is from genome assembly GCA_019136545.1 of Betaproteobacteria bacterium. GTDB lineage: Bacteria > Pseudomonadota > Gammaproteobacteria > Burkholderiales > Rhodocyclaceae > Fen-999. Next base: position 50,916 of record JAGVUA010000039.1, read on the forward strand.
CACCGGCCAAGCCGCGCGTCAGCCAGTACACCAAGCTCCTCAAGGAAGGCAAGACGGACGAAGGCATGAAGATCTGGTGCGAACTCTCGCCGCTGCGGGTACTGTTCCACGAAACCCAGGTCGCCTATCTGATGGGCAAGGGCGTGTTCCCGCTCGCCGGCCTCAAGTACTGGGCCGAAAAGCTCGGTCTTCCCGGCGGCCCGGTGCGTCCGCCGTTCGAAGTACTGAACGACTACATGCGCAAGCAGATCGACACCCGCCTCGCCGAGGCTGGCCTGATCTGATCATCAGCACACCGGCGAGTTCGCCGCAACGAGAAAGAAAACCATGATTGGATTCGAGTTAAGCGAAGAACAGCGACAACTTCAGGATGTCGCTCGACGTTTCGCCGAAAACGAGATCAAGCCCGTTGCGGCGAGTATCGACCGCATTGCCGACCCCAAGGCCGCCTTCCCGCTCGAGGTGATCAGGAAAGGTTTCGAGCTGGGATTCCACTCGCTGCTGATCCCCGAAGCGTACGGCGGCATGGGCGGCACCACTCTCGACTATGCGGTGCTGCTCGAGGAGCTCGCCGCCGGTGACATCGGCATGGCCAATGCTTTCCATGTCGTCATGTCGATGTCGGAGATGATCGCCCGCATGGGCACCCCGGAACAATGCGAGCGCTGGCTGATTCCGATCGCCAACGACGCCAGCGGCACGCATCTGATCTGTTTCGGCGCCACCGAGCCCTCCGGCGGCAGCGAGATCTTCTGTCCGTTGGCCGATCCCAAGCTAGGCACGCGGACCCGCGCCAAGCGGGATGGCGACCACTATGTCATCAACGGCAGCAAGGTCTTCTCCAGCAACGCCGGCGTGTCCAAGCTCTACGGGCTTCTCGCCCGCAGCGACAGCGACCGCGCCAACGCCGAGTCATGTTCGGTGTTCTTCTTCCCCGCCGACACGCCTGGTTTTTCCATCGGCACCATCGAAGACAAGATGGGGCATCGGGCCTCGATGAACGGCGAGTTGATTTTCGAGAACATGCGTCTGCCCAAGGAATACATGCTCGGCCGGGAAGGCGGTGGCTTCGAGACCATCAATGCCATCTACGACACCAACGGCGTCGGCACCGGCACCATGGCGGTGGGCGTGGCGCGCGCGGCCTACGAACAAGCCTTGCAGTACGCGAAGGAGCGCGAGATCTGGGGCCAGCCGATCGGCAAGTATCAGGCCGTCGGACAAATGCTGGTCGACATGAAGGCGGACCTTGAAATGGCCCGCCTGATGGTGCGCCGGATCGCCTGGCAAAGCGCCAACCGCAGTTCCAGCGAAGGTCTCTTGCCGCCCAACATGGCAAAAGTCTATCCCGCCGAGATGGCTCGACGGGTCACGGTCAAGGCGATGCAGATTTTTGGCGGCTCCGGATACATGAAGGACTATCCGCTCGAGAAGTACGTGCGCGATGCCATGGTGCTGCCCATCATCAGCGGTGCCAACGAGGTCCTGAAGCACTTCATGTCGCAACGGCTCCTGGAGGCGTAGCGGCAGGGCGGGCACACCGCCGCCATGCCCTCCAATTCGTTTGGTACAAATTGCAAGTTTGAGGTCTTATGCGATGAGTCTCGATAGTCTGTTCAAGCCCCGATCGATTGCCGTGTATGGCGCATCGGCAACCGACAGCCGCAAGCTGGGCAACACCTTGCTGAAAAACGCCGCCGGCGGAACCGGCGACGTCCTCGCGGTCCACCCGGAAGCAGAGACGATCGACGGCATCCCGGCCGTCGCCAAGCTCAACCGTCGCATCGATCTGGCCCTGATCTCGGTGCCGGACAAGCGCGTCGAAGCCGCGGTCATCGATGCCGCCGCCGCTGGCGCCGGTACCGCGATCGTTCTTTCCTCGGGTTTCGGCGAAACCGGGCCCGAGGGCCGCAAGGTACAGGATCGCCTCGTCGCAATCGCCCGGTCGTCCGGCATGCGGTTGGTCGGCCCCAACTGCATGGGCGTGGTCAGCCATCTCGGCGACGATCGCTGGCTGAACGGCTCCTACTTCTGGAGCATTCCCAACAAGCCTGGCGGCCTGTCGTTCGTCAGCCAGTCCGGCGCTTTCGGCGGCATGTTCTTCGGCCACCTGCGCGCCAGCGGCCTGGGGCTGTCGCGCTTTCTGAGCGTCGGCAACTCCGCCGACGTCGGCATTACCGACGCGCTTGAATGGCTGGGCGACGACCCGCAGACGACCGCCATCGGCATGTTCGTCGAAGGCTTTGGCGATGGTCGCCGCTTCGTCGACGTAGCGCGCAAGGTCACCAGCAAGAAGCCCGTCGTCGTGCTCAAGGCGGGGAAGATGGCCGCCGGCGCCAAGGCCGCCGCCAGCCACACCGGCAGCATGGCCGGCAGCCATGCCGCGATCCGCGCCGGCCTGCGGCGCGCCGGCGTCATCGAAGCGGCCGACACCGAGTCCTTCTTCGACGCCATGGATGGCGCGGCAGTGGGGCTGCGCAAGAAGCTGGTGCGCAACATCGCCATCGTCACGATTTCCGGCGGCCCTTCGGTACTGGCGGCCGACGCCTCGGAACGCGCCGGACTGCTGTTGCCGGCGCTGGGCGCGGCCACCCTCGAGCGGCTGCGCGGCTTGGTACCGTCGTTCGCTGCGCTCGGCAACCCCATCGACCTGACGCCGCAATGCCCGATCGATCATTACGTTCCCGCGATCGAGGCGATCTACGCCGATCCGGCGGTCGAGGGCGTGGTGGCAATCAACTGCGGCCTGGACTTGAAGCCTTTCGGCACCGGCGTGGCCCGTGGCGTCGCCGCCACCGGCAAGCCAACGGCTGCTTTCGTGCTCGACGCGCCCGGCGTCGAAGCGGAAATGGCCGGTGCCGGCGTGCTTCGTTTCGCCTCGCCGGAACGCGCCGTCAATGCATTGGCATCAGGAGTTTAAGCATGAAAACACTGAGCGAATGGGAAAGCAAACGCCGTCTTCCCGACTTGCCGTATCCGCAGGAAGCCTTGGCCGTTTCCCGCGACAAAGCCCAGGAGTTCGTCGCGGCGCTGGGCAAGCCGATGGTTGCCAAGGCTTCCGGCGTCGCCCACAAGACCGAGGGCGGTCTGGTGCGCTTCGGCGTCTCGGCGCAAACGGTCGGCCCCATTTGGGATGAGCTTGCCGCCGCCGGCGATGGTACGGTCCTGCTCGCCGAACAGGTGAGCGCCGAGCTGGAGCTGATCGTTGGCGGCTATCGCGACCCGAGCTTCGGCCCCTTGGTCACCGTCGGCATCGGCGGCATCGCGGCGGAAATCTTCGGAGACGTGGTGGCGCTGTTGGCGCCGCCGGAGCCCGGCGAGCTCGCCGCCGCGGTCAAGCAGCTCTCCGGACACAAGTTGTTGCAAGGCATCCGTGGCGGCCCGCCGGTTGACATTGGCGCGCTGGCGCGGATCGTAGACAGTGTTGCCGGACTGTTGGTCGACGACCCGATGGTCGCAGAAGTCGACTGCAATCCAGTCATGGTGTGCAAGGGCAAGCCTTTGGTGGTGGATGCGCTGGTGGTGCTCGCCGACGATGCGGGCGCCTGACTCATTGATCAACTCTAGAATCGAGAGCGGACTATGCAGGATATCAAGACTTACATGACGCCTTGTAGCGTAGGCGAGGCGGTGAAAGCGATGGCGGCAGGCGGCGTCACCGCGTTTTGCGGCGGCACGGACCTGTCGCCTCAGGTCGAATCCGGTGCCAGGCAGTACACGGCCACGCTGATGAACATTCGCCGCATCGAGGGCATGGGCGGCATCGCCGAACAGGGCGACAGCATTCGCATCGGCGCCTTGACGACGGTGACGGAGATCCGTCGCGATCCGCTGATCGCCAAAGTGGCGCCCATCCTCGCCGAGGCCGCCGAGCACTTCGCCAGCGACCAGATCCGCAACGCCGCCTCGGTGGGTGGCAACATCTGCAACGCCTCCCCCGCCGGCGACATGATCAACCCGCTGCTGGTACTCGACGCCGAAGTGGAGCTTGCCCGCTGGCAGGACGGCGCCGTGGCGACGAGGCGTGTCGCCATGGCTGACTTTTTCCTCGCGCCGAGAAAGACGGTGAAGCGGGACGACGAACTCCTGACGGCGATCGTCTTCAAGCGGCCGGCAGCGGATTTCGTCGGTTATTTTCGCAAGTCCGGTCCGCGTCCGGCCCTGGAAATCTCGACCGTGTCGGTCGGCATCGGCGGCCGGATGAGCAATGGCGTCTTCCGTGACGTGCGCGTCGCCATGGGCTCGGTTGCACCGACGCCGTTGCGGGCACGCAATGTCGAAGCCGCCCTCGAAGGCAAACCGCTCAACGCCGACACCATTCGCGCCGCGGTGGCGGCAACCAGCGCCGACGCCAAACCCATCGACGACGTCCGCGCCAGCGCCTGGTATCGCGAACATCTCGTCAAAGTCTTCACCGAAGAGGTACTGAACCATGTCCTTGGAAACTGAGATCAAATTCACGCTCAACGGCCGCCCCGTGGCGGTGCGGGTGCCGGCAACGATGAAAACCTTGACCATGCTGCGTGAAGTGCTCGGCCTGACCGGCACCAAGTACGCGTGCGGCGAAGGCGAGTGCGGCGCCTGTACCGTCAAGGTCGACGGCAAAACCCTCAATAGCTGCCTGATGCACGCCGTCGATTGCGACGGCCGTGAACTGGTCACCATCGAAGGCTTGAAGACGCCGGAGGGCATGAACCCGATGCAGCAGGCTTTCGTCGACCACGGTGCCGTGCAATGCGGTTTCTGCATGCCCGGCATGATCATGCAGGCCGACTACCTGGTGGGCGAAAATCCGCGCCTGACGCGCGAAGAGGCACAGCGCGGCCTCGAAGGCAACCTCTGCCGCTGCACCGGCTACACCAAGGTGCTCGACGCGGTGGCATCGGTGGCCGAGAAGAAGTGCTGCGGTCGCCTCTGAGCGCATGGCACTCCATACCCCAAGGTCGTAAGAACACTTATAGAGAGCCATGCCATGGAACAGAAAGTCACTGCTGCGTCTATTGAAAAGAAATCCTTGATCGGTCAGCGCGTCAAGAAGCCCGACGCGCCGGACAAGGCTACCGGCAAGACCCGTTACATCAACGACATGGTGTTGCCGCAGATGCTGATCGGCAAGGTGCTGTTCGCGGGCCGACCGCATGCGAAGATCGTCAGCATGGACATCTCGGCGGCGGAACGACTGCCGGGCGTGTATGCCGTGCTGACCGGCAAGGACGCCGCCGGACTGAAGTTCGGCTTCGTGCGCGACAACGTGCCGCTCAAGGAAAAAGTGCTGTGCGAGCACGACGAGGTCGCCGCGGTTGCCGCCGAAACCGAGGAAATCGCACTCAACGCGCTAAGCCTCATCAAGGTCGAGTACGAGGACCTGCCCGGCGTGTTTTCGCCGGAGGTGGGGCGCGAGGCATCGGCGCCGCAGCTTCGCGACAACTTTCCGGACAACAAGAGCCTGCGCTTCGAGTTCAAGCATGGCGACCTGGCGGCCGCCGAAGCGGCTTCCGACTTCATCGCCGACGACGTCTTCCGCCCGCACCACGTCACGCACTGCTGCATGGGCACGTCCTGCGCCATCGCCGATTTCGACAACAACGGCAAACTGACCATCTGGACGCAGACTCAGTATCCGTACAACTACAAGATGGACCTCGCGCCGGCGCTTGGCATCACTCCCGGCGACATCCGCGTCATGCAGCCTCCGGTCGGTGGTGCTTTCGGCTCCAAGCTGGACGTTTATCCCTACGAGCCGATCGCCGCCCTGCTGGCCAGAAAGACCGGCCGCCCCGTCAAGGTCATCTACTCGCGCGAGGACGAGTTCCGGGCTTCGCCGACGCGCCAGGCGGCGATCATCCACATGCGCACCGGCTGCAAGCGCGATGGCACGCTGACCTTCCGGACCGCCGACGTGCTGCTCGACAACGGCGCCTATACGTCCTGGGGGCCCACCATTCCGGTGATCATGATGCGGACCACCTCGGGCCACTATCGCGTGCCGGTGGTCGATTTCAAGGCGCAGGCGATCTACACCAACAACCCCTACGCCGGCTCCTTCCGCGGCTACGGCAACGTGCAGACGACCTACGCCACGGCGCAGCAGATGGATATTCTGGCGGACAAGCTGGACATGGACCCGCTCGCGTTCCATCTCAAGAACGCGCAAAAGTCGGGGGAAATCACGCCACAGAAATCCTTCCTCCGCGAATGCGTGCTCGCCGAATGCCTGGAAACGGCGGCGCAAGCGACCGATTACAGCCGCAAACGCGCCGCCTATGCGGCAGAGCGCGATAAGCCCGGCCGTTACAAGAAGGGCATCGGCCTGGCCTCGTCGATCCACAATGCCGGCGGCGCCAAGATCCACAAGTCTGACGGCATCGGCACCATCCTCAAGGTGGACGACTACGCCCGCGTCACGGTCATTACCGGCGCCTCCGAAATCGGCCAGGGCATCGACGCCGTCATCAACCTGATCGTCTCCGAAGAACTCGGCGTGCCGCTCGAGCACGTCACCATCGTCAACAACGACTCGGACATCGCGCCGTGGGACGTGGGCGTGCATGCGTCGCGCACAACCTTCATCGCCGGCAACGGCACGCGCCAAGCCGCGCGCAAGGCCAAGGCCCAAATTCTGAAGGCCGCGGAAAAAATGCTCGGCGAGCCGGCGGACACGCTGGAACTGCGCGGCGGCTCCGTGGTGCGCGACCGGTGCGGCACTCCCTTGATCAAGCTCGACCGCCTGCTTCGGCAAATGCACTTCCAGGCGGTGCCTGAACTGGTAATGGTGACGGACTACTATGAGCCCAACAGCGAGCCGGAAGGCGCCGACCACATATCCGATCACTCGGCGGCTTATTCCCATGCCGTGCATATCGCCGAGATCACCGTCGATACGCTGACCGGCGAGATCAAGGTGGACAAGATCACTTCCGCCCAGGACGTCGGCCGCGTGATCAATCGCATGGGCCTGGAAGCCCAGACGGAGGGAGGCATTGCCATCGGACTCGGCTACGCGTTGAGCGAGAACATGCAGCTGGAGCAAGGCATTCTGCGGAATCCGAGCTTTCGCGACTACAAGCTCGTCACGGCGCCGGAAATGCCCGAGCTGGAGATGCACTTCATCGAAAGCAATTGCGCCGAAGGTCCCTACGGCGCGAAAGGGGTTTCCGAGCTGCCAACCATCGTCATCGCCCCGGCGATTGCCAACGCCTTGTTCAACGCCACCGGCGTACGGATATTCAATCCCCCTTTGTCGCCCGAAAAAGTCGCGCGGGCCATTTACGAAAAGCAGCAGTCGGGCAAGTAGGCAAGGTCAGGTACAGCGTCGCACTATCGCGAAAGCCATCTAAATGAACATTGCCGACTGGATCGAAAAATGGGCGCAGGCCACGCCTAACAAGGTCGCTCTTCGCTTCGAAGGCGAGGAGCTGACCTATCCTCAATTCAATGCCGCAATCAAAGCCGGCACGGAGGTCTTGAGACACCTTGGCATCGGCCCCGGAGATCGCATCGCCTACCTCGGGCAGAATCACCCGCAACTGCTGGTATTTCTGTTTGCCTGCGCGCGCCTGGGTGCCCTATTGGTGCCGCTCAACTGGCGCCTGGCCCCGCGCGAGCACGTCGGCATGCTGCTCGACTGCGGCGCGAAAGCCTTGTTCGTGGACGAGCCCTACCTGAAGCAATGCGAAAAGCTCGATGCCGAATTGCCGGGCTGTCGGTTTGTGGCCGTCGGAGAAATCGGCAACGGCCGCTGGCCCCTGCTGGCCGACCTATTGCGGCAAGCCAAGGAGGAAGCGCCGCCCGCTGGCGTCGGCCTGGACAGTCCGCTGCTCATCATCTACACGTCCGGCACCACCGGCTCCCCCAAGGGAGCGGTGCTGACACAGGAAGCGATTCAATACAACGCCTTCAACAGCGCCCTCCTGCATGACATGACCCGCCAGGATCTGATCCTGGCGTTGCTGCCGCTGTTCCATGTCGGCGGGCTGAACGTCCAGATTACAACGGGTTTCTACGTCGGTGCCACCGTCATCCTCCATCGCGTTTTCGATCCGGAGCTCGTGCTGGAGGCGATCGTCACGCAAAAACCCACGTTGACGATTTTCCTGCCCGCCCACATGCAAGCGCTGCGCAGCCTTCCCAACTGGGAAAGTTCCGATCTTTCGAGCCTGCGCGCGATATTGACCGGTTCGTGCTTCATTCCGCGCGACATGGTCCGTTACTGGCATGATCGCGGCATCCCCTTGCTCAACATGTACGGCGCCAGCGAGACCGCCCCGGTCGCCATTCACCAGACAACCGCCAATACCTTCGCCACCGAGGGCTCCATCGGCTTCCCCGCGATGCACTGCGAAATCCGCATCATCGACGCGAACGGGGATGAATGCCCGACAGGAGAGCCCGGCGAGATACTCATTCGCGGCAAGAACGTCATGTCCCATTACTGGAACAACGAAGAGGCGACGCGATCCGCGCTTGCCGGCGGCTGGTTTCACAGTGGCGACATCGGTTACGTCAACCAGGAAGGCTGTTATTACATTATTGACCGCAAGAAAGACATGATCATTTCAGGCGGCGAGAACATCTATCCGACGGAACTCGAGAACGTACTGATGATGCATCCCGACGTGCAGGAAGCGGCCGTGGTCGGCAGACCGGACGCACACTGGGGAGAGGTTCCGGTGGCGGTGATCGTGACCAAGGGAAATCGTTCGCTCGGAAAAAGCGATATTCTTGAATGGTTCAATGGCAAGCTCGGCAGATACAAGCACCCCAAGGATGTGATCTTTGTCGATGAGTTGCCGCGCAATGAAATGCGCAAGGTGGTCAAGCACGTCTTGCGCGACATGGTGGCAAGCCATAGCGGATGAAATTAAAGTATTTCGCCTGGCTCAGGGAAAGCATGGGGTGCGACGAAGAGATCATCGCGCTGCCTGCCGAAGTAAAGAATGTCGGAATGCTGCTCGACTGGCTGGCGATGCAAGAAGAGCGGTATGAGCGGGCGTTGGAATTCGATGCTGTTGTGAAGATTTTCGTGAATCAGCGCTTTGCCGACAGAAATCATGCCGTATGCGACGATGATGAGGTATTTTTTGTACCGCCGATTGCTGGCGGCTGAAAAAACCGAATCGCCGTCCATGATCGAAATTTGATAGCTCAACTGGAGAACTCCACGTGACTTTGACCCTTCCCGCTGGCGTGCAGATCAACGCCCCCATTCATCCCCGCTTCGACGAAATCCTGACCAAGGACGCGCTCGAACTCGTCGCCAAACTGCACCGCGCCTTCGAAGCGCGCCGCCAGGACTTGCTCAAGACCCGCGTCGCCCGCCAAGCGCGCATCGACGCCGGCGAAATGCCGGACTTCCTGCCTGAAACCAAGCACATCCGCGAAGGCGACTGGAAAGTCGCGGCACTGCCCCGCGCGCTGGAATGCCGTCGCGTCGAGATCACCGGCCCGGTCGAGCGCAAGATGATCATCAATGCCTTCAACTCGGGCGCCGATTCCTACATGACCGACTTCGAGGATTCCAACAGCCCGAACTGGTTCAACCAGGTCCAAGGCCAGGTGAATCTCTACGACGCCATTCGCCGCAAGATCAGCTACACCAACGAAGCCGGCAAGAAGTACGAACTCAACGACAAGATCGCCACGCTGCAAATCCGCCCGCGTGGCTGGCACCTCGACGAGAAGCACGTCACCGTCGACGGTCAGCGCGTTTCCGGCGGCATCTTCGACTTCGCGCTGGTGTTCTTCCATAACGCCAAGGAGCAGGTAGCACGCGGCGCCGGTCCCTTCTTCTATCTGCCGAAGATGGAATCGCACCTCGAAGCGCGCCTCTGGAATGAAATCTTCTGCATGGCGCAGGACCACATCGGCATGCCGCGCGGCACCATCAAAGCCACCGTGCTGGTGGAAACGATCCTGGCCACGTTCGAAATGGAAGAGATTCTCTACGAACTGCGCGAGCACAGCGCCGGTCTCAATGCCGGCCGCTGGGACTATATTTTCAGCGCCATCAAGAAATTCAAGCGCAACAAGGACTTCTGCCTGGCCAACCGTGGCGCCATCACCATGGAAGTGCCCTTCATGCGCAGCTATGCGCTGGCCCTGGTGAAAGCCTGTCACAAGCGCGGCGCGCCGGCCATCGGCGGCATGAGCGCACTGATTCCGATCAAGAACGATCCCGCGGCCAACGAGAAGGCGCTGGCGGGCATTCGCCACGACAAGACGCGCGACGCCAACGACGGCTACGACGGTGGCTGGGTGGCCCATCCGGGCCTGGTGCCGATCGCCATGGAAGAGTTCGTCAAGGTGCTCGGCGACAAGCCGAACCAGTGGGGCAAACAACGTACCGACACTTTTGGTCCCCAGGACTGGTTGAACTTTCTTCCCGAACAGCCCATCACCGAAGCCGGCCTGCGCAACAACATCAACGTCGGCATCCACTACCTCGGCAGCTGGCTGGCCGGCAACGGCTGCGTGCCGATCCACAATCTCATGGAAGACGCCGCCACCGCTGAGATCTCGCGTTCGCAGGTATGGCAATGGGTCGTGTCGCCGAAGGGCAAGCTCGACGATGGCCGCAAAGTCACCGCCGAGATGGTCAGGGCCATGATCCCCGAGGAACTCGCCAAGGTGAAAAGCGTGGTGGTCGCCAACGGCGAGAAGACCGAGACCTACGATCAAGCCGCAGGTATTTTCGAGAAAATGGCGCTGGCAGACGAGTATCCGGAATTCCTGACGCTGCCGTTGTACGAAGCGATGGAATAAGGCCGATACCGTCCACATCGAGACTTCGTTGGCGATGCGCAGACATGCTCCCGTTTGCGCAATCGCGCTAACGATCGGCTGGCATGTAAGTTATATTTTCCCGACCAAGGGATGCGCTCGATGTCCACGTCGGTAGTCAGGTCATTTAGGGAATGGTGCAGTCTTACAACAGGAGTAGTTCAGTCGGGGTGTCCCGCAATTTGCAACGATAGAGGAGACGTATCATGAAAAAGAAACTACTGTGCCTGGCCTTGGCTGGCGCCATGTCCATGGCGGCACAAGCTGCCGATAAAGTGAAGGTGGGATTCGTTAGTACCCTGTCGGGACCCGGAGGCATCCTTGGCGTTGCCATTCGGGACGGTTTTCAACTCGGTATCGAGCACACCGGCGGCAAACTGGGGGGTCTGCCGGTCGAATTGCTCATCGAGGACGATCAGCAAAAGCCGGACGTTGCCAAGCAGCTTGCCGATAAGCTGATCAAGCGCGACAAGGTGGACTTCATGACCGGCATCGTGTTCCAGAACATCCTGCAGGCAGCCCAGGCCTCCGTGCTCGGTTCCGAAACCTATTACATCAGCCCCAACACGGGGCCGTCCGAACTGGCCGGCGCAGGCTGCAACCCCTATTTCTTTGCGGTTTCCTGGGTCAGCGACAGCTACTCCGAAGCCACCGGCAAGAACATGACCGATAAGGGCTACAAGAACGTCTTCGTCATTGCGCCGAACTATCCCGGCGGCAAGGATGTCGTGAATGGTTTCAAGCGCTACTACAAGGGCAACTACGCCGGCGAGGTTTACACGAAGCTCGGGCAGCTCGACTACGCGGTTGAGATTTCGCAGATGCGGGCCGCCAAGCCGGATGCCGTGTTCTTCTTCCTTCCCGGCGGCATGGGCGTGAACTTCCTCAAGCAATGGCATCAGGCGGGCATGAACAAGGAGTTCCCGCTGTTCGGCACCGGCTGGTCGTTCGACCAGGACACGCTGGCGGCCGTGGGTGAACCGACGCTGGGCGCCTTGAATGCCTCGCACTGGAATCTCGACCTCGACAATGCGGCCAACAAGAAATTCGTTGCCGATTTCGAGAAGAAGTTCGGACGCCTGCCCAACGAATTCGCCGCCCAAGGCTATGACGCGGCAATGCTGATCGACGCCGCCGTCCGCGACGTCAAGGGCAAGATCGAGGACAAGGCGGCGTTGCGCAAGGCCCTGGAGGCCGCCAACTTCAAGTCGGTGCGCGGTGCGTTCAAGTTCAACAAGAACCACTTCCCGATCCAGAATTATTACTTGCGGCAAGTCGTCAAGGACGACAAGGGTCGTTTCGTGAACAAGACGGCAGGCACGATCTTCACCGATCATCAGGACGCCTACGTCTCGGCCTGCAACATGTGATGTAACGTTTCGATGCTGTCCGGCGCGCACCCTCACGCCCGAGGATGCGCGCCCCTTGTCCTGCGATCACGATGACCTGGATTCTCTTTCTCGAGCAATGCCTGAACGGCTTGCAATTCGGGCTGATGCTGTTCCTGCTGGTGGCGGGCCTGACGCTGATTTTCGGCATCATGGACCTCATCAACCTGGCACATGGCTCGCTTTACATGATCGGCGCCTATCTCGTCGCCACCTTCACGCAAGCCACCGGCTCCTTCCTGCTCGCGGTGCCGCTCGGCCTCGCCGCCACGGCCGTCATCGGCATGGTGGTCGAGGCGACGGTACTGCGCGGGCTCTATAAACGCGACCACCTCAGCCAGGTGCTCGCCACCTTTGCCTTGATTCTCATCGCCAATGAATCGACCCGCGCCATCTGGGGCTTGCAGGCGCTGACGCTCAATGTCCCCGAAGCATTGTCGGGGTCGGTGGAACTCCTGCCGGGCCTGCATTACTCGGCTTTCCGGCTGGCCATCATTATCGTCGGGTTGCTGGTCGCCGCCGGGCTTTACTTCCTGGTGGTGCGCACGCGCATCGGCATGCTGGTGCGAGCCGGAGCGTCCAACCGGCAAATGGCGACGGCGATGGGCACCAACATCAAGTGGCTGTTCACCGCCGTCTTCGGTGCCGGCGCGGCCTTGTGCGCCCTGGCGGGCGCCATGCTCAGCCCCTTGCTGGTCGTCCAGGTCGGTATGGGCGAAAGCATCCTGATCCTCGCCTTTGTCACCGTGGTCATCGGCGGCATCGGCTCGATGCGCGGTGCCTTTATCGGCGCCTTGCTGGTCGGCATCGTCGACACTTTCGGCCGCGCCTTCATTCCGCCGCTATTGCGCACGATCCTGCCGCCGGCATTGGCCGATGCCGCCGGCCCATCGCTGGCGGCGATTTCGATCTATCTGCTCATGGTGATCGTTCTGTTCTGGAAGCCGCAGGGCCTGTTCCCTGCCGGGAGTTGAACATGGCGTGGCTTATCCGTCATGGCTGGCTCATCGCCGCCTGCCTGTTCGCCCTGGCTTTCCCGATGCTTGCCACGGCGGTCGGCCAGGATTTCTATATCTCGGTGGCCAGCCGCGTCCTGATCTGGGGGCTGCTCGCCACCAGCCTCAACCTGCTGGTAGGCACGGGCGGCATGGTCAGCATGGGCCATGCCGCTTTCTTCGGCTTCGGCGCCTACGTGGTCGGGATCGTCGCACTCGACGCGCCGCAATGGTCGGCGGCGCCCGTGGTCCTGCCGCTGGCGATCGTGGCGACGGGCATTCTGGCTTTTGTCATCGGGGCGATCTGCCTGCGCACACGGGGCGTCTATTTCATCATGATCACGCTGGCCTTCGCGCAGATGCTGTTCTATATCTTCGTCTCGCTCAAGGGCTACGGTGGCGACGACGGCTTGCCGCTCGCCAAGCGTTCGCCGCTCGGCACGCTCAAGATGGCCGACGACACGGTGTTCTACTACGTGGTGCTGGCGCTGCTGGCGCTCTGTCTCGTGTTCCTGGCCCGGCTGCGCGATTCGCGCTTCGGCCGCGTGCTGCGCGGCATCAAGGACAATGAGGTCCGCATGGAATCGCTGGGCTACGCCACCTTGCGCTTCAAGCTCACCGCGTTCGTCATCGCCGGCGCGATGGCCGGCCTGGCCGGGGCGTTGATGGCGAACCAGAACGGCTTCGTCAGTCCCAACATGCTGCATTGGGATCTGTCGGGCACGGCCCTGGTGATGGTGATTCTCGGGGGACTGGGCAGCCTGTGGGGCGGGCTGGCCGGCGCAGTGGTCTTCATGGTGCTCGAAGAGGTGCTGACCAGTTTCACTTCGCACTGGCAAATCATTCTTGGCCTGATCCTGCTCGGCGTGGTGTTCTTCGCTCCCAAGGGCATCGCCGGGCTGTTTGCGAGGAAGGCACGATGACCGCCGCGCTGCTCGAAACCCGCGCGCTGTGCAAGCGCTTCGGCGGCCTGATCGCCACCGACGCCGTATCCCTGGAAGTGATACGCGGCGAATGTCACGCCCTCATCGGACCCAATGGCGCCGGCAAGACCACGCTGATCGGCCAGTTGTCGGGCAGCCTGCGTCCGGACAGCGGTTCGGTGTATTTCGCCGGTCGCGACGTGACCCAGCTGAAGGCCTATCAACGGGCCATGCTTGGCTTTGCCCGCTCCTACCAGATCACCAGCATCCTGAACGACTTCACCGTGGCGGAAAACGTCGGCATCGCGCTCCAGTCGGTGGACGGTTCGAGTTTCCGCTTCTGGCGACCGGTGGCGAGCGAGACCCGGCTGATCGACGAGGCGATGGTCATCCTGCGCCAAGTGGGTCTGGAAGCGCTTGCCGCGCGCCAAGCCCGCGGCTTGTCGCATGGCGAGCACCGGCAGCTCGAGATTGCGCTGGCCTTGGCCACCAAGCCGCAATTGATGCTGCTGGACGAACCGATGGCCGGCATGGGTCCGGAGGAATCGGAAAACATGGTGCACCTGATCGCGGGACTCAAGGGCCGTTACACCATTCTGCTGGTCGAACACGACATGGACGCCGTCTTTCGTCTTGCCGACCGGATATCGGTGCTGGTGGCCGGCCGCGTCATCACCACCGGCTTGCCGGAAGAAATCCGCTGCAACGCCGCGGTCAAGTCCGCCTATCTCGGCGAGGAGACAACGAATTGAGCGATCTGCTCCAAGTCGAAGGCCTGGAGACCTACTACGGTGCCAGCCAGGCGCTGTTCGGCATCAGTCTGCACATCGCGCCCGGCGAGATGGTGACGCTGCTCGGCCGCAACGGCATGGGCAAGACCACCACGGTGCGCAGCATCACCGGCCTGGTCCGGCCGCGCAATGGCACGGTGCGTTTCCGCGGCGAGCCCATCCATGATCTCGAGGCCGACCGCATTGGCCGCGCCGGCATCGGCCTGGTGCCGGAAGGCCGGCAGATCTTCCCCAATCTGACCGTGCGGGAAAACCTCGTGGCATGGGCATCCAACCGCAGCGGCGCGGCCGATCCCTGGACGCTCGAGAAGGTTTACGATTTCTGCCCCCGTCTCGCCGAGCGGCAGAAGAACATGGGCAACCAGCTCTCGGGCGGCGAACAGCAAATGCTGGCCATCGGCCGCGTATTGATGACCAATCCGTATCTCATCATCCTCGACGAGGCGACGGAAGGCCTGGCGCCCCTGGTGCGCGAGGAAATCTGGCGCTGCCTGGCCACGCTCAAGGAAAAAGGCTTGGCGGTGCTGGTAATCGACAAGTACGTGCGCAACCTGGTGGCCATCGCCGACCGCCACTACATCCTCGAACGAGGCCATATCCGCTGGGAAGGCAGTTCCGCGCAACTCTCCGCCCAGCCGGAACTCTGGCACCGCTATCTCGGCGTCTGAGCCGGCCGCTTCAGACGATCATTCCCGCGCCAACGGTATTGTTGGTCGTCTCGTCGATGACGATGAAAGCGCCGGTGGCGCGATTGATCGCATAGACATCGGCGAATATCGGCTGGGCCAGACGAAAGGACACCTGGGCGATGTCGTTCATCGCCAGCATGGTGGCATCCAGATGGCGCAAGGTGGCAATGTCCAGCCGATAGTCGATGCTGGCGACTCTCGCCCGCACTTCGCGCGTGGTATGGCGTATCAAGTAGCGGCGCTGCGGATCGAGCGGCGTCGCCGAGAGCCAGCAGAGCTTGGCCCGGATTGCGTTGGCAACCGCCGGCGGCCGATCGCCGGCGGCGCCGCGCTTCACGATCATGTCGCCGCGTGAGACATCGATTTCGTCGGCGAGCAACAGCGTGATGGACTGTTCGGCAACGGCCCGGCGCAGGGAGCGGCCGTCGAACTGGATATCCTTGACTTTGGTCTCGCGGCCGCCGGGCAGGACGGTCACCGCGTCGCCGACCGCAATCTCCCCCGACTCGACGCGCCCCATGTAGCCTCGGTAATCATGCAGCGCGGGATCGTCGGCGCGCTGGGGTCGGCAGACGTACTGCACCGGGAAACGAAATGACTCGCGACGACGGTCGTCCACGTCGTGCGCGACCGAAGCGCCCTCGAGGATGTCCAGAAGCGTCGGCCCGCGATACCAGTCCAGCCGCTCGCCGCGCTCGACCACCATGTCGCCGTCGAGTGCCGAGATCGGCACGAAGCGGATCTCGTCGGATGACCCGATGCCGATGCCGCGCGCGAACTCGAGATAGTCGGCACGAATGCGCTCGAATACCGCCTGGTCGTACCCGACCAGGTCCATCTTGTTGACGGCCACGACCAGATGCCGGATGCCGACCAGGCTGGCGATGGCGGAATGGCGCCGGCTTTGCGTCAGCACGCCCTTGCGCGCATCGACCAGAATGACGGCGAGATCGGCGGTGGACGCCGCCGTGACCATGTTGCGGGTGTACTGTTCGTGGCCCGGCGCGTCGGCGATGACGTATTTGCGCTTGCCCGTCGAGAAGTAGCGATAGGCCACATCGATGGTGATGCCCTGCTCGCGTTCGGCGACCAGACCGTCAGTCAGCAGCGACAGGTCGGTGGCCGTCAGGCCGCGCTTGCGCGAGCTATGCTCGACCGCCCGCAAGGTATCGGCCAGGATGGCCTTGGCGTCGTACAGCAGCCGGCCGATCAGCGTGCTCTTGCCGTCGTCGACGCTGCCGCAGGTGAGGAAACGCAGCACGCCGCGATCCTCGATTGCCTTGCGCGGCGGGAATTCAGGTGCGCCCATCAAAAGTATCCTTCCTTCTTGCGCTGTTCCATCGAAGCCTCCGAAGTTTGATCGTCGAGGC
This sequence comes from Betaproteobacteria bacterium, assembly GCA_019136545.1. Classification (GTDB taxonomy): domain Bacteria; phylum Pseudomonadota; class Gammaproteobacteria; order Burkholderiales; family Rhodocyclaceae; genus Fen-999. The sequence goes on from JAGVUA010000039.1 coordinate 67,851, forward strand.
GGGTGGCGCCGCGCTCGGTGAGCGTGGTGGTCGCCGTTTCCTCGATGATGCCGGCCACGCTGTCCGCCAACGAGCTGACCGGCGCCGTGCAGGTGATGTCGCCCACGGTGCGGAAGCGCACGGTGAGCGTTTCCACCGCGTCGCCGGAGCCCGCGGGCGTCAGCGGCGTCACCGGCCGCAGCAGGTCGCCCTTGCGCACCACCGGACGCGCGTGGGCGAAATAGATCGAAGGCAGCTCCAGGCCTTCGCGCTCGATGTATTGCCAGACGTCGAGTTCCGTCCAGTTCGAGATGGGAAACACGCGGATGTTCTCGCCGGGATGAACGCGGGCGTTGTAAAGATTCCAGAGCTCGGGACGCTGGTTCTTCGGATCCCATTGGCCGAAGCCGTCGCGAAACGAGAAGACGCGCTCCTTGGCCCTGGCCTTCTCCTCGTCGCGGCGCGCGCCGCCGATGCAGGCATCGAAGCCGAATTCCTCGATGGCCTCGAGCAAGGTCACCGATTGATGCTTGTTGCGCGATTCCCCCGGCGACTTCAGCACCACCGAGCCACGCGCCATCGACTGCTCGAGCGTGCGCACGATCAACCGCTCCCCCAGCTCGGCGGCGCGGCGGTCGCGAAACGCGATCACCTCCGGATAGTTGTGGCCGGTGTCGATGTGCAGCAGCGGAAAGGGGAAGCGGGCCGGGCGGAACGCCTTTTCGGCCAGCCGCAGCAACACGATCGAATCCTTGCCTCCTGAGAACAGCAGGGCCGGCGTCGCGCACTGGCCGGCAACCTCGCGCAGGATATGGATCGCTTCGGCCTCCAGCCAGTCGAGATGGCCCAGGCCATGCCGGCTGGCGAGCGCTTGCGGTTCGGGCAGCCGTGCGGTCATGCCGCGACTTTCCGCGAAGTCGGCGTATCGCCGCGGCTGACTTTCACGGATGCCGGCACGGCTCTTTGCAGCCGACCCTCGACCACGTGCAGGCCGCATTCCTTGGTCGCCGGGCTTTCCCACCACCACCGCCCGGCGCGGATGTCCTCGCCCGGCCGCACCGCCCGCGTGCAGGGCGCGCAGCCGATGCTCGGGTAATCGTGGTCGTGCAGGGCGTTGTAGGGAACGCGCTTTTCGTGCAGGTAGATCCAGACGTCGTGCTCGCTCCAGTCGGCGAGCGGATTAAGCTTGACCAAACCGAAGGTCGCGTCGAAAGTCACGGGCTTCAGCGCCTCGCGCGTCGGCGACTGCGCGGCCCGCAAGCCCGTCACCCAGGCCTTCTTGCCGTCCAGCGCCCGCTTCAGCGGCTCCACCTTGCGCGCATGGCAGCACGCCTTGCGCGCCTCCACCGAATCGTAGAAGCCGTTGATGCCATGGCTGCCGACGAAGGCTTCGACGCTCGACCGCTCGGGATAGAAGACTTCCAGCCGGCGCCCGTAGTGGCGCTCGGTGCTGGCGATCAACGCGTAGGTTTCGGCGGGCAGGCGGCCCGTATCGAGCGAGAAGATGCCGATGTCGGGGCCTTCGGCGCCCCGCCCCCAGATCAGATCGGTCAGGACCATGTCCTCGGCCCCAAAGCTGTTGGCGAACACCACCGGCGCATAGTCGCGGGCGGCTTCACGCAGCAGGCGGGCGGCTTTTTCCGCTTTTTCGGCAACGCTGCGCACGGCTTCGGGCGTTGCCAGTTCGATAAAGTGGTCCCGGTTCATGACGATCTCCTCGATCAGGCGGCGAGTGCCGTCGTCGCCGAGCGGCGGAACCCGGGCAAACGGCCATCGGCGGCGACTTGATAGACGTCCGAGAAGTCTTCGAGGCTGGCAATGGCGCTTTCCGCATCGTTCACCTCGAAGGCGTCGAAACCGACGCGGCGCAGGAAATGCAGGTAGTCGCGCCCCACGGCGCCGATGGCGCGCAATTCGCCGGTATAGCCGTAGCGGGTCCGCAGCAGCGTCGCGATCGAGTAGCCCCGGCCGTCGCCCGCCAGGGGGAAATGCACGCCGACGACGCTGAAATGCGCGAGATCGGCGGCGAGTTGAGCAGGATCGTCCTTGGGGCCGAGCCAGACCCCCAGCAGGTGGCCCTGGTCCCAATGACGCCGCACCAGATCCCATTGCCGCGCCTGCCAAACGGCCAGCGGCACCAGGACGTTGCCGAAGGGTAGCTTCACGGTCTCGGGCGATTCGCCCTCGGCGAGGCGCAGGACGGTCCACTCGTTGGCGACGACGATATCGCCCTTGATCAATTTGTTAGCCATTGACAGCCTCTCTCTCATTCTCAAAGTCGGGAAAATCTTTTGCGTAGGCGGCGCTGGCGAAACTCTTGGCGCCGATACGCCTGATCGTGTCGATGAAACGCTCCTTCGGGCGCCGGCAGGCCCGGTAATGCTCGACGATGCGTTCGACCGCCGCCGGCACTTCGGCCGCCGGAAACGACGGTCCGATGATCGAGCCGATGGCCGCCTGCGACCCGATAGCGCCGCCCAGCGTGATCTGGTAGCGCTCCTCGCCGTTCTTGTCGACGCCGAGGATGCCGATGGCGCCGACGTGATGATGGCCGCAGGCATTGACGCACCCGGATATGTTGAGCCGCAGTTCGCCGATGTCGGCCAGCGCTGCCCGGTCGGCGAAGCGCGCCTGCACCGCTGCCGCCAGCGGCAGCGAACGGGCATTGGCGAGCCCGCAGAAGTCGCCGCCGGGGCAGGACACGATGTCGGTCAGCAGGCCGACGCTCGGCGTGGCCAGCCCCGCCTTCTTGGCCTCCTGCCAGAGGTTGTAAAGATCGCGCTTGCGCACGTCGGGCAGAATCAGGTTCTGGGTCTGGGCAGTGCGCAGTTCACCGAAGGCGAAGCGCTCGGCGAGATCGGCCGCGATGTCCAACTGCTCGGCCGTGGCATCGCCCGGCGCGCGACCGGGCGCCTTCAGGGAAAGCGTCACCGCGACGTAGCCCGGCTGGCGATGCGCATGGGCGTTGGTCTTGACCCAGGCGGCGAATTCCTTGTCGAAACGGCGCGAAAACTCGAAGCGGGAATCGAGCTGCGGCAGCAATTCGTAGTCCGGCGGCGCAAAGTGGGCGGCGATGCGCTCAACTTCGGCATCGGTGAGCGTCTGCGGGCCACCTTGCAGGTGGCGCCACTCCGCCTCGACCTGACGCGCCATCTCGTCGATGCCCAGCGACTGGACGAGAATCTTGATGCGCGACTTGTAAAGATTGTCGCGCCGGCCGTTCAGGTTGTAGACGCGCAGCAGCGCTTCGGCATAGGTCAGCAGATCCCGCCAGGGCAGGAATTCCCGGACCACCTGGCCGAGGATGGGCGTGCGGCCCAGCCCGCCGCCGGCCCAGACGCGAAAGCCGAGCTGGCCTTGGCCGTCCCTGACCAGTTCGAAGCCGAGATCGTGGGTGCGAACGCTGGCCGCGTCGTCCGGCCCCCCGGCGAACGCCACCTTGAACTTGCGCGGCAAGGCCACGAACTCGGGATGCAGGGTGGACCATTGCCGAAAGACTTCCGACCACGGCCGCGGATCGGCGACCTCGTCCGGCGCGACGCCGGCCAGCGGATCGGTGGTGACGACGCGAATGCAACTGCCGGAACTCTGGATCGCGTGCATGTCCAGCTTGGCCAATTCGGCGAGGATGTCGGGCACCTGGTCCGTCCGCACCCAGTTGAGTTGCAGGTTGTGGCGCGTGCTGAAGTGGCCGACGCCGCGGTCGTAGGTACGGGTAATCCGCGCCAGCAGGCGCATCTGCCGCGCCGAGACCTGGCCGTAGGGGATGGCGATGCGCAACATCGGATTGTGTCGCTGGTAATACAGGCCGTTTTGCAGACGCAGCGGCCGGAACTGGTCCTCGCTGAGTTCGCCGGCCAGGTAGCGGCGCGTTTGGTCGCGGTACTGGGCGACGCGTTCGGCGACGAGAAGGCGGTCGGTGTCGTTGTAGGTGTACATGGCGGGTTCCTCGCGGTCTCGATGGATATCAGGCGGTGATCAGCTTGCCGCCGGCCAGCACCAGCACGCCGGCCAGGGTGGGACGCAACAGCCGTTCGGGAATGCGGTGCGCAAGGTGGCTGCCGATCAGCACGCCGGGCAGCGAACCGGTCAGCAGCGTCGCCAGCAAGGTCCAGTCGATACTGCCCAGCCACCAATGGCCGAGGCCGGCCACCAGCGTCAGCGGCACGGCATGCGCCAGGTCGGCGCCGACGATGCGGATCGCCGCCAGACCGGGATAGAGCAGCAGCAGCGCCGTGACGCCCAGCGCGCCCGCCCCGACCGAAGTCAGGGCCACCAACGAACCGAGGAGGGCGCCCACCAGCACGGTCGGCCACGCCCGGGTCGACGCCAACGCCACCGGTGTCGACTCGGCACGCCGGCCGCCCCAGGCCAGCAAGCGCTTCCGGAACAGCAGCGCACCGGCCGTTAGCAGCAGGGCGATGCCGAGCACGCTGGCGATGGTTTCCTGGGCGCCCCCGAGGCCGCCGGGCACGAAGTTCGCCACCAGCAGCAAGGTCAGGATCGCCGCCGGCAGGCTGCCGGCGGCCAAGCGACGAACGACCCGCCAGTCGACCCGGCCGTGCCGGGCATGCACCCAGGTGCCGCCCGATTTGGTGATCGCCGCGTAGAGCAGGTCGGTGCCCACGGCGGTGGCCGGCGCCACGCCGAACAGCAGGACCAGCAAGGGCGTCATCAGCGCGCCGCCGCCGACACCGGTGATGCCGACCAGCGCGCCGACGGCGAAACCGGAGAAAACTTGTGCGATGTCCATGAAGAGCCCGATATCCGTGAATTGAGCGATTTCGGCGCATCGTAGCGACTGACTTTCAGCATGAAAAATACTTTATAGTCACATCCATATAACTATCAGCTATATATGAATCTCCAACAATTGCGCTACCTGCACGAGATCGTCCGCCGCGGCCTGAATGTTTCGGAGGCGGCGGCGGCGCTATTCACCTCGCAACCGGGCGTCTCGAAGCAGGTGCGCCTGCTGGAGGAAGAGCTGGGCGTCACGATCTTCGAGCGCAGCGGCAAGCGCCTGACCGGTATCACGGAACCCGGGCGACAGGTGCTCGACATCGTCGTCCGCATGCTCGACGACGCCCGCAACCTGAAGCGGGTCGGCGAGGAATATGCCGGCGAGGCGAGCGGCACGCTGGATGTCGCGACCACTCACACGCAGGCGCGCTACCTGCTTCCGCCCATCGTCAAGCGCTTCATGGAACGCTATCCGCGCGTGCGCCTGCGGCTGCACCAGGGCAATCCGCATCAGGTCGCGGACTGGGTGCTCGACGGCGAAGCCGATCTGGGTATCGCCACGGAAGCGCTGGCCGGCGCACCCGGCCTGGTCACGCTGCCGTGCTACCGCTGGTCACACATCCTGGTCGCGCCGCGCGGCCATGCCCTGGGCGATGGCCGGCCGGTCACGCTGGCCCGGCTGGCCGAATGGCCGCTGATCACCTACGACCCGACGTTCACCGGCCGCGCCCGCATCGACCAGGCCTTCGAACGGGCCGGCATCGCGCCCAACATCGTGCTCACCGCCGTCGATTCGGACGTCATCAAGACCTATGTCGAACTGGGCCTGGGCATCGGCATCATCGCGGAAATGGCCTTCGATCCCGTGCGCGACGCCGGATTGACCGCCATCGCCTCGGAGCACCTGTTCGAGGCCAGCACGACACGGCTGGGCATCCGGCGCGGCAGCTGGCTGCGCCGGTTCGACTACGATTTCATCGAACTGTTTGCGCCCCGGCTGACCCGGCGCATTGTCGACATGACGCTCAAGGGCGGCGGCGAGGACCCCGGGCTATAGCGGCCCGGCGGCGCGGCGTCATGCGTCGGCCGATCCCTGCGAGGCCCACAGGTGGGCCGCGACGAGGGCGCGCCACGGCGAGAATGCCGACAGCCAGTCCCGCGCCTGCGCTTCGCCGACCTTGTCGGGCGCAGCGAGCAGGCTTTGCAGGCCGCGCCGGACCGCCACGTCGCCGTGCAGCGAGCCGTCGAGCCAGCCGAAGCCCCGGAGCAGCGTGTAATCGACCGTCCAGGGGCCGATGCCGCGCACGGCCAGCAAGCGCTCGCGCGCCAATCCGGCCGGAAGGTCGTCCAGCCAATCGTCGAGCGGCAGCGACCGGTCCATGACCTGTCGCGCAACGGCGCGCAAGGTCGCCACCTTGGCACTGGAATAGCCCGCCAGCCGCAACGTCGCCTCGTCCAGCGCCGCGACCCGGCCGGCATCCGGATAGCAGCACAGCCCGCTCGAGTGCCGTGCGCCGGCCGCGGCCACCAGCTTGCGCCGCGCCGCCACCGCAGCCTTGACGCTGACCTGCTGGCCCGTGACCGCCCAGGTCAGCGCCTCGAACGGCGTCGCCGCGACGGGCACGCGCAGGCCGCGCTTCCGCTCGATCAGCACGGCAAGCTGCGGATGGCGGGAGAACTTCCTTTCGAAGCCTTCGATATCCTGATCCAGGCCCAGCATGCGTCGGGCCAGCCGCTCGAGCGCCGCGTCGTCCGCTGCGCCGGGCCCGCCGTCGACGGCGAGTTCGGCTTCGACGATGCGCGGCTGAAAACGCAAAGTCAGCCGCGCCGGCACGCCGTTCCAGACGATGCCCTTGTCCAGGCGGTCGCCGGCCACCCGCTCCGCCACTTCCTGCGGGTCGCGCCGATGGAAGGCCAGGATGTCGTCCGGCCGGAACCGGCGCGGCAGCGGGATGGCGCAGCGCGACGGGCGGCTCAAGGCGTCAGGCGCCTCGGAATGAGTCGCCGGAGCTGGCGGCCGAACAGACTGCGGAAACCCGGGCTATGGATGCAGGCGCCCCCGGCCAGACCGACCACGCAGCCCAGCGCGGTATCGAGAAAACGCGCCTGCAGCATGACCGCCACCGGTGCGCCGCTGCCGATGCCGCTGGCTTCTCCCAGCAGCAAGGTCAGCGGCGTGATGAACACGACGGCCAGGCCGTAGTGGCGCACCACCAGGGTTTCTATCGCGAAGGTCAGCACGGTCACCAGCAGCGCCACGCCCCAGTGGCCAAAAGGCAGCGACAGCAAGGCCAGCGACAGCAGCAGGCCCAGGGCGGTGCCGGCGATGCGCTGCAATTGCTTGTTCCAGACCGCGCGCAACGACATTTCCTGCATGACCGCCAGGCAGCTCACCGGCACCCAGTAGGGCCGCTCGAGCTGCAATACCTGCGCCAGCGCCAGCGAAATGGCAACGAAGATGCCGATCACGACGGCGTCGACCACCACATTGTCGAAGGTGGCGACCGGCAGGGCCGCCACCGGCTGGGGCGCTTGCCGGCGCAGGATATGGATGCTGTAGAAGAAGGCGATCATCACGGCGAGCAAGCCGCCCATGGCGAACAGCCCGACCCGTCGCGGAATTTCCAGCACATCGCCGGGGGTATAGGCCGCGATCGCCGCCGCCATGATGAAAAACAAGCTGCCCGGCGGCCCGACGCCGTAATAGCGCAGCACCATGGTCGCCAAGATGGTGATGAACGCCAGCAGCAGCGCGATCAGCGGTGGAAAGAACTGGCTCATCACCCCCAGCGCATAGCAGGCGGTCATGCCGAAAGCGCAGGCCATGAGCCAGACCATGCGGTGATGCAGCGGCGTGCGCGGCATATAGACGAAAACCAGTCCGCCCAGCGACGAGATCAAACCGTAATCGAGGCGGCCGAACCAGGCGCCGATCATGAGCGGCACGCCGGAGGCCAGCGCGGCGCCGAACGGCATTTGCCAACGGCGATCGCTGGCCTTGACGGCGGTGAGCTGGCGCCATTCCGAGCGCATCAGCGCCAGGAAGCGGGTCCAGGCATCTCCGATACTCAAGGGCGGGCCCCGGCTGCGGCCGACTGGAAAACCGGAGCGCTCACGAGGCGGCGCCGTCGAATCGGCTGCCGACCGCGATGGGCAGTCCGCGCAGCAGATCGGCCACCGGCAGGCGCTTGCCGCCTGGCTTCTGGGCCTCGCCGACGCGGAGCAGGCCCTCGCCGCAGGCGATGACGACCCCCCGGCCGTCGGCGGACACCACCGTGCCCGGCGCGCTGGTGCCCGCTTCGGCCACCGCGCTCCAGAGCTTGACGACAACGCCATCGACCACGCCGGCGGCGCCGGGGAACGGGTCGAAAGCCCGGATGCGGCGCGCCAGTTCGGCCGCCGGCCGCTTGAAGTCGAGCAGGGCCTCGGCCTTGTCGATCTTGCTGGCGTAGGTGACGCCCGCCGCCGGCTGCGGCACCGGCGACCATTGATCGACGCGCCGCAGGGCGTCGACGACCAGCCGGGCACCGAGCGCGGCCAGCTTGTCATGCAGCCTTGCCGCATTGTCGTCCGGCGCGATCGGCAAGCTTTCGCTCAACAGCATGGGGCCGGTATCCAGGCCCGCATCCATGCGCATGATGGTCACGCCGGTTTCGCGGTCGCCGGCTTCGATGGCGCGCTGGATCGGCGCGGCGCCGCGCCAGCGCGGCAGCAGCGAGGCATGGATATTGATGCAACCGAGGCGCGGGATGTCGAGCACCGCTTGCGGCAGGATCAAGCCGTAGGCGGCGATGACCAGGATGTCGGGCGCGGCGGCGGCGATGGCCTGGTGCGTCACCGGGTCCTTCAGCCGCGCCGGCTGGTAAACGGCGATGCCCCGTTCGAGCGCCAGCTGCTTGACAGGGCTGGACTGCAGCTTCTGACCGCGACCGGCGGGACGATCGGGCTGGGTGAGCACCAGCGGCACCTCGAAGCCGGCATCGAGGATCGCCTGCAGTGCCGCGCGGGCAAATGCCGGCGTGCCGCCGAAGCTGACTTTCACGCGGTTATCCGCGCTTTCTTGGCCAGCTTGGCCTTGATGCGGTTCTGCTTGAGCATCGACAGATATTCGACGAACACCTTGCCCTGGAGATGATCCATTTCATGCTGGACGCAGACGGCCAGGAGATCTTCCGCGTCGAGCTCGAACGGCTGGCCGTCGAGGCCGAGCGCGCGTACCCTGACCTTCTGCGAGCGCTTGACCGTCTCGTAGACGCCCGGGACCGACAGGCAGCCCTCCTCGCCTTCGCATTCGCCTTCGCGGGCGAGGATTTCCGGATTGATCAGGGTCAGCAGCTTCGACTTGTCCTCGGAAACGTCGATGACGATCACCTGCTCGTGCACATTCACCTGGGTCGCGGCAAGGCCGATACCGGGCGCCTCGTACATGGTTTCGGCCATGTCGGCCGCCAGTTTGCGGATGCGATGGTCGACCCGGGCCACCGGCTTCGCCTTGGTGTGGAGCCGGGGATCGGGATAGCGCAAAATGGGCAATAAGGCCATAAAAGAACTGCTGATATGATTGTTGCCTACAGATTTCGCCGGCAGAATCGATAATGATGAAGCCGTTTCGCCGGCATCAACGAAGGATTCAGGCCATGCGACGCATTATATCCGCGCTGTTTACCTGCATTTCAACCATGGCAAGCACGTGGGCGTTCGCGCAGGACGCCCGGCCGCTGGAGCTGGCCGCCGACGCGCCGGATCGTCACATCGTCGTCAAGGGCGATACGCTCTGGGGCATTTCCGCCAAGTTCCTCAAGGATCCCTACCGCTGGCCGGAAATCTGGCGCCTCAACGACGAGCAGATCCGCAATCCGCACCGCATCTATCCCGGCCAGGTGGTGGTGCTGGACCGCAGCGGCGGCGATCCCCAGCTCAAGCTCGGCACGCTGATCAAGGCGGAGCCGAAGATTTACTCGGACGCCGACAAGGAAGCGATTCCGGCAATTCCGCAGAACGTCATCGAGCCTTTCCTGACCCAGCCGCTGGTGGTCGAGGACGGCATGCTCGACAAGTCGCCGCGCATCGTCGCCACCCAGGAAAACCGGGTGAATGTCGGCGCCGGCAACAATATCTACGTCCAGGGCATCAACCGGTCGGCCACCAAGCTCTGGCAGATCTACCGTCCGGGCGCGCCGCTCAAGGATCCCGACACCGGCGAAGTGCTCGGCCGCGAAGCCGTCTACCTCGGCACGGCGCGGCCCGTGCACGACGGCGGCGAAGGCGAAGCGACGACGCTGGAGGTCATCACCGCCAAGCTGGAAATCGGCCGCGGCGACAGCCTGGTGCCGGCAGCCCGGCCGGAAATCATCAGTTACGTGCCGCACGCGCCGAACAAGCGGCTTCAGGGTCGCATCATCAACATTTACGGCGGCGTCGGCGAAGCGGGCCGTCATTCCATCGTCAGCCTCTCTCGCGGCAAGAACGACGGCCTGGAGCAGGGCCACGTGCTGGCGATCTATCGCACGGGTTCGATGGTCACCAATCGCTTCGAGCCGGACAAGCCCGAATCGATCCGGCTGCCGGACGAGCGGTTCGGCCTGTTGTTCGTGTTCCGCGTGTTCGACCGCGTGTCCTACGCGCTGATCATGGAAAGCGCGCGGCCGGTCTACCCCGGCGACACCGTCCGGACACCCTGAGTCCCCAGGGCGTGACCGTCGACGTCACGCTGCGCGACTGGCTGCGCCTGACGCTGATTCCCGGCGTCGGCGGCGAAAGCCGGCGCCGGCTGCTCAAGGCCTTCGGCCTGCCGGAAGCGATTTTTTCCGCCAGCGCCGGCGCCCTGCGCGCCGTGGTCGGCGCCACCCTCGCCGAGCGGCTGCTGGCCCACGACTGCGAGCGCGAGATCAACGCCGCGCTCGAATGGACGGCCCGGCCGGGCAACCACATCGTCACCCTTGCCGACGCCGCCTATCCGCAGGCGCTGCTCGATGCCGCCGATCCGCCGGTACTGACTTTCGTCAAGGGCCGCCTCGAACTGCTCAACCGGCCGTCGCTGGCGATCGTCGGCAGCCGCAATGCCACCAAGCAAGGCGAAGCCACCGCCGAAGCCTTCGCCGCCATCTTGTCCGGCGCCGGCCTGACCATCGTCAGCGGACTGGCGCTGGGCATCGACGCCGCCGCGCATCGCGGCGCCCTCGCCGGTCGCGGCTCGACGGTCGCCGTGGTCGGCACCGGCGCCGACCGCATCTATCCGTCGGGCAACGAGCCCCTGGCGCGGGCGATCGCCGAACAGGGCGTGGTGCTCAGCGAATTTCCGCTCGGCACGCCGGCCGTGGCCGCCAATTTTCCGCGCCGCAACCGCATCATCGCCGGCCTGAGCCGCGGCTGCCTGGTGGTCGAGGCGGCGGAGCGCAGCGGCTCGCTGATCACCGCCCGGCTGGCGGCCGAAAACGGCCGCGACGTGTTCGCCATCCCCGGCTCCATCCATTCGCCGCTGTCCAAGGGCTGCCACAAGCTGATCAAGCAGGGCGCCAAGCTGGTCGAGCGGGCGGAAGACATCCTGGAGGAGCTGCGCTGGGAATCCGTGGTGGCCGCCGCGCCGGTCGCGGGCACGGCGCCGGCCGATCCGGAAGCCTCGCGGCTTTTGGACGCGATGGGCTACGATCCTTGCCATCTCGATGTCATGGTGGAACGCACCGGCTTGACGGCGGAGCAACTGCTTGCGATGCTGCTGCCGTTGGAATTGGATGGCCATGTCGCCCCGCTGCCGGGCGGCCGCTATCAGCGCATCCCCCAACGCGCTGCCTAAATGACCGCAAGAGATTGATCATGTTCGATATTCTGGTTTACGTGTTCGAAAACTACCTGCCGGAAGCCTGTCCGGAACCGGGCGCCTTGGCGCGCAAGCTCTCGGCGGTCGGCTTCGAGGAAGAGGAGATCTCGGCGGCCCTGCACTGGCTGGCCGGCCTGGACGAACTGCAACAGCGGCAGCACTTCCATCGCCAGCCGCAAGCGGGTACGCAACGCTTCTTCGACAGCGTCGAACTGGCCCGGCTGCCGGCCGATTGCCGCGGCTACCTGGCGTCGCTCGAGCAGGCCGGCGCCATCGACGCGGAAACGCGGGAAATGATCGTCGAGCGCGCCATGGCCGTGGAAAGTCCCGACAATCCGACGGTGTCGCTGGCCAAGTTCAAGGTCATCGTCTTGATGGTGATGTGGCGGCGCGAGCTGTCCCTGGACAATCTGGTCTTCGCCGATCTGCTCGACGAGGACGACGAGGACAACCCGCCGCTGATGCACTGACTTGCCAGCGCCTGCGGCCGGCGCTTATGATGCCGCGCTCATTCCGGTCGCCCCGCCATGTCGAAACAACTGATCATTGCCGAGAAGCCCTCCGTCGCCCAGGACATCGCCCGGGCATTGGGCGGGTTTACCCGCGAGGGCGACTACTTCGAGAGCGACGACTACGTGCTTTCGTCGGCGATCGGCCACCTGCTGGAACTGGCGGTGCCCGAGGAATACGAGGTCAAGCGCGGCAAATGGACTTTCACCCACCTGCCGGTGATTCCGCCGCGCTTCACCCTCAACCCGATCGACAAGACCGCCGACCGCCTGAGGCTGCTGACGCGGCTGATCAAGCGCAAGGACGTCACCGGCCTGGTGAACGCCTGCGACGCGGGACGCGAAGGCGAACTGATCTTCCGCTACGTCGTTCAGCACGCGCTGACCGAGAAGACCGCCAAGCCGATCCGCCGGCTGTGGCTGCAATCGATGACGGCATCGGCGATCCGCGACGGTTTCGCCCATCTGCGCACCGACAGCGAAATGCTGCCGCTGGCCGATGCCGCCCGCTGCCGCTCGGAAGCCGACTGGCTGGTCGGCATCAACGGCACGCGCGCCATGACCGCCTTCAACTCGCAGGAAGGCGGCTTCTACAAGACCACGGTCGGCCGCGTGCAGACGCCGACGCTGGCCATCCTGGTCGAGCGCGAGAGCCGCATCAAGGCGTTCGTGCCGCGCGACTACTGGGAAGTCGAGGGGGAGTTCCAGGCCGTGGCCGGCACTTATCGCGGCCGCTGGTTCGACGAGAAGTTCAAGAAGTCCGACGATGAGCACGCCAGGGCGGAGCGGCTTTGGGAACAGGCCAAGGCCGAGGCGATCCGCAAGCAGTGCCTGGGCAAGCACGGCGAAGTCACCGAGGAAAGCAAGCCGAAGACGGAGCTGTCGCCGCTGCTGTTCGATCTGACCAGCCTGCAGCGCGAGGCCAACGGCCGTTTCGGTTTTTCGGCGCGCAACACGCTGGGGCTGGCGCAGGCGCTCTACGAGAAACACAAGGCGCTGACCTACCCGCGGACCGATTCGCGCCACTTGCCCGAGGACTACCTCGGCACGGTCAAGGAAACGCTGAAAAGCCTGGGCGCGGCCTACGCGCCCTATGCACCCTTTACCGCGGAGATCGCCAAGAACGGCTGGGTGCATCCGAACAAGCGCATTTTCAACAATGCCAAGGTAAGCGATCACTTCGCCATCATCCCCACCGGCGCGGCACCCAAGCACCTGACCGAGCCGGAGCAGAAGATCTACGACCTGGTCACCCGGCGCTTCCTGGCCATTTTCTACCCGGCGGCCGAATACAACATCACCACGCGCATCACGCGGGTCGAGAAGGAAGCGTTCAAGACCGAGGGCAAAGTGCTGGTCACGCCCGGCTGGCTGTCGGTGTACGGCAAGGAAGCGCAGACCGACGAGGAAAACCCGAACCTGCCGCCGCTGGAAAAACAGGAGCGTGTCTGGGCCAAGGACGTCGAAGTCAAGGCCAAGCAGACCCAGCCGCCGGCGCGCTTCACCGAAGCGACGCTGCTGACGGCCATGGAAGGCGCCGGCAAGCTGGTCGATGACGAGGAACTGCGCGAGGCGATGTCCGAGCGCGGCCTGGGCACGCCGGCGACGCGCGCCGCCACCATCGAGGGCCTGATCGCCGAGGAATACCTGCATCGCAACGGCCGCGAGCTGCAGCCGACCGCCAAGGCCTTCTCGCTGCTGTTTGCGCTGGAAAAGCTCGGCGTCGACGAGATCCGCTCGCCGGAACTGACCGGCCTGTGGGAGTGGAAGCTCAAGGAAATGGAGCACGGCCGCCTCGGCCGCGACGAATTCATGAAGCACATCACCGAGCAGACGCAGGTGATGGTCGACCGCATCAAGAAAGGCGATCTGCCCGAGGGCACTTTCGGCGTGCTCAAGACGCCCTGCCCGCGCTGCGGCGGCGAGCTGCGCGAAACCTACAAGCGCTTCGAGTGCGCCAAGTGCGACTACAAGCTGTGGAAAGTGGTCGCCAGCCGCCAGTGGGAGCCGGAAGAGATCGAGGAACTGCTCCAGAAGCGCGTCATCGGTCCGCTGCAGGGTTTCCGCAGCAAGATGGGACGCGCCTTCGCGGCGATGATCAAGCTCAACGGCGAGCAGATGCCCGAGTTCGATTTCGGCAACGCCGAAGGCGAAGGGGAAGGCGAAGAAGTCGACTTCTCCGGCCAGGAGCCGCTCGGCCCTTGTCCGAAATGCCGCGCCAAGGTGTTCGAGCACGGCATGGCCTACGTCTGCGAGAAGGCGGTCGGCGCCGCCAAGTCCTGCGACTTCCGCTCCGGCAAGGTGATCCTCCAGCAGGAAGTCTCGCGCGCCGAGATGACCCGGCTGCTCGAATCGGGCAAGACGAGCCTGCTCAAGGGCTTCATCTCCAACCGCACGCGCAAGAAGTTTTCCGCCTATCTCACGCGCGGCGCCGACGGCAAGGTCGGCTTCGAATTCGAAGCCCGGGCGCCGAAAACACCCAAGGCGGCGACGGGCGCGCCGGCGGCTGCCAAAGTCAGTGACGGCGATACGCCGCCTGCAACGAAAACGCCGGCCGCCAAGCCGGCGCGCAAGGCCGCCCCCAAGAAGGCGACCAAGAAAGCAGCCGCGGCGAAATAATCAGGCCGCCGCGGCTTCGCAATTCACTTCACGACGAACTTCTGGGTGCCTACCGAAGCGCCGCCCAGGAAGATCTCGACCTGGTAATCGCCCGCCGGCCAGCCGCCCGGCTTGCTGATGTGGAACTCGCTGGTGGTTGGACCGGCCAGCTTGAGCTCCTGCACCGTTTCGTTCACCTGGGCGACCTTGTCGCCCTTGTGATAGGTCCAGACCGCCTTGAGGCTGGCATCGCCGCTGCCAATCGATTCGACGACGGCATAAATGGTGTCGGCCGGTGCGAAGCCGGTCATCGGCGCGGCGGCCTTCTTGTCGGCGCCGATCTGGTTGGCCAGCACCACCTGCTTGACCGATACCGGCACGTTCACCAGATCGGGGGCCGGCGCCACGGCGACCGGCGCGGGGGCGGGTGGCGGCGGCGGTGGCGGCGCCTCTTTCTTGCCGCAAGCGGCGATAACCATCGAAGCCATGGCGGCGACAAGGGACCATCGGGACGGAATCTTGATTTGCTGGCCAGGAAAGATCTTGTTGGGATCCTTGATCTGATCCTTGTTGGCCTCGAAAATTTTCGGCCAGTCGTTGGCGTTGCCGTACTCGCGCTTGGCTATCTTGGAGAGGGAATCCCCAGAGGCGATGGTGTACATCTTGAAGGTGGCCTCGGTCTTGGCGGCCGTGCTCGACGCACCGCCGACGACATCCGAAAAATCGGGCATGTCGTTGCCTGCGTTGCTGTTGCCCATGCGCATACTCCTTTCGTGCTGATTGAACGCTTGTCCCCGGATCGGGGCTCCCCACTCTGCACCATATGCGGACGTCCTGGCAAGCCCCCGGCGAACTGTCACAGAAATTTGCATTCGTCCGCGCGGTCTACGGGCCCTCGGACGACAACGCGGACCCGGCCGAATCGTTATACTTGCGCGCGTCGCCTTCGTCCCGCGCTGAAAGGATCATCATGGGTATCGTCTGGACCATCGTGCTGGGTTTCGTCATCGGCATCGTCGCCAAGCTGCTGCACCCGGGCAAGGAGAACATGGGCTTCATCATGACCATCGTTCTGGGCATCGCCGGTTCTTTCCTCGCGGGTATCGTCGGCCAGTTCATGGGCTGGTACCACGCCGGCGAAGGCGCGGGCTTCATCGCCTCGGTCATCGCGGCCATCATCCTGCTCGTGATCTACGGCAAGATCAAGCAGGGCTCGACGCCGCAGTAAGCCACCTCCCATGGACATCGTCCAGTCGGTCGCCCTCGCGGGCGGACTGGCCTGGGCCAGCGGCATACGCCTCTACGCGGTGTTGTTTACCGCAGGGATGCTCGGCCGCTTTGGCTATCTGCAGTTGCCGGCCAGCTTGCAGGTGCTCGAGAACCCGCTGGTGCTGGGCGTCGCCGGCGTCATGCTGACGATCGAGTTTCTCGCCGACAAGATCCCGGCTGTCGACAGTTTCTGGGACGGCATCCAGACCTTCATCCGCATTCCCGCCGGCGCGCTGCTGGCGGCGCTGGCACTGGGCGACCACGATCCGGCGCTGATGATCGCCGCCGGCCTGCTGGGCGGCACGCTGACAGCCGGCACGCACGCGGCCAAGGCGGCCGGCCGCGCCCTGATCAATACCTCGCCGGAGCCGTTTTCCAACATCACCGCCTCCTTGGGCGAGGATGCGATGGTGGCAACGGGACTGTTCGCCGCATTCAACTATCCGGTCCTTTTTCTTGTCCTGCTCGGTATCTTCATCGTGCTGCTGATCTGGTTGCTGCCCAAGGTGTTCCGGGGCCTGCGGCTGGTGTTCGACCGGCTGTTCACCCGCACCAGCGACGAAACATGGTAGCCCGCCCGACCGACAAGCTGCACGAACTGGTATCGTTTCTCGACGGCCTCGCCGAGCCGCGCATCGTCATGGACGACCGCTATCGCATCGTCGCCGCCAATGCCGCCTACACGCGCGAGTTCGGGGGTGGCGGGCCGGTGGTCGGCCGGCTTTGCTACGAGGTCTCGCACCGCTTCAACGCGCCCTGCGACCAGTCCGGCGAATCCTGCCCCTTGCTGGGCTCCCGCGAAGATGGGCATAGCCGGCGCGTGTTGCATCTGCATCAGACGCCGCGCGGCGAGGAGCATGTCGATGTCGAAACAACGCCGGTGCGCGACGATTCCGGCCGCATCCGCTATTTCGTCGAAACGATGCGCGTGGTGCGCCATGCCAGCAGCCGGCCGGCGGCGCAGGGGCTGGTTGGACGTTCGCCGGCCTTCACGCGCATGCTCGGGCTGGTCACACGCGCCGCACCCTCGGAAGCCACGATCATGCTGCTGGGCGAAACCGGCACGGGCAAGGAACTCGTCGCCCGCGTGATTCACGAGGCCAGTCCGCGCGCCGAGGGGCCGTTCGTCGCCGTGGATTGCGCCGGTCTGACGGAAACGCTGTTCGAATCGGAACTGTTCGGCTATGAAAAAGGCGCCTTCACCGGTGCCGCGCACCGCAAGCAGGGCCTGGTTGAAGCGGCATCGGGAGGAACTTTGTTCCTTGACGAAATCGGCGAGTTGCCACTTTCGCTTCAGGTCAAGCTGCTGCGCCTGCTGGAAACCAGCACTTACCGGCGCGTCGGCGGCGTCGATGCCTTGCGCGCCGACTTCCGCCTGGTGTCCGCCACCCACCGGAACCTCGAAGCGATGGTAGCGAACGACACGTTCCGCCGCGACCTCTATTTCCGGATCAACACCTTCCCCGTGCGCACGCCCTCGCTGCGCGAGCGGCCCGAGGACCTGCCGTTGCTGGTGGAATCGCTGCTCGCCCGCGTCGCGCCGCAACGCACGCTGCGCCTGACGCCGGCGGCGCTGGCGCAATTGTCGGCGATGCGTTTCGAAGGCAATATCCGGGAACTGCGCAACCTGCTCGAGCGCGCCAGCCTGCTCGCGGACGGCACCGAGATCGAGCCGCGCCATCTGGCGAACGTCGACGACGCGCCGCCGACCGGCGACCGGCCGCCGCCGATGCCGCAGTGGCGCACCCTTGACGAGAACGAGCGCGACTACCTCGCTTGGGCGCTGAAGCATCACCAAGGAGATCGCGCTTCGCTCGCGCACCGGCTGGGTTTGAGTGAGCGGACTCTTTTCCGCAAACTGCGCGAACTCGGCCCGTGATCCGCCACGCCTCGCGGCGTGGCGGGTCTCCTACAAACCTTGCCTGTGAATGTCGCGCAGGCTCTGCGCCATGCGCGCCGCGATCACCGAGACGAGCCGCAGTCCTTCCTGCACGCCCGGATCGCTCAACAGCTTGATCAAGCCTCCGATGCCGCCGCTCGCCGGAGGCGCGGTGGCCAGTTCCCGGCTGGCGTGGGTAAAGGCATTGGAAAGGCAGACGAGAAAGCGCTGATTTACCGGACGATCCATTTCCCGCAGCAGATGGGTGAACCCTTCGTTGCGGGTCAGGCGATCCAGCAGGTTGATGCCCTCCGAGAAGGCCGAAGCCAGCCTATTGACCATGTCATCCGTCAGGGCGTCCTGGGCGGAGGTAACGAGGTGCGCAAACTCGGTCAGCCGCTGCAAGTCGCCGTCATTGGCTGGAAGGGGATTGGGAGTCTCGGTCTGGGTGCTCATGATGTGGTCTCTTCAGAGTAGGCCGCGTACGCTTGTCCAATACATCTGGTTGTAGGACAGCTTGAACCAGTGCATCGGCTTGGAAGGTGGCTTGAGATCGGGCGGGGTCTCGTAGTCGAACATCGAATAGGTCGCCCGGTCGCGACCGGCCTCGATGAAACAATAGATTTTCCCGTCGTAGTCGCGCACCGGCGCGCCGATCTTGATGATCGAGGCAATGTTCTCGGCGAGCACTTCGGCCTGGAAATGGGCCGCCGAGCCGGTCTTGCTCACCGGCAGGTTGGTGGTGTCGCCAACGACATACACGTTGTCGTGGCCCTTCATGGCCAGGCTGTGCCGGTCGGTCGGAATCCAGCCGCCCTCGCCGAGGTTGTCTCGTTCGATCACTTCCATGCCCCGGTGTTGCGGCACGACGATCAGGAGATCGTATTCGACATCGATGCCTTCCTCGCTCTTGAGTATCTTGTTCTTGGCGTCGACTTCTTTGATGTTGAAGAGCGTTTCGTACTCGATGCCTATGCTGTCAAACTCGGGCTTGGCCCACTTGGCGACGGCTTCAATCGTGTGAATGCGGCCGATCGGATAGTAGTATTTCAAATGCACCTTGTCGCGAATCCCGCGCGCCTTGAAGTAATCGTGCAGCGAGAACATGAGCTCCACCGGGGCGACCGGGCATTTGTGCGGCACGCCGATCGCCACGGCGATGCGTCCGCCCTGGAATTCGCGCAAGCGCTTGTACAACTTGACCGCCGACGCCTCGGTGTAGAAGAACTCGGCGCCCTCTGTAAGCCCCGGGGTTTCGTCCGGCACGATGCGCGAACCGGTGGCGATCACCAAGATATCGTAGCTGTGGATTCTCCCCGCCTCGGTCATCACCTGGTTCTTGTCCAGCATGAACTGCTTGACCGGATCGACATGGAAGTCGATGGTCGGCTCGAGCAGGCTGGCCTGATCCCGATAAAGCTGGTCCGGCGTCATCTGGCCAAATGCCACATACAGAAGCCCCGGCTGATACATGTGCCGATCCGATGCCGACAGCATCGTCAGCTGTACCTTGCCCGAGCGCGTTTCCGCCGTTAGCCGGCGGGCGAGATTGTTGGCCACGATGGTTCCCGCCGTGCCGCCACCGACTACTAAGATTTTCATTTCACCCTCCTGTCCTCAGGTCTTTCTGCTTAGCTTCGATTTCCGGTCGGCCATCCCGGGCTGCGGCGGCGACAACCCGCCCAGGCCCTACTTGGCTTTGCGAACCTTGATATGCCAGACGTTATCGATCTGCTCGCTGCTGATCAGCTCATGCCCGACCTTGGCGATCCATTCCGGCACGTCATTGACCGAGCCCTTGTCGGTCGACAGCAACTCGAGCTCGTCGCCGACACTGGCGCGCTTCATGTAGCTGATCAGCTCCATGAGCGGTCCGGGGCAGAATGTGTCGCGCGCATCGATGATTCTGGGTTCACTCATGGTGGCATCCTCCGTTCAAGTGATTGGCCCCAATCGGCAACATGCCGATCAGAACGTTAACATCTGGGCACCTTCGGCATCGCTCAGAAATCGGGTCAGGCCGGTCGGCGGGCCGAGTTCCGGATCGAGTTCTTCCGTCGAAACCTTCAGCAAGTCGATCGCCATCGAACAGGGCAACAGCCTAGCGTCCCCGAGTTCAGCCGCATACTTGAACAGCTGCTTGAACGAAGGCACGCCGCCGTCCTCTTGCATGAGCACGCCGAAGGAGCCTTCCACCGGCGCTGCCGTCGCATAGCCCTTGACGAAGTACGGCAAGGCATTCATCGAGAAGAACACTGAAACCTCGTCGCCGGACGCAGCGGCGACCGAGGCGATCATCGCGGCCATCTGCAGTTTTTCTCGGGTACCCGAAACGCATACGATATGAATCTTTCTAGACATGGTGCTCTACTCTCCGTCGTTCCGGCATCCGCCCGGCGATGCCTTGCAAAGAAAACTAGCCCTGCGTTTGGCGCAGCGTCAGCCAACCCGGCGCCTCTACCACTTCTTCGAAACCACCGACTTCAGCGCCTGATTACGAAGCGTCAGGTCGGCGACGGCCAGCTTGAGGCGCCGGTTCTCCTCCTCGAGCTTGAGGATGTACTTCTCGGACGACAGTTTGCCGTCCACCGGGTCGCCGGGCCGGTCCTGAACCGTCTTTCCCGATTCCGGCAAAGCGCCTGATGTCTTTTCCGCCTTGGCGGAAACTCGGGTCCTCACTGTCGTTGCGCCGGCCAATTGCCTCTCCCCCGGATCTTTCGTCTTGGTCCCGGGCTATCGATCGGGTTCCCGACCATCGCCCGCTTCTCTGGCCGTCACTGCTTGTGCCAGCTGAAACGCTTGATCAACATGAGCAAGCTCGCGTCGATGACATAACCCACCGCCCCGATGACCAGAATCATCGCCATCAGGTGGTCGTATTCCAGGGACTCGCGGGCATCCTCGATCGTGTAACCGAAGCCGGACGTGACCCCCAGGAACTCCGCTGGAACCAGTACGATCCAGGCCACGCCCACGGCAAGCCGGATGCCGGTGAGCACATCGAAGGTGATTGCCGGCAGGATGATTTGCGTAACGATGTGCCACGGCTTGGCGCCAAGGTTCCTCGCCACCTTGAACCAGGCCGGATCGACTTTGGCCAGACCCGCCGCCGTGGAAAAAATTACCGGCCAGACCGAAGCAATGGCGATCAGGAAGATAATGGCCGGATCCCAGCCCGCGAACATGATGACGGCGATCGGCTCCCAGGACAGCGGACTGATCATGCGCATCAACTGGAACGGCGAGTTGCTGAGGTCGCGAAAGCGCTTGCTCCGCCCCATGACGATGCCGATCGGTACGCCGATGGCGATGGCAATCAGCAGCCCGATTCCCAATCGATAGCCGCTCGTCCAGAGGGCGTTCGCGATCAGCCCGCTTTCCCACATCTTGCCCAGCGACTTGAATGCCGGAATGGGCCCGAACGCCGCCCAGTGCGAGGCCGCCGGATCGAGGGTGGCGAGATAGATCGCCAGCCACCAGAGGGCGAAGAGGATCGTCAGGCCCGCGAAAAAGTTGACCAGGCCGTTCGCAGTACCCTTGAGAACGCCGCCCGAGGGTTGAATCGCCGTAGCTGCGGTACCGTCGCGCATTAGATATCTCCTCGGTGCCAGCTAAAGCGCCGCAACAGGAATACGCAGCAGGTGTCGAGCAGATAGCCGATGATCCCGATGGTCAGCACCATGGCCGTCAGATGATGGTAGGACAAGGTTTCGCGGGCATCCTTGATCGCGTAACCGAGGCCGGACGTGACGCCCAGCATTTCCGCCGGAACCAGAACCACCCACGCGATGCCCAGCGCCAGGCGGATGCCCGTGAAAATGTCGAAGCTGATCGCCGGCATGATGATCTGCGTCAGCATCTGTACCGGCTTCGCCCCGAGGTTGCGCGCCACCTTGAACCAGGCGGGGTCGACTTTGGCAAGTCCGGCGGCGGTCTGGAACATGATCGGCCACACCGAGGCAACCGCGATCAGGAAGATGATCGACTGATCCCAGGCGGGAAATACGAAAACGGCAATCGGCATCCAGGACAGCGGGCTGATCATGCGCAAGAACTGGAACGACGAATTGCTCAGTTCACGAAACCGCTTGCTCCGGCCCATGACGATGCCGATGGGGACGCCGATGGCAGCAGCGATGAGCAAGCCGCCGCCCAGCCGATAACCGCTGGCGACGATCGCCTTTTGCAGCTTGCCAAGACTCCAAAGCTCCGGGAATGCCTGGAGCGTAGGCAGAAGCCCGAAGCCCGCGAAACTCTGCGTCTTCGGATTGGCGGCAATCAGATAGCCGCCCAGCCACCAGATCGCCGCCAGAATGGCCAAGCCCAGCGAGAAATTCACGACCCCGCGCGTCGCCGCCTGGGCGGCACGCGAGGTCAGCGAACCGGTCAGCGCAGCGTTGACGGGCATTGCGCTTCCGCTCATACGTCGATGACTTCCACGCGGGTGAAGGGATCGCCCGTCTTCGGCACGCTGCGATCATTCCTCCACTTCGGGTTGGCCTCGAGCGCCTTCTTGATGAACGCATAGTTCACAAGATCGTTCGCCACGAAATCCGGCTTGAGCGGCTTGAGGAAATCCTCGTCGCCGGTAATCACCGTATTTTTCAGGTCGGCAACCACCAATTCCGTCGCCGAGCGATACGGCCATCCCTGGAAGTTGATGCGGTCGATGCCCCAGTCGAGGTGTTTGATCGCGCTTGGGCTTGCCGCATACGGGATGTCGTAGAGCATGATCGCCCGCTTGACCACCTCCTTCGGGAATGGCAGATAGCCCTTGCCATCCTTCGACAACATTTCGGACATGGCTTCGCGGTTCTCATGGAGGTGAATCTGAGCCTCGACGATCGCGTTATGCACCCCCTGCGCCCAGGCCGCGCGCGCCGGATCCATGGTATCGGCCTCGTGCATGACGACGACGCAGCAGGGATGGCCCTTCCATACGTCGCCCGTGAACCGCAGCATCTTGCCGCCCGCGCGGATTTCCCCCAGGGCATTGAATGGCTCGGCGACGCAGTAGCCGTCGATCGTTCGGGCGGCAAGCGCGGGAGGCATGTCCGGCGGATTCAGAACGATGAAGTTGCACTCGTTCGGGGCGAGCTTGGCATCTTGCGGGCGAATCACCGGCGTGATGCCGGCCGACTTCATGATCTTTTGGGAAATGATGTTATGGATCGAATACCAGTAGGGCACGGCGAATTGCTTGCCGCCGAAGTCTTTCGGCGAGTTGATGCCCGAATCCTTGTGCACGATCATGCCGGAACCATTCGTATGGTTCCAAGCCGTGACCTTCACGGGGAATTTGTTGTTGTAACGCATCCAGATCGGGATCGGGATGAGCATATGCGTCAGGTTGGTGCGATGAGACGAGAACGCCTCGACCAGCGGCGACCAGCCGCGAATCAGCGTCGGCGGGACCGACTCGAGTCCGTGCTTCTTGAAGAAGCCCATTTCGTGCGCAACGAGCAAGGCCGAGGCATCGGTAATCGGGATATAGCCGATGCGAACCACCGGGTCCCATTTTTTTTCCTGGGCGAAGGTCGCCGCAGACGGCACCAGGCCGCCCAATGCCGCGAGGCCGCCCATCTTGAGGATTTCCCGCCGGCTGACGCCCGAGCCGAAGATGCCGCTGAAAAGCAGATCGTGCTCCTCGACGAGCTTGGGGTCATTGATGCCATCCCCGTGCTTCTTGAAATCCAATTGCGGCTCGATGGATGAATCGTGATGAACGTGGATTCGGTCACTGCACAATTTGCACATCATCAGTCTCCTTGGGTTATGTTGCGCCAGCCTTTTCCCGACCGGATAAATCGCTGCCCCTTCTCCTACGCAATGCCCGAAATCGCTTCTTCCTCCATCTCTTGAGCCGCCGAGCCGGAAATCTGGGCAGCCGCATGAAACGCATCCATCAAGCGCGCGCGCATGCTCTGTACCGCGGGGTCCTGACGCTGTCGAGGGTCGGCCAGGTCGACTTGGAACTCATGGACGATCTTGCCGGGCGCCCCCGCCATGATCAGCGCCCGGTCGGCCATCAGCACGGCTTCGTCGATATCGTGGGTGACGATGATCAGGTTGAACCCCAAGCGCTTGGCGATCGACCGGACATCGCGTTGCAGCGATGCCCGCGTAAACGCATCCAATGCCGAAAAAGGTTCGTCCAGCAACAACAGCTCCGGCTCCATGACCAGAGACCGTGCCAAGGCGACGCGTTGCTGCTGGCCGCCCGAGAGATCCTGCACGTTGGTTTCCGCATAGTCCGACAACTCGACCAGCCTGAGCGCCTCGGCCACGCGCTCGGCTTTTTCCTTCTCTGGCCAGCCTGCGAACCGAAGGCCTATGCCGACGTTCTGGGACACTTTCATCCATGGAAACAGATGAGGCGCCTGGAACATCATCACCCAGCGCGACGACGGACCATCGACCGTCTTGCCATCAAACTGGATGCTGCCTTCGGTGGGCCGGTTGAGGCCGGCGATGATATGCAGCAGCGTAGACTTGCCGCAGCCGGAACGCCCAATGATCGCCAGCGCCTCGCCGCGTTGTGATTCGAGCCTGAGGTTGCTGAAGGTAGGCTTCCCGCGCGTGCTGTAGCGGTAGCCGAGTCCCTGAATATTGATGTTTACGCCGCGAATCGACACCGTATGGTTCTCCCTAGGCAAACTCGATCCGACCGCCGGCGGGGTCGCGGCGGCCCTCGCGAGCACCGCGGACTCCTGCATCGGCAGATCGCCGCCAGCCAACAACGCAAGACTTCAACTTGGACAGAACCGCCATGGCGCCCCAAGGAACGCCATGTCAGGCGCACACCGTCAAAATCACCCGCTAGCCATCGACGACTATCGGAACTGACGCGCGCGACCTAGGTGGCGCTGAGCCGCTCGTGCACGAGCTTCATCCGCGCGATCAAGTCCTCTTCCTTGACGAGGCCCCGCTTGATCAAGGAGTGCACCAGCGAAAGAAGCTGTCGCTCGGGAAACGGCACATCCTGATAAAGCGTCTCGGAAAGCTCATCCTCTTCCCACCGCCGCTCCAACAGGGGGAGCGGGGCATCCATGCTGCCCCGATCGACGCTGCCCGCCAGCCACTTCTTCTCGGCGGCCGCCACGGACGAGCAGGATCCCGCCGCCAGCGCCTCGCACATGCCATCCAAGCTGGTTTTCCAAGGCGGATCGGGATTGGTCACGCCATAGTCGCTGGCAAGCTCCGCCCAGACCCGGCCCTCTTCCTTGATTTTTTCCAGCAAGGGAACTGGTACCCAATTGCCGCCCCCGTCTCCAGAAGCATTGATGTTGCCCGACTCGGTCATGGCTCGCTCCTAGTGGTGCGCCGGATTCTTGGCGTGATGCATCGGCATCTCGATATTCGACGTGACGCCGGGCTTGGGCAAGGCCACGCCGATCAAGCAGTCCCGGGTAACGATCTCGGTGAGTTGATCTTCATTCCAGCCTTCGGTGCCCGCGGGCCGGACCGGCATCACGATGAAGCGGCATTTTTGATTCGAGTCCTCGACACGGATCTCGACCTCCGCCGGCAGGCTTAGGCCGAACTCGGCGAGCACCTGGCGCGGCCAGCGAACCAGGCGACGCCGATAGTTCGGCGTGCGGTACCACTCCGGCTGAAAGCCGAGAATCGGACGCGGGTAGCAGGAACACAGCGTGCACACCACGACATGGTGCACGGTCGGCGTGTCTTCCAGAACGCGCAGGTCCGTGTAATCGCTTGGCGTGCCGAAGCCGGTGGGATTCAACCAGTCGACGCCGACGGCCTTGCTGGCGGCGATGGCATCGGTAAGGCACTGTTGCTTGTACGCCGGGTCAAGCCATGCTTTCGCCACCATTCTCGCCGCCGGGGTCGGGCCGATGTGCTCGGCAAATTCGGTGAACCTGCGATGGTCCTCGGCGGTGAACAGGCCCTTTTCGATGGCCAGTTCGCGCACCGCGATCTCGAGCGCCTCGAAGTCGCTGATCTCCTCCACCATCGGTGCCGGAGGATTGTGCCCATGGCCGTGATCGTGACCGTGATCGTTTGACATTTGCTTTGCCTTTCGAATTCAGAATTGACGAACGAACTAGACCGCTTCCAGCCAACGCTCGGAAAATTCGGTCTGCAATGTGTCGTTGGCGAAGTTATCGGGATACTCGGGCCAGAGATCCTTCTGCTTGAAGCGGATGATGTAGAACCACTCGGAATGATCGACGTGACCCCAGGCCTCGTCCTCGGGCGCGGGGCTCTCGTGAGTCACGACGGCGACTTCGCCGATGGCGCCGCGGGTATAAACCTGGCAGCGGGTATAAAAAATGTCCGGCAAATCCTTGATCCGCACTCGGTCGCCCACCTTGAATTTGGGCGGGCCGCCCGCCGTGCCCTTGAAGCACTGGGGGTCGCCCTTGCCGGTCGCGATCTTGGCGTGGTGGGTTCTATCGTGCTGGCTCATGGCGCTTTTTCACCTCGTCGATTTTGTTGATCAGTTCGGTCAGCGTGACGATGTCCTTGTCGACCATCACCCTGGCCGCCGACAGCAGCCAACGGCCGTAATAGGGCAGCCCCAAGTATTGCGTCGTACCCATATCGACGTTTTGCATGCGGCGCCGTTCCTCGGCGCACCAAACCCCGCGCCAGGCCAGGCACTCGGTGGTGACGTAAGCCCGATATCCCCAGGCTTCGGCTTCCTCCTCGGTCCACTCGACCGGCACATCGACCTCGCCCCCGACATCGTGGGGCGTGCGCGTGTAAGCCCGGAACAGTTCGTGAGTGATATCGGAGGCATACGGTGCCTTGCCCGTCTGCTGCACCGGCGGCTGGATTTCGACCACCGCCTTCAGATGCCGCATCACTTGGTCTCTGGTACTTGATGACATGGCTGGACTTCTCCTCAAAGTAATCCCACGGTCCGCTTGCACGAAAACTTTCGATTCAGCTTAATATCCAAGACTGCCAACTGCGCTGCCGTCGCACCGGACGGCACTCAACGACACCCGCTCCGAAACTTGTCCCGTGTCACTCCTAATGCGGCTGAACGCCAAGGTTACGACTCGAACCAGGCATTGTTGTGGTCTGGATTGTGTCGACCTCGCATAGCATTGTCCAAGACTATTTTCCGATGCCTTCCATAGGAATCGACTATGCAATCCAAGCTGATATTTCCGCGCTCGATTCGCTATCTGGTCGCGGTCGCCGAGCATCACAGCTTCACGCGCGCCGCCGATGTCCTGCATGTTTCCCAACCCACCCTTTCCCAGCAAATCCGCTTGCTGGAAGAGGCGCTGGATGTTCAGTTGCTCGACCGCTCGGGGAGAAACGTGCGGCTGACGGATGCCGGCAGCGTCTATCTGCATCACGCCCGGCGCGCGCTGGGCGAACTGGAGGCAGGCACGCGCGCCGTTCATGAAGTACAGGACCTGACCCGCGGCTCCTTGCGCGTCGGCATGACCCCGATCACGGAGCACCTCACGACACCGCTGCTCGAAAGCTACGTGACGCGCTACCCGGGCATCGTCATGAACGCCCTGGAGATGTCCCAGGACGACATCGAGACCGGCGTCACGGAAGACCATATCGACGTCGGCATCGTGTTTACCGACGTGCTCGCTTCGGAAACGCGCTCGGTGGACATCGAAGAGCACACGCTGTTCGTCGAATCGATCGATCTGGCGATCGGCCAGGATCATCCGCTGGCAAAGCAGCAAACCCCCTTGGCGGGAGCGCACCTGGAGCGGCAATCCCTGATACTGCTCAACACCAACTTCGCGCTGCGCCGCCACTTCGATCTCTACTGTCTCGAGTACGGCATCAATCCGCGCATCGCGATCGAAACCAATTCGATCAACATGATCGTTCAGACGGTCGGCCTCGGCCACTTGGCCACCGTGCTGCCTCGTTCGATCGCGGAAACGCAGCCCGGCCTGCACTGGCTGCCGCTCCTTCCCGAGTTGCCCAATCACACCATCGCGCTGATCAGTCACCGGGGCGCCTACAAGAGCGCGGCCTGCATGGCTTTCGAGGAATTGGCGGCGGAATGGAGCCTCGCCCGAACGGCAGCGCGCGACAACAAGGCCGGCGCAGCCGAGTCCTTCAAGCGTTCAGGCGTTCAGGCCCGGGTCGCCAAGTAAGGGGGTCCGCGGCAGGCCCCGCATGATGCGCGGAGTGCTGGGCCTGGCCGTGGCGCCTGGTCGTGCGTGGAACCTCACCAGGACTTGTAGGGCAGGAACTTGCCGTTGAGCTTGACGACCACGCGGTCGCCCTTGGGGTCCGCCTGGCGATCGATCTCCATGGAGAAATCGATGGCGCTCATGATGCCATCGCCGAATTTTTCGTTGATCATTTCCTTGATGGTCTCGCCATAGACGCCGACAATTTCGTACCAGCGGTAGATCAACGGATCGGTCGGCACCGTCTGCGTCCACGTCTTGAGCGGAAAGCGCTGCAGCGCCGAGGCCACTTCCTTGCCCAGGCCGAGCGCCTTGGCCACTGCATCGGCCGGCTTCTTGTCCAGGTGATTCATGCCCAGGCATGCGGAACAGGTGTACTCCGGCGACAATCCGGCCGCCTTGGCAATGTCGCTCCACTTCAAACCTTTCGCGTCCTTGGCATCGAGGATGGCTTGCTTCATTTCGGCTTTGTTCATCATGGCTGGATCCAGTGGTCGTCGGATATTCGGAAAGGCCGCCGGCATCCCCGGCATGCCATCGCCATGGTCCCGCCATGGCGACCGAAAAATTCTGGGCAAGCGTACGGCCCTTGTCCATGACGTTTTTCCGATTCGAGCGATAGGCGTTGCCTATGCGGACGCCGCGCGCCCAGCGAAAGTCAGTCGTCGCGGCGCGCCGGCAGCACTTCGTCGAGCAATTCGATCCAGTGTCTGACCGGCATCGGCGCCGCCGCCGCCAGATGCATCATGCATCCGATGTTGGCGCTGGCGATCAGCGTCGGCCGGGCCACCGTCAGCGTGCGGAGCTTCTGTTCGCGCAAGGATTCGGCCAGTTCCGGCTGGAGGATCGAGTAAGTGCCGGCCGAACCGCAACACATGAACGGGTAATCGACAGGCGTCAGGCGAAAGCCCGCGCGCTTCAACAGTTTTTCGACCATGCCATTGAGCTTTTGTCCGTGCTGCAGGCTGCATGGCGACTGAAAGGCAATGCGGCGCGGCGGACTGGGCGCCTGGACGGCAAGCTCGCTCGGCCATTCCTTGGCCACCACCTCCGCGATGTCGCGCGTCATCGCCGAAATGCGCGCAGCCTTGTCGCGATAATCCGGATCGTCGCGCAGCAAATGGCCGTAATCGCGCACATGAGCGCCACAACCGCTGGCCGTCATGACAATCGCTTCAGCACCGGCTTCGATCCGGGGCCAGCAGGCATCGATATTGCGCCGCATGTAATCGCGCGCTTCCCCGGTGGCGGCCAAGTGATGGCTGATCGCGCCGCAACAGCCCGCTTCGGCGGGAATCAGGCGAATGGCGAAACGATCCAGCACGCGGGCGGCGGCGGCGTTGATGTCGGGCGCCAGTCCCGGCTGCACGCAGCCTTGCCAGACCAGCATGGTGCGAACGTGCGAACGGGACGGCCACGGCCCCGCCGGCCGTCGATCGGGAATCCTGGCGCGCAAGGATTCGGGCAGGAAACGGCGCGTCACCTGCCCGATGCGCAATAGCGCGCTGAAGCGATGCCGATGGGGCAGCACCGCCCGCAGGCCCCAGCGCGCCAGCCGCTCCAGAACAGGCCTTGGCGGCAACGACTCGGCGGCTTCGCGCCCGATGTCGAGCAGGCGCCCGAAGCGAACGCCCTCCGGGCAAGTGGTTTCGCAGGAGCGGCACGTCAGGCAGCGATCGAGATGGCTGCGCACGTCCGCGCTCGGCGCCAGGCCCGCCATCAGTTGCATGATGAGGGAGACGCGGCCGCGCGGACCGTCGAACGGATCCTTGGTCAGCCGAAATGTCGGGCAGGTGGCCTCGCAGTTGCCGCATTGCACGCAGGCCCGCAGAATGGCCGCCGCTTCTTCGCCGCTTGCCGTGCCCTTGTAGCGTTCGGCTAACTCGCATTCCATTTCGCTTGGCTCCCTCAGCGTCCCTCGACGCGCCGTTTCGGGCGGCGATTATGATCGGCAGCCGCCGGCTTCGCAACGGCTCGATCGCTCCGAACATCCGCCATTTTTCGCATAGGCGTTTCCTATGGATTCGATTGAAAAATACTCATGGACTAATAATTTTCGAGTCAACAGAATAAGGCCGGCCTGTCGGGGTGGGACGAACGGTCTGTTGCCGGCCTCGACGGCGCGGGCGGCAATGCCGATGAACGGGAGAAGCGCGTCATGCACATCATGGAAGGTTTTCTGCCGGTCGAGCATGCCGTGGGGTGGACGCTGGCATCGGCGCCTTTCGTCGTCTGGAGCGTGCGTGCGGTTCGGCAACGGCTTTACGAACATCCGGAACAGAGAATGTTGCTCGGCGTCGCCGCCGCGTTTTCCCTGGTGCTGTCGGCGCTCAAGCTACCTTCCGTGACCGGCAGCTGCTCGCATCCGACCGGGATCGGCCTGGGCGCCCTGCTGTTCGGCCCCGCCGCCATGGTGCTGGTCGGCCTGGTCGTGCTGGTGTTCCAGGCGCTGCTGCTCGCTCACGGCGGCCTGACCACGCTCGGCGCCAATGTGTTCTCCATGGCCGTCGTCGGCTCTTTCGTCGCGGCGGGAGTATTCCGGGCGAGCCGCGCGCTGCGCCTGTCCCTGGCGATCAGCGTGTTTCTGGCCGCGTGCCTGGGCGACCTGGCCACCTACGTCACGACATCGATTCAGCTCGCCTGGGCCTTCCCCGATCCGGTGGGCGGCTTCACGGCCTCGCTGGCCAAGTTCGCCGGCATTTTCGCCATCACCCAGATTCCCCTCGCCATCACCGAAGGCCTGCTCACCGTGCTCGTCGTCAACGCCCTGATGCGTTTCAACGCCGAGGAAATGCGGCATCTGCCCTTGTTCCTGCGTCGCGGGGCGCGGGCATGAACCGGCGGCAAAATTGGCTGGTCGTCATGGCGATCGTGCTGATCACGGCATTGCCATTGTGGCTGGTACCCAAGCCCGGCGATACGCCGAACGGCCAGCCGGGCGAAGTGTTCGGCGGCGCCGACGGCAAGGCGCAGCAGGTGATCAGCGAGATCGCGCCCGATTACCGGCCCTGGTTCAAGCCCATCCTCGAACCTGCCAGCAGCGAAATCGCCTCTCTGTTATTCGCGTTGCAGGCCGCCATCGGCGCCGGCTTGATGGGCTACTGGCTCGGCGTCTCCGTCACCCGCGACAAGATGCGCAAGCAGGCTGATCGCGACGAAAGCGGCACTTCCGGTGCTGATTGAGCAAAGCGCCTACGCCAACCGCTGGCGCGAGGTCGCCCCCGCCGCGAAAGGCTGTTTTGCGCTGGGCGGACTGGTCGCTGCCTTCGTTGCCGGCACGCCGGCCGCCACCGCCGGCATCGCACTGGTTCTGATGGCCGTGACCCTGCTCGGCGCGCGCGTGTCGCCGTGGCTCTACCTGCGCGTCGCCGTGCCGGCCGCGGCCTTTCTGGCCATCAGCAGTCTCTCCTTGATGTTTTCCGTCAACATCGATGCCCAGGACGGTTTTCGGTGGCAATTCGCGCCCGACGCCATGCCGCGCATCGCCACCGTGGCGTCGCGCTCGCTTGCGTCGCTGGCCGCCCTGTTGCTGCTGGTATTGACCACGCCGCTGCGCGACTTGATCTCGCTGCTGCGGCGCCTGCGCGTCCCCGAGGTGATCCTCGACCTGATGGTGCTGTGCTACCGCATGCTGTTCGTGCTGTCCGAGGCCATGCACGACACCATCACCGCGCAATCGGCCCGCCTCGGTTACGCGACCACCCGGCGCAGCCTGCATTCGCTGGGCCTGTTGGCCGCCAATCTGGCGGTTCAGGTTTGGCAACGTGCCCAAGGCCTTGCCACTGCCGCGCTGGCGCGCAACGGCGGCGGATCGCTCCGCTTTCTTTCGCCCGGCTTCGCGCATGCGCGGCGCGATACCTGCATCGCCGCGATCGCCGGCGTCGCGCTGATCGCGCTTGCCGGAAGCCTCGGCCGATGACGACGCGCCTGATCCTCGAAGTCTGCAACGTTCGCCACGTATACCCGGAAGGCGGCACCGGACTGGCCGGCTGTTCGATCAATATCCGCCGGGGCAGCCGCAACGCCCTGCTCGGCGCCAACGGTTCCGGCAAGACGACGCTCCTGCAGCAACTCAACGGGCTGTTGCGTCCGGCGTCGGGCGTCATCCTGCTCGATGGCAGCCCGCTCGACTACAGCCGCAATGGCCTGAATGCCTTGCGCAGCCGGGTGGGCCTGGTGTTTCAGAATCCCGACCGCCAGCTCTTTTCCGCCAGCGTCTTCGAGGACGTGTCCTTCGGCCCGCTCAATCTCGGACTCGAGGAGGCCGAGGTACGCCTGCGCGTCGCGCAGTCGCTGGCCGCCGTCGGCATGGCGGCCATGGCGGACCGGCCCGTGCACCACCTGAGCTTCGGCCAGAAGAAACGCGTCTGCATTGCCGGCGTGCTGGCGATGCGGCCCGAGGTGCTCCTGTTGGACGAACCGATGGCCGGACTGGATGTCGCCGCGCAGACGGAGCTGCTGGCGGTGCTCGACGAGCTCTCGTCCCGCGGCATCACGGTCGTGCTCTCCACCCACGACGTGGACCATGCCTACCGCTGGGCGGACGACATCCACGTGCTCGCGGCGGGACGCTGCATCGCTTCTTTCGATGCCGGTCGCCTTCCCGAGCAGGAAGTGGCCCTGAAGGCCGCCGGGCAAGCGCTGCCGGCCGTCGTCGAACTTCACCGGGCGCTGGCCGCCCGCGGACTGCAGCCGGCCACGCCCGCGCCGCGCAGCATGAACGCCTTGATCGCCAGCCTGGCCGCCTGGCCGCCGCACGGTCTGGCCGAGGCCGCGCCGCTGGGTACGTCATTGGGCACGCCGCCTTCCACCCGGCCGTGGCACGACGCGCGGCGCGGCCGGCTGCGCCGCCACTGAATCTTGGCATGCGCGGCCGACGCGATACCACCGCGACGTCGCCGGTAGTCGTGACATGAGCGCTAGAACCCTACATATCGTCGACGTCTTCGCCGAACAACGCTACTCGGGCAATCCCCTGGCCGTGGTCACGCACGCCGACGGCCTCGCCGACGACGAGATGCAGGCGATCGCCGCCGAAATCAACTTTTCCGAAACCACGTTTGTCGCATCCCAGGCCAATGCCGATGGCAGCCATCGCGTGCGCATCTTCACGCCGGCGCGCGAAATCGCGTTCGCCGGCCACCCGATACTCGGCACGGCGCAGGTGATCCGGCAGGAAGCGCAAACCGTGATGGCATCGGTAGTCCTCGACCTGAAAGTCGGCCCGGTGCCCGTCACGTTCGAGCATGATGCCGACGACCGCAAGGAAGTCTGCTGGTTCGCGGCGCCGCCGGTCACCCTGGGGCCCACCTGCGCGCGCGAGCCGATCGCCGCCGCGCTGGGCCTGTCGCCGGACGACCTCGATGCTTCCGGACCCGTGCAGCAGTGCGGCGCGGGCACTTCGGCGATGATCGTGCCCGTGCACGGGCTGGCGGCGCTGCGGCAATGCTCTCTCGACCTCGGCGCATACGGTGCGCTGTCGGCCCAGGGGTTCCCTTCCCTCGTCTATGTGTTCTGCCGCGAGACGCGCGATTCGCGCAACGACCTCTCCGCCCGCTTCTTCTTCGAAGCCCACGGCGTGCGCGAAGATCCCGCCACCGGCAACGGGGCGGCGTTTCTGGGCGCCTATCTGCTGCGGCACCGCCTGCTCGGCGAGGGCGACCTGTCGCTGCGCATCGAGCAAGGTCATGAAATCCGCCGTCCCTCGCTGGTCCGGCTGCGCGCGCGCCTGGTCGACGGCAGGCCCCTGATCAGCGTGGGGGGCGGCGTCGTGCCGACCGTGCGCGGGGAACTCCTTTAGCTTTCGCCAGCGTCCGGTGCGCCGCCGAGTTCGGGAAACAGGACCTCGGTGAAGCCGAAGCGCCGCAGGTCGCGCACGCGCATCGGGTAGAGCACGCCGATCAGGTGATCGCATTCGTGCTGGACGACGCGGGCATGGAAACCCGCCACCGTGCGATCGATGGCATTGCCGGCCGGATCCACGCCCTGGTAGCGGACGCTTCGGCAGCGCGGCACCTCGCCGCGCAAACCCGGCACGGAAAGGCAGCCTTCCCAGCCGAGTTCCTCGTCCTCCGACAGTGGCGTGACGAGGGGATTGATCAGGATGGTTGACGGCACGGCCTCGGCATCCGGATAGCGTTCGCTTTTCTCGAAACCGAAGATCACCACTTGCAGGCCGACGCCGATCTGCGGCGCCGCCAACCCGACGCCACCGGCCGCGGCCATGGTGTCGAACATGTCGGCGATCAGTTCACGGATGGCCGGTGCGGTCGGATCGGCCACCGGCGCCGCCACTTCGAGCAGGCGCGCATCGCCCATGCGCAGCAGAGGCCTAACGGCCATCGGGTTGCCCCCGCATCACGCCGATCGCCAGCGCCAGCCAGGCGAAGATGAACGCGAAGCCGCCGTAGGGCGTGACGGCATGCAGGGCATGGAAGCCGGCCGCGCTGCGCAAGTAGAGATTGCCGCTGAACAGCAGCGTGCCGAGGACCATCAGCCAGCCGGCGGCGACAATCCATTTCGATGCGTTTCGTCCGGCCACCAGCCCGACGGCCAGCAGCCCGAGCGCGTGGAACTGCTGGTACTGCAAGCCCGTGTGGAACCAGGCTTGCGCGCCGGCCGGCATCTCGGCGAACATGTGGGCGGCGGCAGCGCCGAGCAGCACGGTCGACACGGCGCTGATGGCGCCGATGACGATGAAGGTTTTTTCGTGCATTGCGTGAAAGTCAGCGATGGTGGAGCGCCGCATCATATTCCCCCGACCCGGCGCCCGGTAGTCGCAGCCCAATCAGTACAGGCGGACGGCCGTGTCGAATTGCCAGGTGCGGCGCACTTCGACCACATCGTAGTCGCGGGCCAGTCCCGGCGGAAACCGCTGGTAGGGCGCGTGGCTTTCCACGATGCGCCGTATTGCGTCATCGACTTCCGCCACGCCGCTGGAAAGCACGAAAGTCACGTTCTCGACGGTTCCGTCGCTGCGGATGGCCACGGTCACCATGGCGTTGGTGTGAGGCCGCGCGGCCACGTCACGCACCGTCTCGACCGGCGTATTGAACTGGATCTTGCGGGCCCAGGCCTCGGCGTAGTCGACGAGGTGGGCGTTGGGGTCGCTGCGTCCCCACAGTCGGACCCGGCGCGCGGTGCTCAACGACAGCGGCAACGTCCTGGACGAACGCGCCGCCGCTTCGGCCTGGCGGCGGGCGGCGGCCTCTTCGAGTTCGCGTCCCATCGCACGGCGCCGCGCCTCCCGTCTTGCATCCTCCTCCTGTTCGGCCTGCACGCGGGCGGCCTCCTGTCGGGCGACCTCCTGCCGCACCGCTTCCTGTCTGGCTGTTTCGGCGCGCGCGGTTTCCTGACGCTGAGCCTCTTGCGCGGCAGTCTGACGCGCCGCCTCCTGCCGTGCCGCCTCCTGCCGTGCCGCCTCCTGCCGTGCCGCCTCCTGCCGTGCTGCCTCCTGCCGTGCCGCTTCGGCACGCGCAGCTTCTTGACGCTGAGCCGCTTCGCGCGCGGCGGCCTGGCGCGCCGCCTCCCGACGTTCGGCTTCCAGCCGGGCGGCTTCCGCACGGGCGACCTCGGCCCGAGCAGCTTCGAGCCGGGCAGCCTCCTGGCGTTCAGCCTCCAGTCGCGCCGCTTCCCGCCGCTGGGCATCGACGCGCGCTGCCTCGATGCGCGCCGTTTCCCGCCGCTGGGCTTCGATACGTGCGGCTTCGGCACGAACGGCCTCTTGCCGCGCCAGCTCTTGCCGCTGGGCTTCCCGCTGCGCTGCCTCCCGCCTTTCGCTCTCCCGCCGTTCGCTCTCCCGTCGCGCGGCTGCCACTCGCGCAGCCTCCTGGCGTTGCGCTTCCAACGGCGCCGCTTCGATGCGGGCGGCTTCCCGACGCTCCGCTTCCTGGCGTTGCGCCTCGACTCGTGCGGCCTCCGCCAGTTCCGCCTGCCGTCGCGCCTCGCGCTCGGCATCGCCGGCCGCCGCGTCGGGCTTGGCGACTTCCTCGGCTTGCGCGCGCACTTCCGGTTCCACAGGCCTCGGCGCAACCTCGCCGGCATCCCGACGCTCCGGGGGCGGCGGCGGTACCACCCAGGCAGGTTCGTCCGACCGTTCCAGGGCGATCACCGGCGTCCTGGGCGCCGGCGCAGGCACCGTCTCGCCGGACGCCTGGGCGGGCGAGGACGCTTCCGCGGGAGTCGCATCGCTCGCCATCTGCGGCGCCGGCTCGGCCGGCGCCGCCTCCTCAACCTTGGCCTCGACCGTGGCCCTGGGTGGCTTCGCCTTCGCCATCCGCTGCGGAACCGGCGTGGCCGATGGAACGGGCGTCGGGATCCTCGCTGGCGATACGGTTGGCCTCGGGACCGGTTCGGCGGTCACCGCGTGCCTGATCGTGACCCGCGTGGCGCCATCCGTCACCGTCGCAGCCGCTTCCGTCGGGGCTTCGCCCGCCGGCATCACGAGCGGGGCCGGGGCCGGCACAAGCAGGACGTGCAGATCGGGCGCCTCGGCTCGCCGTTCCTGCCAGGGCAGGCCGAATGGAGCGCAAAAGTCAGCCGTGACGGGACGCCGCATCATACCGCCGGCGCTCCGCCGATCAAGATCGGCGGCGTATCGCCACGGCTGACTTTCCGCGCATCGTCGTCAATGCGCGCGGCGGCGGCATGCAGCCCCGCTCCGTCGCGCTGAGCGGCGGCCACGATGATTGATAGGCTTACCCCGTAACGCGATATGATCTCTATTTTCGCGCATCCGCCGAAGGCATCCGGATCGGTGCGCTTCCATCCGTAGGATAGCGCTTGCGTCTTTCGCTCATCTCATCCGCATTGCTTCTGATTGGAGGAGACGCGATCGCGGGCGCGCCGCGCGTCGAACCCTCGGATGCCGCGCACGCGGATATCGGCACGCAAATCGTCCGCTTCGTTTCGGGGGTAGCCGGCTACGCGCGCTGGCCGAACGCCTCCGATACCTATCGGCTGTGCATTGCCGGCGAATCGGCTTATTTGAGGAACGCCCCCGCCCGCCTGAGCCGCATCGGCGACCGCGTCTGGCCCGTCCGCGAGATCGCGCTCGACGAAGCAGATCCGACGGCCGGTTGCGATCTTCTCTATCTCGGCGCGCTGAGCATTGCGCAGAAAAGGCAGCTGCTCGCTGAAACCGGCGGCCGGCCGATCTTAACCATCAGCGAAGACAATCCCGAATGCGCGGACGCCAGCATGTTCTGTCTTACGATCCGCGACGGCAACATCAGCCTGCTCGCCAACCTCGACTCCATATCGCGCAGCGGCATAAGGATAGATCCCAAGGTATTGCAGCTGGCCCGGCGGAGGCAGCCCTCGCCATGAGTCCGATGCCGCCCGTCAACGCCGGGAAGATGCCTCTCGGTCTGGTCCTGCATCGCGCGAACATGCGGCTGGCCCTTCTGACGCTGACGATGGCGGGTACTTCCATTTTTGTGGTCGGCTTGATCGCGCTGCGGGTCTACATGATCGACAACCTGGTGCTTTCCGCCCACGGCGTGGCTTACGGGGTGGAGGCCGCCGTCGTGTTCAACGATCGGGAGGCCATCGACGAATCGATTGCCAAGATGGTCGCCAAGCGCCCGATTTCCTCGGTCCGCATTTTCGACCGCGACGGCAACGAGCTGGCGCACTGGCGACGCCCGGAAGACGACATCTGGTGGCCGGCAAAGGCGGAGCGCCTGCTGGCCGGCATGCTGTTCCCGGCGCCGGCGACCGCACAAATCGAACATGACGGCCGCGCGATCGGCACCGTCAAGCTGTACGGTTCCAGTGAGGGCATGCTCGTTTATCTGCTGATCGGCATTGGCTGCGGGGTTTTCTGCCTGTTGCCCAGCGGCCTGATCGCATCGAGGTTCTCGCGCCAGGCCAGCAAGGAGATCGTCGAACCCTTGCAACACTTGGCGGCGGTGGCCGCCAAAGCCCGCCGGGAACGACAATTCGGGCATCGGGCAGCACCGATGGCGATTGCGGAACTGGACGACCTCAGGGACGACTTCAATGCCTTGCTCGAGGAACTGGCGCGCTGGCAGGCGCAGATGGTCAGCCACAACGAGTCGCTGACCCGCCAGGCGAATCACGATCCGCTGACGGAACTGGCCAATCGCGCCCATTTCGATGCCCGGCTGACGGCCGAGCTCGCCGACCCCGGCGGCGGCGCGCGTGTCGCACTGTTCTTCATTGACACCGACCGCTTCAAGGCCATCAACGACGAACTGGGCCATGAGGCGGGCGACGCTGTGCTAGCGACGATTGCCCGCCGGCTGCGCTCGCAGGTGCGGGAAGGCGATCTGGTCGCCCGCATCGGCGGGGACGAGTTCGCCGCTCTGCTGACGCCCTTGGGGGACGCGTCGCAAGCGAGCAGCATCGCCGCCGGCATGCTGGACGCCATGAAGGAACCGGTGGTGCTACCGGCCGGCAAGCTGCTGACGGTTTCCTTCAGCATCGGCATCGCCTTCTATCCCGACCATGCACGCGATTCCGCAGGCCTCATGAAGAAAGCGGATGAAGCGATGTATCGATCGAAACGCGCCGGGCGCGGAACTTATTCCGTCGCCTCGATCGCCGCGCCACCGGAGGAATCATGATCCGCGCACTCATCGTCGGCATGCTGCTATCGGCCGTCCTGTTCGGCACGGTCGCCTGCCAGTCCCTGCCGGAACAGGCGAGTCCGCCCCAAGCCGCGCAACGCAAGACGCATCTGAACCCGGCACAGATCGCAGCCTTGAAACAGGAGGGCTTCGTCGAATCGGAAGAAGGTTGGGAATTCAACGCCTCGGAAAAGCTGCTGTTCGGGCCGGACGAGGCGATGCTGATGGCCGCTGCCCGGCAAACCGTCGAACGCATCGCGCATCTGTTGATCAGGCTGGACATCGGCAACGTCAGGATCGACGGCCATACCGACACCACGGGCAGTGTCGCCCACAACGAACAGCTATCCCTGCGTCGGGCGCAAGCGGTCGGCGAAGCGATGATCCTGGCGGGAATGAATCCCAAGGGCATCCAGGTACGCGGCCTGGGGCACAGGATGCCGATCGTCAGCAATCAAACCGCCGAGGGGCGGGCGCAGAACCGTCGGGTGGTGCTGGTGATCGCCAGCGAGTAAACATGACCGTGCGCCCGAACGACCCCGGGGCGTTGAGTTGCGTAGATTAATGCCGCCATTGAAACGTCGCGGCTAGATGCCCTGCTTGTGGCGGTCGAGCCTCGACAGAATCAGCACCACGCCGGCGGTGGCGGCCAGCATGTAGAGCGGCCCGAACAGCCAGAAGACCAGCGGTATGGCGAAGAAGTAGCAGCGCATGCCGATGGCGACGAGTTGCCCGGCCCGGTTGAGGCGGAAGGCGACGGCGCCCGGCGCCAGCGCTTCGTGCTGGCGCTGCACGTCCGGCGGAATGTTGAGCATGAAGAGCACATGGTTCGCCAGGCGGATGGACAGGGCATAGCAAAAGAAGGCGACGAGGAGCACCGCCAGCAGGCACATGACCTTGGCGATCCAGAGCTCGGCGGCGTGCGAGCCGCCCAGGTTGATGGCATGCCAGCTCCGGCTGATAGTGTCCGCCTGACCCGACAGCGTCAGCGTGCCGATCAGCAGCAGGGTCGTCGTCGAGACCATGAGAATAGCGTTCATGATGAAGTTGCGCAGGGTCTGCACCGCCATCACGTCCTTGCCGGCGTTCGACATCACGCTCTCTACCCAAGCGCGCCTCGCCAGGGCGTTGACATAGTGGATCGAGTAGCTCGGGTCTCGCCGCACCCGTGCCGCGTGATAGAGGTAATAGATGAGCACCAGCAACAGGCTCGACACCGCGCACAGCACATCCATGCTGAATTCCCGAAACGGATCGAATGCCATGTCGCCCCTCCTATTTGGCCGGAACCGCCGGGGCCGTCGCCACCGCCGCGTCGTCCAGCGCACTTTCGCCGCGCATGCGGTCCCGCGCCCGCGCGGCAGCGCGATGGCCGCCGGCCGCCGCGCGTTCGTACCAGCGCAGGGCTTCGCCCAGGTCGCGCCGCATGCCGACCGTTCCGCGTTCGTAACGCTGGGCGAGCAGGAACTGCGCTTCGAGATCCCCGTCCGATGCGAGCTGGATCAGGTTCGGCCGATGGCCATGAAAGCCATCCTCGATTCCGTGGCCGACGCTTTCCAGGAGATTAAACAATTCGACGGCATCCTCGTAGCCTTTTCGCGCCGCCAGTTCCAGCCAGGAGAGGGCCTCGACGCGCGCCCTGGGCGTCGTCGCCGCTTCGTGCGCGAGCTTGCCCATGAGGAACTGCGCTTCCGCGTTGCCCTCGGATGCCGCGCGTCGGAGCCACGCCATTCCCTCCGCCTTGTCCTGCTTGACGCCGAGTCCCGCCATATACATCCGGCTGATCTTCACCTGCGCCTGCGGGTTGCCCCGCCGCGCCGCCCGCAGCCGCCAGTCGAAGGCGAGGACGGGATTGGCCGCCACGCCGATGCCCTTCTCGTAGAGATCGCCAATGCGTTCCTCGGCGAAGCCGTTGCCCTGCAGCGCCGCCAACTCGAACCAATGCGCCGCGAGTTGCGGGTTCTTCGGCAAGCCGCCGTCACCATCCAGATAGGCCGTGGCCAGCAGCACCTGCGCGGCGTCGTTGCCGCGTCCGGCCATGCGCTCGACAAGGGGAATGTCGTCGGACGAAATGGCGAGCGCGCAGGGCGCGAGAAACATCAGAAGCAGGCCTGATCCAGACTTTTTGCTCATTTTGCTGTCGTGGCGGAAACGCGCAACCCGCCGGCAGGCTGGCAGCCAGCCGGCGGGTCGAAGCGCTATTCCGACCCACGATGATCCCGATTAGTTCCAGCAAGATCAACCCGCCGGTGCCACGGCCGACTTCAAGTCGTAGCGGTCCGCGTTCATCACCTTGACCCAGGCGGCGACGAAGTCATCGACGAACTTCTTCTGGGCGTCGTCCTGCGCATAGACTTCGGCGTAGGCGCGCAGGATGGCATTCGAGCCGAACACCACATCGACGCGCGTGGCGGTCCATTTCACGGTGCCTGTTTTCCGATCCTTGATCTCGTAGAGATTCTTGCCCGCCGGCTGCCATGTGTAAGCCATGTCGGTCAGGTTCACGAAGAAGTCGTTGGTCAGCGCCCCGACGCGATCGGTGAACACGCCATGCTTCGAGCCGCCGTGGTTGGTACCGATCACCCGCATGCCGCCGATGAGCGTCGTCATCTCGCAGGCGGTGAGCCGCATCAGTTGCGCGCGGTCGAGCAGCAGTTCCTCGGGCGCGACCGCGTAGTCCTGTTTCAGCCAGTTGCGGAAACCGTCGGCCAGCGGCTCCAGCACCGCGAAGGACTCGGCGTCGGTCATCGCCGCCGTGGCGTCGCCGCGTCCCGGCGCAAAAGGCACCGTCACCGCGAAGCCTGCCGCTTTCGCCGCCTGCTCGACGCCGACGTTGCCGGCCAGCACGATCACATCGGCGACGCTGGCGCCGGTTTCACTGGCGATCTTTTCATACACCGCCAGCGCCTTGGCCAGCCGCGCCGGCTCGTTGCCGATCCAATCCTGCTGCGGGGCGAGGCGGATGCGCGCGCCATTCGCTCCACCACGTTTATCCGAGCCGCGGAAGGTGCGCGCCGAATCCCAGGCCGTCGCGACCATCTCGCTGACGGAGAGGCCGCCGGCCGCGATCCTGGCCTTCACGGCGGCCACGTCGTAATCGGTGCGGCCCGCCGGTACCGGATCCTGCCAGACCAGGTCTTCCTTCGGCACGTCCGGGCCGAAGTAGCGCGACTTGGGGCCCATGTCGCGGTGGGTCAGCTTGAACCAGGCGCGGGCGAACACTTGCTCGAAGTAGGCCGGATCATCGCGGAAGCGCTCGGCGATCTTGCGGTAATCGGGATCGAAGCGCAGCGCCATGTCGGCGTCGGTCATGATCGGCTTGCGACGGATCGAGGCATCCTCGACGTCGACCGGCATGTCCTCTTCCTTGATGCCGACCGGTTCCCACTGCCAGGCGCCGGCCGGCGACTTCTGCAGCCACCAGTCGTAGCGGAGCAGCAGATCGAAGTAACCGCCCTTGCCGGTATTCCACTTCGTCGGGTGCGTCGTCCAGGCGCCTTCGAGGCCGCTGGTCACCGCGTCGCGGCCGATGCCGCGCGTCGTATGGTTCATCCAGCCCAGGCCCTGCTCTTCCAGCCCGGCGCCTTCGGGCGCCGGGCCGAGTTCGGCGGCGCTGCCGTTGCCGTGCGCCTTGCCGACCGTGTGGCCGCCGGCGGTGAGGGCCACGGTTTCCTCGTCGTTCATCGCCATGCGGGCGAAGGTGACGCGCACGTCGCGGGCGGTCTTGAGCGGATCGGGCTTGCCATCGACGCCTTCCGGATTGACGTAAATGAGCCCCATCATCACGGCGGCCAGCGGGTTCTCCAAGTCGCGCTCGCCGGAGTAGCGCGAGCCCTGGCTGCCGGTGGGCGCCAGCCATTCCCGCTCGGAACCCCAGTAGATGTCCTTCTCCGGATGCCAGATGTCCTCGCGGCCGAAGCCGAAGCCGAAAGTCTTCAGGCCCATGGCCTCGTAGGCCAGGGTGCCGGCCAGGATGATCAGGTCGGCCCAGCTCACTTGGTTGCCGTACTTGCGCTTGATCGGCCAGAGCAGGCGGCGCGCCTTGTCGAGATTGGCATTGTCAGGCCAGGAATTGAGCGGCGCGAAGCGCTGGTTGCCCGTGCCGCCGCCGCCGCGGCCGTCGGCGATGCGGTAGGTGCCCGCCGAGTGCCAGGCCATGCGGATCATCAGGCCGCCGTAGTGGCCCCAGTCCGCCGGCCACCACTCTTGCGAATCCGTCATCAGCGCCTTCACGTCCCGCTTCAGCGCCTCGATGTCCAGCTTGTTCAGTTCCCCGCGATAGTCGAAGTCCGCGCCGAGCGGATGGGTCTTGCTGTCGTGCTGGTGCAGGATGTCCAGGTTCAGCGCCTTCGGCCACCAGTTCTGGGTCGTCATCGACGCCGATGCCGATGTTGCGCCTCCATGCATGACGGGGCATTTTCCTGAGTTGCTCATGGTGTTCTCCTCACGATTCGT
Source organism: Betaproteobacteria bacterium (assembly GCA_019136545.1). Classification (GTDB taxonomy): domain Bacteria; phylum Pseudomonadota; class Gammaproteobacteria; order Burkholderiales; family Rhodocyclaceae; genus Fen-999. The sequence goes on from JAGVUA010000039.1 coordinate 110,837, forward strand.
TGCGACACGAGCCATGCTAGGCCTGTAGCTACCATCAATCCAATTGAACGTTCCGAAGAGGTGAATAGCCGGAGGCTATGACAGCCGACGAAGGGAAAATCAGCCGGGCGACGAACAAGGCATGGCGTCGATGTGCATGGGGCGAGTGGCTTCGGCCCCGCCAAGCGGCTGCAAGGATAGACAACCGGGCCCCCGGCTGACACCGCCGGCCAGCAGCTTTGCCGGCGTGCCGCCACGGCTGACTTTCAGAACTTGCCCGCCCATTCATGCCGTCCAGCCGGCACCGACGGCGAGCAGCGCCGTGCAGCGGGCCAGCCGCCGCTCAATCCCGGCGCGTCGGTATGCGGGCGACCGCTGCCGTGCCGGCGACCACGCCCGTCAACACGGCTGCCTGCAGCCAGGGCTGGCCGTTGAAGTAGATGATGGACACCGTGGCCATCACCGCCATGGCGCCCAAGGCGAAGCGCTTGATCCGGCGCGAAATGCGGTGGTGCTGCTCCCATTCGCGCAGCATCGGCCCGAACAGCCGGGTATCGAGCAGCCAGGCATGGGCGCGCGGCGACGCGCGCACGAAGCAGGCGCCGGCGAGCAGCACGAACGGCGTGGTCGGCAAGCCCGGCAACACCACGCCCAGCACCGCCAGCACCAGCGCCAGCACGCCCGCACACCACAGCAGGGCGCGCACCACCGCCGAGCCATGGACGCCCGCGCCGGAATGCCGCGCGCCGGCCATGCCGCCGGCGGCTTCCTTTTCCCGTGCTCCCGATGGCAGTGCTTCGCGCATGGCGTCCTCGTGGTCGTGACGAAAAAACCGGCCGGCTGACGCCGGCTCGACCGAGGATACCCGCCTTTGACGCCTACTTGGTCAGGATCAGCTTGTCCTGCCGCGTGATCCGCAGGCGATACTCCTCGCCGCGATGGACGATGATCGCTTCGCGCCGTCCGGCGAACAGCGCGCCCGTTTCGATCCTGACCTGCCGGCCGGATGGCGTTGCCTGGGCGGGCACAGGCGCCGCGTCTGCGTTTCGAACGATTGTCTTCGATATGGATTCTGGCCTCATGCGTTGTCCCCCAGCCTACTGCGTCCCTTCCGGCACGTAGACCATCGAGCCGTCCTTCATCCGGTAGGCGGTGCCGGCCTTTTCGCCCTCGCCCTGGCCGATTGCGCCGCTGGCCCTGTACTTTTCGATTTTTTCGCCCCGCTTGACGAGCACTTCCATCGACGGCTTGCCGGCGTCGGTGACGACCATGACGTCCTTCCTGGTGAAGGGGTCGAGCAGCGGATTCTGCGCGACGGTGATCAACAGGGCGGCGATGATCACCAGGAAAATGTCGATCAGATTGACTACCGACAGGATGGGATCGTCCGACTCGGGTTCGTGCAGGAACTTCATGGCGCGACGGCCTGCGGTCGACGCTGCGTCGTCAGCCAGGCCAGCTCTTCAGCCAGCCAGCGACGGCGCACGGCGACGATCCAGTAGGTGATGGCGGCGGCGATCAACGCCAGGATGACGGCCGAGAAAGCGACGGTCAGATTGTCCGAAACCTGCGCCAGGTCGCCGTCGGACAGCCCCTTGAGCGCCGGTCCCATCGGGATCATGGTTGCGACCAGGCCGAGCATGGGCGCCACGCGCGTCGCCACCCGCGGCAGCTCCAGCAACTTGTGCGCCATGACGTCGAGGTCTTCGTCCGAGAGGTGCGTTGCCGCTCGCGCCCGGGCCACCAGCGGAAAGCCGCGCACGTCGTCATAGGAAATCACCACCCGCCGCCGCTGCCACCACTGCACGGCGAAGGCGCCGAGCGCAAAGAAGGCATAGACGAACAGAAGCGCGATGACGGCGAGCGTCGGGATCAGGAAGGCCTGGCCGGTCTGGTACATGACAACTTCGAGGGCATTGCTCATGAAAAGCTCCTTCTAACGGGAAATCACTTCGGCGCTCGCGCCGGCGTCACCACTTGCCCTCCAGCGACAGCAGCCACGTGCGCGGGCCGGCCTCGCGGGTTTCGAGCCGCCAGGCGTCGACGCCGTGCCGGGCCGCGGCGGTGCGCCGGA